>JANXXL010000112.1 GCA_025350625.1 Bryobacterales bacterium | reverse complement strand
AGCAACTGGCAGCAGCGGGGGACTTGGACTGCTCAATAATTGCGCCTGCCGGAGTTGGTGACCATTTGACTGCTTTGGCTGCGCCGGGGATGCCTTCATCGAATGAGGGTCTTACAGGTGAAGCGCTTCCCTGGACCGGGGCTCTGCATCGCGGCCTGGTTGCGCCTATAGGCGCACAATTCTAATCATTATCGGGAATCTTAAGTGACTGGGCAGAAAAGATCTAAGTCTTTCCTGGTTCGGCCAGTTACCGGTAACGGCAGAGAGTTCCTTGGCGATGGCGCGAAACTCGTCGCTGTCGTTAATCTTGCGGGGAACAACCCTGCGGAACAAAGGGATGTGGAAATCGGCGATGACCGGCAGGCCGAGGCTGACTGGGCGAAGATCGGCGTGCGTCTGCGTGTTATGTCCCCGCTGGGGAAGTTTGGCAGATGTACGGGTTTTGATTCTGGATCCGGCAGTTGGAGGCACCCAAAACCAGATCGGTTCTTAGCCCGGAAGCAATTGCAATCGGATCAGTTATCCCCCGAATTGCGAACCGGGAAGCAGCTGAAAGTCTGAGCTATTTCAGCGGCTTGGCACGATCCGCAGGATTCGAACTGCCGGATTTAGGTTGATGCAGGCGAAGAAGTTCGTGCCGTAAAAGACGAGGGCTCGGAGATCCGGTTGAAGCCGATTAGGCGATGGGTGGTTTGATTTCGCAGTCGAGGACGTGTTTGGCGGTGGCCAGATCCAATATGGTTCCAGAAGTTTCGGCGACGACGGTGCAGCCGGACCTGGAGGCGGGAGACGAGTCAGGATAGTTGCCCATACCAGTCGGCGAATAGCAGCTTGCCGGCGGGACAAACCGCGCGATTAATGGAGGCCGGAAGCGAGCACTCTTCCATATCAACTTCCGCTAGATCTTGTAAACTCCCGCTAGTGTAGTGTCCAAGAAATAGCTGGACACGCCAAGTCGTATCTCACCCGAGGGGCTCACCCCAAATCCGCGTTTATCGGCGTCCATCCACGGCCAATAATTATGCGCCGCCCAGTATTAGCTCCCGATCGACGCCGGTTAACGCAGATTTTGCGCGGAACCGCAGTATTCGATCTGTCCAGCTATTTCTTGGACACTACACTAGGAACCGGCTCTCGAAAACAGCGATTTGAAGCCGCCCGTCAACGACGAAGGCTTCTTGTCGTCAGCCGGCTTATCCCGCCGGGTGCAAATTTTATCCGCCAGCGCCGCCACGCTTTTCGCGGCCGCGCACCCCGCGGGCAGCGGTTTTCCATCCATCTGCGACTTCTGCACCGCCTCGTAATCGGCCGGGATCACCTGGAAGACATCGGTCTGCAGGGCGCTGCTGATCACGTCGCTGTTCAGTCCGATTTCCCGTTCATAGCGATTAACCACCACCCGGATTTTCGATTGCTCGATCCGGTGCTGATCGAACCAGGCCAGCGCCCGCTGGGCCGATTGCAGGGCTGGAAGTTCATTGGTGGTGACCAGGACGAGTTCATCGCAAAGATAGGCTATCGAAAGATTCCAGTTCGTGTACGAATTGCCGCAATCGATAATAATCGTTTCATAGGATGCCTGGGCGAAATCGAGAATGGGGCTGGCGTCGGTTAACTCGTCGAGTCCATTCACCAGATTTTCGGGCGAGAGCAGCACGTCGATTCCCTGATGCACGGTGACCATCTGCTTCCACAGATCTCCGTCGAGGCTGGCCTGGCGGCTGAGGACATCCATGAAGCTGTAGCCGGATTTGAGCTTCAGCAGAAAGGAAATCGTGCCGGTCAACGGATCCAGATCGGCCAGCAAAATCTTCTTTGATCCCAGCCGCTTGCTTTGAAATGCCAGATTGCAGGCAATGGTGGTGGCGCCGCAGGCTCCTTTGGCAGGGAAGACGGCGATCGTCTTGGCGCCGCCGGCTCGAGCCGATGGCGGTGGAAGCCGCCGAGCGACTTTTTCGACGGCAGCGTCGATCTGGTCGCTGGTGAACGGGCGGATCAGAAAGTCCGCGGCTCCCTGGCGCAAACATCGCAGGATCAGATCCGGATTATTACCCGGCAGCAAGGCGACCACCGGAAGGCTGGCATTCAGACCTTGCAATTCGGCGGCGGTGGCAAGCGCCATCTCCAGGTTGGTCGAGAAATCAAGAAAACAAAGCTTCGGATCGATTTTCTTTAGCAGGTCGATTAACGGCCGGCGCGACGGATAATCGTGCGTTACGTGGACCGGCGCAAGCGGCAGCCCGTACGAGAGAATCGGCGCTAACTCATTGGCCATGCTCTTGTTAGGGCAAATGACCAGGGTTTTATAATACCTTGCGTCGATGATCGGCATAGTAAGTTGGATCTATCTCCAGCACCGTCGCGCTAGTCAGCACATCGGCGGCGTACATAGAAAACTTGAGAGTACTTGCTTGCGATTTTCACTCAATCATTGCGCCTGCGCGCCGATATGATTCTTAGAAGCTGGCCCATCGCGTTTTCGAACAAAGGCGCATGATCCAAGACCAGAAGCTTCGAATGCGTTACTTACAGTCTATATGATGATCGAGACCCTGAAAAAATCGACGATAGCGATTTGCGAAACACAGCCGGTCACGGCTGAAGGGATACGCATGTTGCTGAGCGGTTGCGAAGAACTACAATTCTCCATGGCGGTATCCACACTCGCGGCTGCCCTTGACGCTGTGCTGACGCACAAGCCCGATATGGTGATCCTCGACAAAGCTTTCGGTGTCCAGGCGATATTCGAATGGCTCGCCTCGGCCAGGGATTCGCGGTCGCCGACAGCCTGCATTGTTTGGGGAAACTCGATATCAGAGGCAGAGGCTCTGCGCTTTTTCCAAATCGGCGCCCGCGGCATTGTGCGCAAGACGGCCGAACTGGGAACGCTGCTGAACTGCCTCCGCGCTGTGCGCGCCGGCACCACCTGGATGGAGGACGCCGTTTTCCGCGAAACAGCCCGGCCGGACCGTTATCCCCGCTCGGAGTTGACTCCCCGCGAGCAGCAAGTCATGGAACTGGTGGAACAGGGCCTGAAGAACAAAGAAATAGGGCGGGAACTCGGAATTCGTCCAGGCACCGTGAAAATACATCTCAAACACATTTTCGAGAAGACCGGGGTTCGCGGCCGGTATGGACTTGCGCTTTCGGGGCTGAAGGATCGCGGCGTCTTCCCGTTGCTCGCTGTGTAATAACGACGCCGGCGGTCTAGTGTCCTGTGCCCCGTAACAGTTGACGACGGTCGCAAGAGCGCTCGCCGAGGGGTCGCGCGCACACAAGGTGTCTGCCCCACCTTATGACCAGTAGCATGTTGTAAAGAATTAGCCGGGATAGCACACTAGTAAAACAGCTTCGCCGGAACCTGGAAGAATTTGGCCAACTCTCTAGCCTGGCCTCTCGAAATTGCCCTCTGGCCCGTGAGAACTTCGCGGGCGAGATGGCCGTTCCCGAACACATGCTCCACATCGGATAGTTCCAATTGCCGGGCGCGCAGCAACCGTTGCAGCGTTTCGTAGGGTTCCGGAGGGTTCACCGTGAGGGAGGGCTCGTCATGGTCTTCATCATGGCCTTCGTCTTCCTCAAGACCCGCTTCATAAGCTTCGATTAGAAAGACCAGAAGAGACAGCAGCTTTACTTCTTCCGGAGCAAGGATGTTGCCTTTCTCCACCAGCTCTTCCGCCTCATTCAACAGGCGCTCGTGTTCCTCGGGGCTGCCGATTACGCTGGGACGCGCCGCCGCCAGCAGCGCGGAGTAGCGTTCGTCGATACTCGTTGCGTAGTCTAACTTCTCAGTGTCCGGCTTTTCTTGGTCCAACTATCTAGGATACGCCCTTACTTCCCGTCTGGTTTCATTACCGCCAAATATTCCAGATTGCGGTAGAGCTGCCGGTCATCCAGCCCGAAGCCGACCACGAACCGATCGTCGATCTCAAAGCAACGGAACTCCACCGGCACCTGTACGATGCGCCGCGTCGTCCGGTCCAGCAGCGTGCAGATCGAAAGCGAATTCGGCCCCCGTCCTGCCAGGTTTTGCAACAGGTAGCGCGTGGTGAATCCCGTATCGACGATATCCTCAATCAACAGCACGTCTTCGCCCTCAATGCTGTCGTCCAGATCTTTCGCAATGCGCACCAGGCCCGGCGCCGACTTCTGATTTCCGAAGCTGGAAATTGCCAGAAAGTCGATTTTCACCGGCAGACCGATTTCCCTGGCCAGCGCGGTCAGGAAAAACACGGAACCCTTCAGCACGCCGATCAGCTTCAATTCCCGGCCGCGATATTTCTCCGTAATCTCTTCCGCCACCGCTTTCACGCGTTCCCGAATCTGCTCTTCGGTAAACAGCACGCGATCAATATGCGGCGGGATCATTTTACTCATACTTTAACGCCCGCCATGAAACAACTGTTCCCGCAATTGAGCACCGCTTCCTTCCGGCGCGCGAGGCGTGAGAAGAACAGCCGGCGTACCGGTTGCTTCATGACTGGGCCTGAGCGGTCCGGTCGCCAAGACCGTACTTAAAGATGAGATTCTGAAAATCTTTCTGGTAGAACACCTGAATGTTGATGTGCGGGTAGATGGTTCGCAACAGTTTCACTTTGCGGTTTTTCTTTGTCACATGGGCCTGTTTCATTGTGGTTAACTCGACGTAGAGATCCACTTCGGGTAAGTAGAAATCGGGCGTGAAGCTTTCAAGCGGCTTGCCGTCCCTGCCCCATTGCACCGGAAAGCTGCGCGGCTCATACTCCCAGGCGATGCGGTAGAAATCGAGCAGATTGGCAAAGATTTCTTCACTGGGATGCATGAAGGCGGCGCGCTTGATGCTCATTCTCCCCGGTGGCACTATTCCGTAACGCGCCAGTTGGAGACGCAGTTGAAACTGCAGCTGCGCTTCGGCGCCGGCGGGCAACAAGCCCTGCTCGACAAGCCCCATGGAAGCGGCCACACTCTCAATGATGGATGCCGTCTGTTCGCAATCCAGGAACTCTTCATTCAAGCTGATGTCGAAATCCGATAGCCGCGGGACGGACCGTCCGAACTTCCGCTTGCGGTCGGACTTCTCGTCGTCTTCGAGTTTGTGCAACAACTCAAGCGCCGCCAGCCGTTCAATCTGGAAGTCAATCATCAGTGAACCGGCCCGGCGGGATTCGGGAGCCGCAATCTGCACGCGCAATGCGCCGGGAAGATGTTTGAATAGAACCTCCGAACCATGTGCCGCGGCGACCACGTGGTGGTCCACTGCAAGGCGTGCAAGCATGGAAGCGACGACATGCCGGTAGGCGCGGTCCGGAATGGGAAAGGAAGCCCCAAACTCGGCGTCCATCATGGCGCGCAGCCGGCTTTCGGTAATGAGTTCGAACCGTAAACGTTGTGCGCAGATCCGAGCGATCTCTTCCGTCCGGCACCCCGGCGCGCCGGAAAGAGTGATCAATGCCATGGCATGTTATCGTACCAAGATGCCCGAACAGGACGCCCCGCC
>JANXXL010000029.1 GCA_025350625.1 Bryobacterales bacterium | reverse complement strand
TCACCCCCGCTTCGTATTGGATCCGTGCCAACTCGAACTCGCGGGCCCGGAAAAAAAAGAAATCTCCGGCTAGCAAATGGCCTTCCGGATATTGCTTCTCATCGGAGAGGCGCCGCATCACGCCGTCCAATTCGTCGCGCTGTTTGGTTTGCAGATAATGCGCCGCCAATTGAATCAAATAATTGGGCTGCTGCGGATTGCTTTCTACTTTTCTCTTGAGAATCTTTTCGGCCTCTGCGGGCTGCTTCAACGCTATGTAGTACAGATACAACATGTCATACATAGGGGCGAAGGCTTTATTCTTATCGATTACGTTCAAGGCCAGCTTTTCCGCTTCGGCCGGCTGTTTATTTGAGAAGAGCGCCTGGAATAACGCCAATGACAGCTCGATAGCATCGGGTTTGACGCGCTGGGCGGCCTGGAGCTGCTCGACGGCAGTAGCGGCATCGTTCTGCAGCAACGCCAACTGTCCCCGAATGCGGTGCCCTTCGTAGGAATTCGGGTCTCGTTGCAGCAGTTTCTCGGAGAGTTCTTTTATTTCTTTGAGCAATTCTCCGCCGTGCTCCCGGTCCTCTGCGACAGCCACCATGTAGATGTCGGCTAGCTTCACCACTGCATCTGAATTTTCGGGCTGCAGTTCGACGGCCCGGTGCAAGGACCGCACCGCATCTCCATAAGAGGCCAATTTAATGTCGGCCAGGGCCAAACGGTAGTAGGCTTCGCCATAGCGCAAGTCTTTTTGCAGGGCGCGGCGGTACATAATCGACGCTTCTTTGAACTTGCTCTTTTCGTAGAACTTGTTGCCGTTTTCTACGTACCGTTTCGCTTGCACCTTTGGATCCCGGCTGCATGACGCGACAATCATTACAACTGGCAGAAAAAACAGGAGTTTACGGCAGGTCATCTCTTTAACTTCAACATACTTGGGCCAGCGGCGCAATGCCTCCGCCGGTATCGCTTTACCGGGAATAGATCACGCGCGTCTCGCAAATCCGGTCATGCAAGGCCCGCTTCTCCGGATCGAACCCAGCGATGATGTAGCCGATCAAGAGGATAATGGCGCTGATCCATTCGGCAAAATGCCGCGCCAGAGCCAGCATTGGCGAAATGGGCCCGCCGTCCGCCCGGATCACGCGCAGCCCGAGCGCCATTTTCCCAGGCGTCGCTCCATGCGCCGACAAAAAGTAAACGTCGTAGGCCGTCCCCAGCGCGATCCCGATCAGCGTGGAGATTCCCATGACGCCCGCCATAGCGGGCCCGAAAAGCAGCCCTCCGCGCAGGCCCCGGTCGAGTCCAAAGCCCATTCCTGCCCCAAACATCATCATGAACGGAATGCGCACGATGCCGTTGATGATCGCCAGTATGATGCCATCGATCAGGCGTGCGACAAAACGAATCCAAAATCCGCCATAGCGCCGCGCGGTGGCGTGGACCGCCGCCGCCGGCATTCCTCGTACAATCCCCAGGGGCTGCCAGGACGCCAACCCTTCATGCCACACCAGGGTATCTGGGCGGACCGTCCCCATCGTGACCAGCCGGTTCAACTCGGTCTCTTCGATCGGCCCTATGCGATTCCCGGCTTCGGCGTAGTACCACTGCATGGCGCTTGTCCCCCGTTCCGCCTGGCCTCAGGCCATTGAGCCCCAGTGTATCAACGACAGCCCGCTCTTTCATTGCACCCCCCTCTGGTTTCGAGTACATTTGATGAATCGAGGTGCAATCGATGGCGTTCTGCACGAACTGCGGTTCCGAAGTTCAAGGACGATTTTGTGCCAAATGCGGTGCGCCCGCTCCAGCGGCCCCGGGCGCCTCCAGTTCCGCAGCGCCGCCGCCTCCCCCGCCCCCCTACTCGGGCGCGGGCCCGCCGTCAACGGCTAAAACCGCTGATTTGGATGAAAATATCGCTTGTGCGCTGTGTTATACGTTTCTGGGAGCCATCCTCTTTCTCGTGTTGGAACCCTACAACAGCAATCGGGTGATCCGTTTTCATGCCTTCCAAGCGATATTCCTCGCCATCGCATGGTTTGCTTTGCATATTCTGCTTTCAATTTTCCTTGGTGTGGTGCTTACGGTTGTCCCAATTCTAGGATTCATGCTTGCCACCGTGCTCCACGGAGGTTTAATGCTGGGTGGTCTTATTCTCGTGCTGATGCTGATGTATAAGGCCTATAACCGCGAGCGCTGGGTGCTGCCGGTCATCGGTCCCATGGCCGAAAAACAAGCGTAGCGCAAGTGCCTCGCCGCGCGTCTAGAGGTTCAATGCGGCTGCTGCAGAGAGTACTCATGACCACGGTATTGGCGACCGCTTGCACCATGGCAAGCGCGCAGGTGCCCGTCGCCACCGCTCCCACCGCACCCGTCGTCGGCGTTATCGATTTTTACGGTCTCAATAAAGTTACCGAAGACCGCATCCGCAAGACTCTCGCCTTTAAGGAGGGCGACCCGTTTCCTCCCTCCAAGGCCAATGTCGAAGAGCGGCTTGACGCTCTTCCCGGGGTGATCGAGTCGCATCTTGAAGCGGTATGTTGCGACGGCAGACGCATGGTGCTCTATGTCGGCATTGAAGAGCGCGGCGCGGCGCATTTCGATCTGCGCGAAGCCCCTGAAGGCGAGGCCGTATTGCCGCCCGATGTCGTCGCGCTCTACCGGCGGTTCTTCGATGCCTTTGAGGACGCCGTCCGCCGCGGATCGATCGCCGAAGATCTCACCCATGGCCACTCTCTGATGGCCGATCCTCTGGTGCGCGAAGTGCAGCAACAGTTTCCCGCCCTCGCCGTCGAGCACCTCGGCGAGTTGCGCAACGTGTTGCGCAATTCCTCCGACGACGAGCAGCGGGCCATGGCGGCCTATATCATCGGGTACGCTCCCAAAAAGGACCAGGTGGCCGGCGACCTTCAGTTCGCTCTCCGCGATGCCGATCCCGGCGTGCGCTCGAACGCGGCCCGCGCCATCGTTGCGCTGGCGGTCTACGCGCGCCTCCACCCGGATTCCGGGATCAAACTGGAGCCCACCTGGTTGATCGAAATGCTCAATTCGCTTTCCTGGTCCGACCGCGAGCGCGCCTTGAACGCCCTGCAACTTCTCACCGACAGCCGCGACCCGCAAATGCTCGGCCAGTTGCGCCAGCGCGCCCTCCCCGCCCTGACCGAGATGTCGCGCTGGAAGACTCTCGAGCACGCCCTGCCAGCTTTCATCCTCACCGGTCGCGTGGCCGGGCTGACCGAGCAGCAGATTCAGGACGCCTGGACCCGTGGCGACCGCGAATCCGTGATCGCCGCCGCCACCGGCAACAAAAAAACCCGCTAAGCGTGCTACACTGCGTCGTTCCTAGACCACGTCATGGGCCCGGTAATATCATCTCCGCTCACGCTCGCCGAACGGACTCGCAGGCACGTCAACCGCCGCCTGCTGCCCTTCGTATTCGTGCTGTTCGTCATTTCCTACCTGGATCGCGTCAACGTAGGCTTCGCTGGCCTGCAGATGACCCGGGAGCTGGGCTTCTCTAATTACGTATTCGGCTTGGGCGGAGGCATTTTCTTCATCGGCTATTTTCTCCTCGAAGTCCCCGGCTCGATCCTCGCAGAAGTCTGGAGTGCGCGCAAATGGATCGCGCGCATCATGATCACCTGGGGCCTGGTGGCGACGCTCACCGGCTTGATCCGCACTGAACAACAATTTTACTGGCTGCGTTTCCTGCTGGGAATTGCCGAAGCCGGATTTGTTCCCGGCATCATCGTCTATCTGAGCCACTGGTACCGGCCGGAGGATCGCGGCAAAGCCATCGCGATTTTCTTCGCCGCCATCCCGGCGTCGGCGGTGATAGGCGGTCCACTCTCGGCTATTTTTCTGAAGATTCACTGGATGGGGCTTCCCGGCTGGCGCTGGCTGCTGCTCCTCGAAGGCGTGCCGGCGGTGATCTTGGGCATCATTACTATCTTTTATCTGACCGACTACCCGGAAGAAGCCAAGTGGTTGAAGGACGACGAACGCGAATGGCTGGTGAGCCAACTGCGCCGCGCTGAAAAATCGTCGCATTCGTCGACGTTGCGTTCGGCGTGGCAAGCTGTGCGGAATCCGACGGTGCTGCTGATGGCGGTGACTCTCATGCTGGGGCTGACCGCCACGTACGGAGTCAGCTTGTGGCTTCCTAAAATGGTGCAGGGTCTTTCGACCTATGGCCTCTCGCAAGTCAGTCTTATTTCGGCGATTCCGGCGCTCTGCGCGCTGCCCGCAATGATGCTCAACGGCTGGCATTCAGACCGCACCGGCGAACGCATCTGGCATGCGGCTATTCCACGCACCATGGCCGGAGTCGCCATGCTGTTATGCGTCTTCACCACCGGCAATGTGTGGGTCAGCGTGTTTCTTCTCTCGATCGCCACCATTGGGTTCTATAGCGCCCACCCGGGCTTCTGGCCGTTGCCCAATATTCTGCTGGGGAAAACCGCGGCGGCGGCGAGCATCGGCTTGATCAACTCCTTCGGCAATCTGGGCGGCTTCATCGGTCCTTACGTGATCGGCTTCACGAGCGATCGCTTCGGAGGTTTTGAAGCAGCGCTCGTGTTTTTGGCGATTTGCTCGATCGCCTCCGGCCTGATGATTCTGCTGTTACGTCCCGCAGTGAGAGCAGCGTTAGCGCAAGAAACCGAATTCGCGAGTCGCCTGGAATAGTACCGCACAGACGGTCCGCGATAGGCATAAGAACTCGCAAGTGGTACGGTTTAGCGGCTTTTACGTGGGGTCTTTTAGAACGATACTCGCACCCGAATCCTGATGTTCTCAAAACAAGATGACTGTTATTGTCAATCAACGACAGAATGTGTCGATACAAATTAAGAGGAGAACTTGTAATGAAAAATCTATTATTGAAACTGAAAGCCTTGAAAGACACGCGTGGGCAGGATCTTATTGAGTACGCATTGATGGCGGGTTTCGTCGCGGTTGCAGCGGGCGCCGTCATGCCGGGTGTCGCGTCGAGTATCAGCTCGATCTTTTCAAAGGTCGGATCCACCCTGGCTATTGCATCTACTCAGGGCAGCTAACCTGAACTTCAGCACCGCGCCTTCCAGGCGCATTCGGATATCCGCCGTGTCGCGCAGGGTTTCTCAATGGAACCGGGCCGGGCCGGCGGTTTTCCCTTTCAAGTTGCTAATTCGGAACTACCGGCGCGGGATGAGCGGATCCGTTCATTTCGGAAGCGTTGTCGGTTTTGAAGGCCCGGCTGGCGCGAGCGGCATCGAGCGCCGCTACCAGCACGTTGGCCGGTTCCTCCGGTTCGTCGAGCGCCGTGGGCTTGATGTAGGGCATCACCAGCGCAGCCGTAGGCGGATTGCTTTCAAGATAATCCATGCCTTGCACCGTGATCAGCAGGTTGCTCTTATCGTCGCTCGCAACCCAACCGCGCTGCTTCGCATACCACAACACAAAGAACAATTCCTCGACCGACGCGGCCAGCATGGCTTCCACGTACCGCATGGGCAGGCCCGGCTTTAACGGCTTGTTCCTGCGGCGGTCATAAAGAATGCACAAGAGCGCGGCGCGCAGGCCGGCTTCGCGTCCCAGCGAATTGAAGAATCCCAAGCCGCTGAATTTAGGACAGCTCAAATCCTCGGCTACACCTTTCAATTTGTCGAATGCGTGCCGCTGGGCCGGATCGGAGAGAACTTCGTAGGCTATATTAGTGGCCTCGAACGCTTCCTGGTCTCCGGTGTCGGGATTATTGGGATGAAACTTTTGTGCCAGTTCCGCATAGGCGTGCTGAATCGCATCGGAGTCGGCTTTGGGTTCAATACCCAGCACTTCATAGTGATCCTGGAACTTGGCGGCGATGGGGGTAGACATAGGCTTCACAAGTAGTATCCCGTGAAATGCCCCACGCGAAACTCGGGAAACATGCTGACTCCTTCTTAGTGACTTGTCTTAGAACTCCCCCCCTTTGAGGACCACTCGGCCACCGTTAGAAGCGCGTTACGGTTGCGGTATATACTGGGCGGAATGCCCAAGAAAACGGCGGCGGCGCGTGCATCCCGGCGAAGATTTATTGGAGGCTTGGCGGCGGCCGGGGCCGTGCGTGCACAGTCCCCCGGTAAAGTGAGCGGCTTCGATCACGTGGCTCTGCCGATGCAAAATACGGAGAGCATGGTTGCCTTCTATCGGGGTCTGGGGTTCGACGTGACCGAAAGCGCTACCGCGTGTTCCGTGCATATCGGCGACAACATGATCAATTTTCATCGCCCCCAAAGGTGGCGGGATAAATCGTTCACCCTGCGCGCCCCCGCTGCCCAACCTCCTTGCGGCGATCTCTGCTTCGTCTGGCAGGGAACGCCTGGGGCGCTGAAAGCCATGCTCGACCGGGCTGGCGCCAAGGTCATCGAAGGGCCGGGTCCGCGGCAGGGCGGACGCAGAAAGACTGGATCCAGCGTCTACGTGCGCGATCCCGATGGCAACCTGCTGGAGTTCATGATCTATTCTTGAGCGTCCGTTTTCGGAGCATGCTGTATTATCAAAGGTACCCCGCATGATCCCCGAAACGATCCCGGAAGGCCTCACTTTTGACGACGTTCTGCTGGTGCCTTCGCGGAGCAGCGTCGTCCCCGCCGAGACCGACACCCGCACCTGGTTCACGCGCAATATCGGCTTGAACATTCCTGTGGTGAGCTCAGCCATGGATACGGTTACTGAATCCCACCTGGCTATAGCGCTCGCGCAACAGGGCGGCATCGGCATCGTGCATCGCAACATGTCGATCGACAAGCAGGCCGAAGAAGTGGATCGCGTGAAGCGCTCGGAAAGCGGCATGATCGTGGACCCGGTGACTATCGATCCCGAGCACAAGATTTCCGACGCGCTCGACGTTATGAAGCGCTACCGCATCTCCGGAGTGCCGGTTACAAAGGACGGCAAGCTGGTTGGCATACTCACCAATCGCGATCTGCGCTTCGAGACGCGTTACGATCTGCCGGTCGCGAGCGTGATGACCAAGGAGAACCTGATCACGGTTGGTGTGGGCACCACGTTAGAGGAAGCCGAAGCGATCCTGCATACGCATCGCGTCGAAAAGTTACTGGTGGTGGACGACCACTACAACCTGAAGGGCCTGATCACGGTCAAGGACATTCAGAAAAAGCTGAAATATCCGAATGCCGCCAAGGACGCGCAGGGACGCTTGCGGGTGGGAGCGGCGCTCGGTTCTTCGGGCGACTATCTGGAACGGGCACAGGAGTTGGTCCAGAAAAAAGTGGACGTGCTGGCGATCGATTCCGCGCACGGTCACAGCCAGCGCGTGATGGATGCCATCGCCAATTTGAAGCGCGCGCTACCCCAGGTGCAGTTAATCGCCGGCAATGTAGCTACCTATGAGGGGGCCAAAGAGTTGATCGCGCTGGGCGTCGACGGCATCAAGGTCGGCATCGGGCCGGGATCGATTTGCACCACGCGTGTCGTCAGCGGGGCGGGCGTTCCCCAGATTACCGCCATCGCCGAATGCGCCCGAGCCACGAAGGGCAGCGGCGTCCCGTTAATCGCCGACGGCGGCATCAAATTCTCGGGCGATGTCACGAAAGCCATCGCCGCGGGCGCCGACTGCGTGATGATCGGGAGCCTGCTCGCTGGCACCGAAGAGAGCCCCGGAGAAACTATTCTTTACCAGGGCCGCACCTTCAAGAGCTATCGCGGGATGGGCTCGATGGGCGCTATGTCGCAGGGCTCGGCCGATCGTTACTCGCAGGAAGCAACTGGCGGCGGCAAACTGGTGCCGGAGGGCATCGAGGGGCGCGTGCCTTACAAAGGAATGCTGGCCGATCTGGTATATCAACTGGTGGGCGGCTTGCGCGCCGGCATGGGCTACTGCGGCTGCGCCACCATCGCAGAGCTTCATCAGAAGGCCAAATTCCTGCGCGTCAGCGCCGCCGGCCTCCGCGAGAGCCATGTGCACGATGTGATCATTACCAAGGAAGCTCCCAACTACCGGTTGGAATAAAAACCGCCTGGTACCGGATTCTGCGTCACCGGCTATATCGCCGCGTTGCCTAGCCGATGAATGCGTCCTTAGTCGATGTTGAGTTCCTTTTTCACTTTGGCCAAGGGGATCAGGGGCTTGTCGCCATTCCGCTGTATCGCCTGTTTCAGATCGTGCAGATCCTGTAGGTCTTCGGCGCGCTCGCGGAGATGATTCACTTCAGCAGCAAGCTTGTAAAGGGTTGGCTTTTCGGTCCGGGAAGTTTCCAAAGTTTTACTCATATGCATTCTTCCTGTCTTTCACAGCATACACCGCGATCCCATTCGCCTCTAATCGGAAGAGTACCCGATGAGGTCCCACTCGGAGTCGATATGCATTCTCTCGAGCGGCGAGTTTTTTCACATCTCCTGAGTGGCCATCCTGCAACTGCGCAATACGCCGACCATCTTGTTTGGGAATGATATATGAGTACCGAGCTAGGGATTCTCACGAAAAGTCATGGAGCCGCAGGATGATGGAATTCTCAAAATCTTCGCGCGCGAAATTCGCCCTGAGCGACCCGCACCTTCACGTCCGAACCCACCGGCGCGTCGTCTGGCGATTTCACAATTTTTCCTTCACGTTCGACGATGGCGTAGCCTCGGTCGAGGATGGTCAAAGGACTAAGCTGTTTCAGGTGTGCTTCGAGCTGCCCAAGCGCTCCCTGGCCGCAGCTGAGCCGTAGACGCATCGACTGGACGAGCACGGCGTCGCTCGCCTCTAACCGCCGCCGCGCGGCCGCGAACTGCAGGCGAATCTCGAGTTTCGCCAGGCGCGCCGATGCCCTTTCTAGCGCACGTCTGCGCGCGGCAAGCGAGGTCCGCCATAGCTCGCGCAGACGGTAATCCAACTCATCGATTCGCTGCATTTGCCGGCCGATTGCCCTATGCAAACGCGCGCGGTCGATCGCCACGTTATGCAGGGCGCGCGCGAGCAGGGCGATCTTCAGACGCACCGACTGCAGCAGCTTGTGATCCGCCGCGTGCAGCCGATCGAGCAGGCTTTCGCGGGTGCAGATCACGAGTTCAGCGGCGGCTGACGGTGTCGGCGCGCGCAAATCGGCGACGAAATCGGCGATGGTGAAATCGGTCTCATGCCCTACTGCAGAGATCACCGGGGCCGACGAGGCGGCGATGGCACGGGCCACGCGCTCCTCGTTAAAAGTCCACAAATCTTCGAGCGAGCCGCCGCCGCGCGCCACGATTACCACCTGCGCCCATCCCGACGCGCTGAAATACTCGATGCCTTCGGCCACCTGCTCCGCCGCCACTTCGCCCTGCACCTGCACCGGATACAAGCGGATGTGCCGGCCGGGGCAGCGGCGCTCCAACACCTGCAGCATGTCCTGGATCACAGCGCCGGTGGGCGATGTGACAATTCCGATTCGTTCGGGGAGCGACGGCAGCGCGCGCTTGCGGCCGGCCGCGAACAGGCCTTCGGCTTCCAATTTCTTTTTAAGCTGCTCGAAGGCTAGTTGGAGGGCGCCGTGCCCCTGCGGCTCGATCGCTTCGACCACCAATTGCAGGTCGCCGCGCGCCTCGTATAGATCGACACGGGCGCGCGCCAGTACCGCGACGCCATCCTGCGGCTTGAACTTCAGGTAGCGCGCGGCGGTCTTAAAGCAGACGCAGCGCATCTGCGCTCCCTCGTCTTTCAGAGTGAAATAGTAATGGCCACTGGGAGACAGCTTTACGCCGGAAATTTCGCCCGCCACCCAGATATCGGTGAAATATTCGGTGAACACGCCGCGCAAGGCGGTGGCGAGTTCGCTCACCGAAAAGAAGTGCGGCTCGGGCGTCCAATCGAGCGCGATTTGCTCCACAGCCCAGTGTACGAAAGTCGGTGAGAAGTATGGCGGCCGAAGGCCACAAATTGAGGTGGAGCCGCAAGTCCGAATTCCTACCCTCGACGGCTGGCGCGGGGTTGCCATCGCTGCCGTCATGGTATCGCACGGATTCCTGCTCCAGGGAGCCGCTACGCGCCCTCTGCGCGCGATCAGCTACTTCGCGGGGCATCTCGGCGGAACCGGAGTCGCCCTGTTTTTTGCGATCAGCGGGTATTTGATCACCACTTTGCTTTTAGTGGAGCGCGCTCAAGTGGGCCGGATTTCGCTCCTCGGATTCTACGTGCGCCGGGGGTTTCGGATTCTGCCGCCGGCCTATCTATTTCTGATGGTGCTGCCGATGCTAGCGGGCGCCGGTTGGCTCGCGGAAGCACTGCGCCCGGGCGAACTCGCGAGCGCCGCATTTTTTTACAACAACTATTGGGCGGACCGCTCCTGGTATACCGCGCATTTCTGGTCGCTCTCGATGGAAGAACACTTCTACCTGCTCTGGCCGGCGCTGCTGGCAATATTAGGAAATCGGCGGGCGCTGCTCACCGCGGGGAGTCTTGTGATCGCGACGTTGCTGTGGCGCCCTTGGAGCCTGCTTCATATGAATCCTCTGCCCTACCCGGCTTTGCAGCGAACCGACATGCGGCTGGATGCGTTCCTGTTTGCGTGCGCGCTGGCGATTCTGCTGCACAGCCGGTACCGCGTTCCTCTTTTAAAAGTGTTCACGGCGCCCTGGTTTCGGGTTCTCAGTGCGGTGGTTCTGGTCGCCGCGTGGACCTGGACGCTGGCGGGTTCGGCCCCCGCTACTCGAACATTGGTCGAATCCGCGCTGTTGCCCTGCGTGCTTGTGTCCGTGATGCACTGGCCGGGCTCCAGGTTATTTAGAATTCTGGAATCCGCGCCATTGCGCTGGACCGGCCGTATTTCTTACGGCCTCTATCTGTGGCAGCAGATCTTCCTGGTGGGCAGATCTTTCACCGCGCTCCCGACGGCAGCCGCCATCTTTCTCCCCAGCGTCGCGCTCACCTTTGGAGCCGCCTCACTGAGCTATTACCTATTGGAAAGGCCGCTCTTGACTTATGGCCGCACGCTATCGAACCGGGTATGGATGGTTTCCCGAGACACTCGGCTGAAACTGGAAGCGTCCAGTATTATGGAGCAATGAGTTCCTCCTCGAAAACGCCGAAGGAAATCCTCGAATACGCCAAGAAATTTGAAGCGAAACAGTTGGACCTCCGCTTCACCGATCTACCGGGCTTGCAGCAGCACATTTCGTATCCGCTGAGCCAGTTGGACGAAGCTACTTTCGCAGAAGGTTTCGGCATCGACGGCTCCAGCATACGCGGCTGGGCGGCAATCAACGAAAGCGACATGCTGTTAATCCCCGACCCAAACACCGCCTTCATCGATCCTTTTTACGAAACCAAAACCCTGGTAATGACTGCCGATGTCATCGATCCCATCACCCGGCAACACTATGATCGCGATCCCCGGTGGATCGCCAAGAAAGCCGAGATGTATTTGAAGAATTCCGGCTTGGCCGACACTGCCTATTTTGGCGCGGAGGCTGAGTTTTTCATTTTTGATAACGTCCGTTTCGACCAGAACGCGCACTCCGGCTACTATTACATCGATGCCGAAGAGGGCCGCTGGAATTCCAGCCGCGCCGAGAACAATCTGGGCTACCGGCCGCGCTATAAGGAAGGCTATTTTCCGGTACCACCGACCGACCACTACCAGGACCTGCGCGCAGAAATGGTGGAAGTGATGATCCGCTGCGGACTGACCATCGAGTGCCATCATCACGAAGTCGCCACCGGCGGCCAGTGCGAGATCGACCAGAAGTTCGACACACTGGTCAAATCCGCCGACAACATGATGTTGTACAAGTACGTGACGCGCAATACCGCCTACATGTACGGCAAGAGCGTCACCTTCATGCCGAAACCTCTATTCGGCGATAACGGCAGCGGCATGCATACCCACCAGAGCCTGTGGCGCGAAGGCAAGCCTCTCTTCGCCGGCGAAATGTATGCGGGTCTGAGTCAAATGGCCTTGTGGTACATCGGCGGTCTATTGAAGCACGCACGCGCTCTTTCCGCCGTGATCGCGCCCACCACCAACAGCTATAAGCGTCTGGTACCGGGGTACGAAGCGCCGGTGAATCTGGCCTACTCGCGGCGTAACCGTTCGGCGGCGGTGCGAATTCCGATGTACTCTGCCAATCCTAAAGCAAAGCGGGTGGAATTCCGGCCGCCCGATCCATCGGCGAATCCGTACCTGGCGTTCGCGTCAATGATGATGGCGGGCCTTGATGGCGTCATCAATAAGGTAGATCCAGGCGAGCCGCTGGATAAAGACATCTACGATCTTTCGCCGGAGGAAATGAAGTATGTGCCTTCAATGCCGGCGTCGCTTGAAGAAGCGCTTACGTGTCTCGAAGACGATCATGCTTTCCTGCTCAAAGGCGACGTCTTCAGTGAAGAGCTGCTCGAAACTTTCATTTCCTATAAGCGCAAGAATGAGGCCGACGCGGTGCGCTTGCGGCCGCATCCCTACGAATTCGCGCTGTATTACGACATTTAGGGACCAAATCCCCGTGGCCAGCGGACAGCTTGTTCAAGTGAGTGTCTCTCGCGGAGGGATACCGAAAGTCGCGATTCCGGAAGGCATCGTCACGCCCTTAGGATTGGAAGGGGACGGCCATGCGCATCCCACCATTCATGGCGGCCCCGAGCGAGCATTACTGTTGGTTACCGCCGAAGGAATTGAAGAACTCGCCGCGAGCGGATTCGCTCTAACTTACGGCGCGCTCGGCGAGAACCTCACCACCCGTGGCATCGCGCGGCGCGAATGGCGCACCGGGCAGCGCTGGCGAATCGGACCGGAAGTCATGATTGAACTTACCAAGCGCCGTGGGCCTTGCCAGACGTTAAATATGTACCCCGGTATCCAGGCCGCCATCTTCGATGCGCTGGCGCAGGCAGGGGACCCTTCCTCGCCCAAATGGGGTTTGAGCGGAATTTATGCCTCCATCGTTGCCCCTGGCCGCATCCGGCCCGGTGACGAAATTGTTCTTGCCCCATAATGGAGCGCCTCCGGCAACTTACATACTACGACCGCGTGCGCGCCAGCCGCGAGATCGGAGAACTATCGCGCGAACTGCCTCCGGCGACAGCCAACCGGCTGGACCTCCTGCTGAGCGCGTCCCCGGCTCCCGAACAAGGCTTGCAATATTTTGCGCGGCTACGCGAGCGGCATCCGAGCTGGTTCCAGCGGTTAACGCGTTCGACTGCCGGCTTGCGCTACTTGATCGCCGTATTCACGTATAGTCATTTCCTTTCCGAAGAGATCCTGCGTCACCCCGAATGGGTGGAGCAGTTGCTTGAGGCTGGCAATTTTCAACGGGTTCTCACTTCCGAAAAGATGCGTGAGATGCTCGAAGCCGCATTGCCGGTGGGCCAGCCCGCTCCCCTCGAATTCGCCAGGTTCCGGCGGCGCCAGTTGCTTCGCATCCTGATCCGCGACGTTCTGGGTCTGGGCACACTTCCTGAAATCACGGGCGAGCTAACCGCGCTAGCGGATACGCTTGTGGAAGCGGCCTATGCGCGAATCCGGCAGCAGTTGGCCGGCGAATATGGGGCGCCCGAAACCCGGGAGGGGCTGGAATCGCATTTCGCCGTGATCGCGCTCGGCAAAATGGGCGGAAACGAACTGAATTACAGTTCCGACATCGACCTGATGTTTCTGTATTACGCCAATGGCGAAACCAGCGGTGGCCCCAGCGGAAGGATTTCTAATCGCGAATTCTTCGTGATAGCGGCGAATCAACTTACCTCGCTGTTATCCAGCTACACCACCGAAGGTATGTGCTATCGCGTCGACCTGCGCCTGCGCCCCGACGGCAGCCAGGGCGAAGTGTGCATCTCACTCGAAGCGGCGCGCCAATATTATGCTACTCGAGCCCGCGACTGGGAGCTGCAGATGATGATCAAGGCGCGGGTGGCGGCCGGCGATAAAGCGACTGGAAACGGCTTGCTCGACTTCCTGACGCCGCGAACGTATTCGACCACACTGGACTTTTCGGCGATCGAAGAGCTGTCAGCTACCCGTGAACGCCTCAATGAAAAAATCTCAGCGCGAAATCGCCGCATGAATAGACCCTCAGCCGGCGCCATAAACGTCAAACTGGCGCGCGGAGGCATTCGCGACATCGAGTTCCTGGTGCAGTGTCTGCAGCGTCTCTACGGCGGCTCCGAACCTTGGGTGCGTCACGGCGGCACCATGCTGGCTCTGGCACGGTTACAAGACAAAGGTTTCCTCTCCGGCGCGGAATATGGACGCCTGGCGTCCGCCTATCAATTCCTGCGCCAACTCGAGCACCGCTTGCAGATAGCGGACGACCGCCAGACGCATACCTTGCCTTTGCAGCCGGACGCGCTCGAATTGCTGGCTCGCCGCATGCCCGCCGGGCGTGGTTCTTCTGACTGGCTTTTGGACCAGACCCAGGTCCACTTAGGGCAAGTGCAGGAGATTTACGAGCGCGTAGTCCACTCGAGCGCGTCCTCGCGGCACGCCGTGGAAGCAGGCAGCCAACGCCAAGGTGGCAATCTGGTTCGGGCGCTTGACCAGCGCGCTCCTCACCTTGCGGCAGCGCTGGCGGGACCCGGCCTGCAGCGTGGCTTCAAGTCCTTTGAGCATCTACTGGAACGCATCTCAGGCGATCCGGCCAGGCTGAGCCGGCTGGATGCCGATCCCCGCTTGGGGGCGCATACCTTCGACCTATTCGAACATAGCCCGTACTTTGCCGAAGAATTGATTCGAACGCCAGAGCTGCTCGACGAAGTGGCTCGGGCGTCGGAGACGCACGCTCTGAGCGCCCCGCCGGCCACCGTCAGCGGGTTGCGCCGATGGTTCCGCCGTGAGATGGTGCGGATACAAACGGCCAGCGTGTGTCTATCCGAACCCATCTTCGATACCTTGATGAGAACTTCCGAGCTTGCGGATGCCGTGATCGCGCAGGCCTATGAGATTGCCGTCTCCGAGGCGCGCGCGGCGTACCAGCCAGAAGACGCCGCTTATGAACCCACCGGCCAAATGGGCGTGATTGCCCTGGGCCGCTTAGGAATGCGGGAGTTCGACCTGGCATCGGACGCAGACCTGGTGTTCGTGCTCGCCGACGCCGATGCCCAGCATCTAGAGTTCTGGACCCGCGTAGCCGGGCGAATTGTCGACGTGATCACCGCCTATACCGGGGACGGGGTCTTATTCGCTGTGGATACGCGGCTCCGCCCCAACGGCGGCGACGGGCCGCTAGTGTTGACCGAATCCTCTTTCAAGGAATATTTCGCGCGGGCCGCCGAAGCGTGGGAGGGCATCGCGTACATGAAGTCGCGCGCCGTCGCGGGAGATGCCGCGCGAGCCGAGCGATTTCTGCATGAGTTACAGGAGCTCGACTGGCAGCGCTATGGCCAAAGCGGGCGTTCGCGGACTGACCTGCGCCAGATGCGCATGAAATTGGAAAAGGAACAGGGCGCCGCGCTCCCGCTCAAGACCGGCCGCGGCGGATATTACGACATCGACTTCATGCTGATGTACTTGCGTCTGAAGAGCGCCGGTGTGTACTACAAAGCTCTGACCACTCCCGAGCGAATTGACGTACTCGAAAACATGGGCCAGTTAGATCGCGCGAATGCGCAGTTTCTGAATGATGCGGCTACGTTTTATCGCGCACTCGATCACGCGATCCGCCTGCTCACAGGGCATGCCGAAGCGAAGCTGCCGTCGGAATCGCAGGTTCCCGCGCTCGACGCGCTCTTGCGGCGGTGGACTCCCATTCCTCTCAGCGCGCTGGATGTGATCCGCTCCCGCACCAGGGACGCATTCGAGAAGTTGTTTGGATGACTTTGGCTCAATCTTTACGGGTATCGGTCATGGTCTGTATCGAGCTGCGCGCCAGTCCCATCACGATTAGTCCCGCCACGCATTTTTTGAACGATGGAACATAGCCATCCGGCAATACCAGCGCCAACGGCGTCAGCACGGCGAACACGATGAACAGCACATTGATGATGCTGTGAAAACGCGTGTGCATGCTCGTCTTGGGATTCTTTACCTGTACGTTGGCGCTGCACGCCCAGCAGACCATCTCGCCCACCTTCAGCGTCGAATTGCACGATCCGCAGTGTTCCACACTATCTATTTGGCCCTAAATTCGTCCCAATAACCATCGAGCGTTCGCCTGACGCCCAACTAAGGTTTTTGCTCCAGGTACACTGGATTTGATGACCCGCCGGCGGCTGATCGCTCTTCTTTTGTGCCTTACGCCCGTAGCGGCACAAATCAAACCGCTTACGATTCTGCATTCGAATGACCTGCATGCGCATCTCGTGCCCGACGACCGCAATAATGGCGGTTTCGCCCGCCTGGCTACAGAAGTTCGCAGGCAAAAGGCGCGATGCCAGGCATGTTTGTACTTGAATGCCGGCGATCTGGTGCAAGGAACGCCGGTTTCGACCCTGTTTCATGGTTCCCCGATCTATGAGATCGCCAACCTCTTAGGATTCGACGTCGCGACGCTGGGTAATCATGAATTCGATTACGGATGGCGCCGCACTCAGGAATTCATGCGTATCGCACGGTTTCCAATAGTTTCCGCGAACATCGTCGACGCGGATGGCAAGACCATGACACGCCCCTATGTCATTCAGACGGTGGGCGGAATCCGCGTCGGAATCATCGGTGCGATTTTGGGCGATCTGGTGGGCACGGTGATTACCCAGGAATCGGCGGGCCCCTGGCGGATCCTGCCGGTAGTCGAGACGGTCCGCAAATACGCGCAAGAAATTCGCGATCGCACGGACTTGATCGTCGTTCTGGCTCACATCCATGACGAGACGGAGGTTGACGCAATCCTGCACCAAGTGCCGGAAGTATCGGTGGTGGTGGCAGGTCACAGTCATGTAGGCTATCGCACCATGATGAACGTGGACGGACGTGTGGCGGTGTTGGTACGCGCTTACGGAGATCAATTAGGGCGGCTGGATCTGAAGGTGGACATGGCGGCCAAGAAAGTGCTTTCCGCCGAGTGGACCAAGATTCCCATCAATTCTAAAATCCCGCCCGCTCCGGATGTTGCTGCGGTAGTGGCGAAGTGGGAGAGCAAAGTCTCAAAACAGGTAGATATCCCCATCGGAGAGTCGACAGCGCGCCTGGACTCCCGAAGCCCACAATTGCGAAAGATGATCGAGCGGGCCATGGCGGAGGAGACCGGGGCCGATATCGCATGGGTGAATGGCGGTAATATCCGCGACACGCTGCCTAAGGGGCAGGTCCTCATCCGGCATGTCTGGAACATTCTGCCGTTTGACAACTATATTGTGATGGGCAAGTTCAGAGGCAGCGATATTCCGCCTTCGATTACCGAGCGTTATCCCGTCGATCCCGACCGCGAATACACCGTAGCGACCACTGACTTCACCGCCACCAACCAATCGGCCAGTGACCAACTAAATTCCTCCGCCCTGCGTTTCCCGCGTACCGGGCCGCTCCAGCGCGATGCGGTTATCGATTGGATCAAGAAGAAAAAAGTGGTGCCTTAGGCCGCGCGCAACAGCCAGTACGCCAAGAGAAGCCACGCCGCGATAAAGCAGAGTCCGCCGAATGGGGTGACGGCACCCCACATGCGCACGCCGCTTATGGCAAGTACATAAAGGCTGCCTGAAAAGAGGAGCACGCCCGCGAGCAGGAGTCCGCACACCCATGCGGCTCGGGAGCCGGATAACGCGCCAATACGAGGGAGGAATGAGACCGCCAGCATTCCCAGTGCGTGAAAGAAATGGTACATGACGCCGGTCTCGTAAATGCCTTTGGAGTATGCGTCAAACCGGCCCTGCAGGGCATGAGCTCCAAACGCCCCAATGATCACGGCCAGCGCCAGAAGAATCGCCCCTGCTGCACTCCAGTTCATCATTCATTTAAAAGTTAACACGGCGTTACGGCGTGATAAAATCAGAAAGTCGTCTTCCTCGTCCGAAGCGTCGGCAGCGCCCTTCACGATTTGAAGAGCAACACAAGGAGGGAGCATGGCGAGCACTGCAACCGGACAAACTCTGCCGGCCCCATTTGAACATTACGAGTTGGACGACGCGCACGATGAGATGATCGAGCCCGCCGGTACCGTGCGTCCGCAGTATGAGCACATGTACCAGGCGCTGCAAAACTTGCCCCCGGCGGAATTGTACCGGCGGCAACAGGTCGCGGACCTATCCTTCTTGCACCAGGGAATCACGTTCACGGTATACGGACGCGAAGAAGGTACGGAGCGCATCTTCCCGAATGACCTGCTGCCGCGTATTCTTACGAATGAAGAGTGGGTCCGTATCGAGCGCGGTTTGACCCAGCGTATCACCGCACTAAATCTGTTCCTCAAAGACCTGTATCACGAAGGCCGCATTCTGAATGACGGCGTAGTGCCGCGCGAGATTATTTATAGCTGCAAACATTTCCGCCGGCAAATGCGCGGGCTGCACGTCCGCAAGGATGCTTACATCACAGTCGTCGGCAGTGACCTGATCCGTATGCCCTCGGGCGAGTTCGTGGTCCTCGAAGACAATCTGCGCGTGCCGAGCGGCGTTTCCTACATGCTTGCCAGCCGCGAGGTGATGAAGCGCATTTTCCCGGACTTGTTTCGCCAATGCGGCGTGCAACCGATCGAGCATTATGCACAAGCGCTCTTGGCCACGTTGCGGGCATTGGCGCCGCAAGGCAGCATGGAGCCGACCATCGCGCTGCTGACTCCGGGGGTCTACAATTCCGCTTATTTCGAGCATGCTTTTCTAGCTCGTCAGATGGGAATCGAGTTGGTGGAAGGCCGCGATCTGGTGGCGCACGACAACTTCGTCTATATGCGCACAACCGAGGGCTTGCGGCGAGTAGACGTCATTTATCGCCGGATTGACGACGATTTTATCGATCCCTTGGCGTTCCGCGCGGATTCTTCGCTGGGTGTACCAGGTTTATTCAACGCTTACCGCGCAGGCAATGTCAGCATGGCGAACGCGCTCGGCACCGGCGTCGCCGACGATAAGGCGATCTACGCGTATGTTCCCGCGATTATCCGCTACTACCTGGGTGAGGACCCGGTGCTTGACAACGTCGAGACCTATCTAATGTCCGACCCGGCGCAAAGGAAGCACGTGCTCGGCGAGCTTGAGAAATATGTGGTTAAGGCCGTGGGCGAGTCCGGCGGCTATGGAATGTTGATCGGTCCGCAGAGCACTGCCGAGGAACGCGATGAATTCCGGCGCCGCATCGAAGCTGACCCTCGCAACTATATCGCGCAGCCAACCATACGCCTCTCGCGGGCGCCGTGCGTTATCGATGGAAAGGTCCAGCCGCGCCATGTCGATTTGCGTCCCTACGTTCTATTTGGCGAGAAGATTACCATCGTGCCGGGCGGCTTGACCCGGGTGGCTTTGAAAAAGGGGTCGCTGGTGGTCAACTCGTCCCAGGGCGGCGGCAGCAAGGATACTTGGGTTTTATACTAGGAAAACCGTATGCTATCGAGAGTTGCCGACAGTCTGTATTGGATGAGCCGTTACCTGGAGCGTGCCGAACATACGGCGCGCGTAATCAATGTTCATCTGGATCTGATGCTCGAACACGGCACCGATTCCGATGACCGCATCTGGGGCCGGATGCTGCGCGCCCTGGGCATAGAAGCGGATAACGAGCCTCAGCAGCCGTTGTCCTATGTATTGGCGCACACGGTGATTCACGATCCAGATAGTTCCTCTTCGATCGTCGCCTGCATCATGGGTGCACGGGAAAATGCGCGTCAGGTGCGCGAGCAGATCAGCACGGAGATGTGGGAACAGTTAAACCGCTTGTTCCACGAAGTGAAACAGGCGCGTCCGGAAGAGATCTGGGAATCGCGCGATTTTCTGGCGGCCATCAAGGAAGGCTCGCATTTATTCCAGGGAATTACGGATTCCACGATGACCCATTCGGCGGGGTGGCAGTTTATCCAGGTGGGACGTTCGCTCGAACGGGCAGTCCTGGTTTCCATGCTGGTAGGCGTGCATTTCCACGAATTCCGCCAGTCGCCGGAGGCTTCGGCCGCGGAATACTTGGAATGGATCGGCCTGCTGCGCTCCTGTACCGCGTTCGAATCGTATTGCAAAGCCTATACCGCCGACCTCCAGCCGGTGCGCATCGCGGAATTTCTGGTATTGCATCCGCATTTTCCACACTCGATTCGCTTCTCGGCCGACGCTCTCGAGTCCGCTCTCAAGGAAATCGGCTCCGAGGTTTCTGAACGCCGCTCTTCGCGCGTCGAGCGG
This sequence comes from Bryobacterales bacterium, assembly GCA_025350625.1. GTDB lineage: Bacteria > Acidobacteriota > Terriglobia > Bryobacterales > Bryobacteraceae > Palsa-187. The sequence continues at coordinate 10,380 of JANXXL010000029.1, read as the reverse complement.
ATTGCCGGACGAATGCGCTCCACGCTGCGCTTCGGGCAAATCGATGAAATCATGGCCGGCGGATTAAATACTTACCTGGAAACGGTACGGCGCCAATGCGGGCAGGTCCACGGCGCCCTGCATCAGACATACATCACTTATCCGATTGAAGCCGCACTGGGAGCCTGATGTTCTATTCCATTCGCCATCTGACGCGTTTTCGTTACGATTCGGCCGTAAACGAGAGTTTAATGGAAGTGCGCATGCACCCACGCACTGAAGGTACCCAGAGATGTTTGTCCTTCCAGCTATCCACCGATCCTCGCGGCCGAATGAATGAATATCGCGACTATCTCGGTAATACCATCCATCATTTCGATGTCCCTGGGAAGCATACTCAGTTGAGTATCGTGGCCGAAAGCGCGGTCGAGATCCAGCCGGTTCCGGAGCTGCCGGAACGGCTGGGATCGGACGCATGGCGCGAACTGGATGAAATGGTGGCGGCCGGCGATTATTGGGAGATGCTGATGCCCAGTGAGTTCACGCAGCCCACACCAGCGCTCGAAAAACTTTACGCGCAACTCCAGATCGAACGAACCGAAGATCCATTGACGTTCCTGCGGGTGCTGAATTCGGCCATGTACTCGTGGTTCGATTATGTTCCTAAGGCAACCCAGGTGGATTCGCCCATCGATCACGCCATTGAGACCGGGAGAGGCGTATGCCAGGATTTTGCGCACGTTATGACGGCGATGGTGCGGCACTTAAAAATTCCGTGCCGCTACGTGAGCGGTTACTTGTGCCACCGCCCCCATCATCAGGACCGCTCCGCTGAGGGCGCCACGCACGCCTGGGTGGAAGCGCTATTGCCGGGAGGCTTGGGCTGGGTCGGGTTCGATCCCACCAACAATCTGCTGGCGGGGGACCGTCATATTCGAACTGCGATCGGCCGCGATTACGCCGACGTTCCCCCCACCAAGGGAATTTTTAAAGGGAAGGTGGCGAGCGAGCTCACGGTATCGGTTCAAGTGGCGCCTTGCGATGCGCCACCCCTGCAGGAGATCGAGCTGAATTTGCCGCCGGAATGGGTCGCGGCGGCTGTCGATTCCGCTGAAATCGAGCAGCAGCAGCAACAACAGCAGTAGTCAGGCTGCCACGCTGCGCATCAGCACCCACAGCTTTTCCCAAGTGGGGACGCGAACGCGGCGCGCCAAGACGTCATAGTTGGATGCGACGATGCGGTCTAACAGGCGCGAATAAATGCCGATGAGGGCGCGCATGGAGGTGCGGCTGCGCGCGTCGATCAAGGCTACCAGCGGGGCGGATTCGCGGTAATATTCACGCGCGCGCTTTGCTTCAAAGCTCATCAGCTCGCGGAACCGCTCGCGGGGCTCAAAGGTTTCGGGCGATACGCCAAAGCGCGCGAAGTCTTCCGCCGGGATATAGATGCGGTCTTTGCCGGCGTCTTCCCGTACGTCTCGCAGGATGTTGGTAAGCTGGAACGCGATTCCGCATTTCTCCGCCAGCGGGAGAGCAGCCTCGGATTCAAAGCCAAAAATATGAATGATGGCGAGTCCCACGACGCTCGCCACGTGATAGCAGTAATCGTACAGTTCGTCAAACGTCTGCATACGGCGCGGCTGCAGATCGGAGCTGATTCCCGCGATCATATCGCGGAAGTACTGATGCGGAATCCGGTACCGGCTCACCGCGTCAATAAAAGCCGGCCAGACGGCGTGATCGCCCGCGTGGCCCCCTAGTGCCTGATCCAGATCCAAACGCCAGCGGGCGATCGCCCCGGCGCGGTCCGGTACGGCTTCGTCGTCACTCAAATCGTCGCAGTAGCGCATATAGGCGTAAATAGCGCACATCGCACGTCGCTGGGGCTTCGAGAGAAACAGGAACGAATAGTAAAAGTTCTTGGCTTGACTGCGGGCGACGCCTTCGCACCAGGTGTAGGATTCCTCAACCGTCATGCGGCCCGCGTAAATGCCCGCCGCGTGAGCGCGCCCAGCAGCAACCCCAGGCGTTCGGTCTTAGAAATCACGGGCCGCGCGCGCAATACGTCGTAATCCTGACGCTCGATCTTTTCGAGGATCTTCAAGCCGCCGCGGCTGAACAATTCGAGATCGATGGCGAGACGCCGATCCACTTGACCGGCAAGCGGCAGACCCTTGAGGAACAACTCCCGCGCCACCCCAACTGCTTCCTTCATGGCTCCTCGGAAGCGATCGTCGAAGCGCCGCGCGAACAGATCCTCGATCGGGTAGGCGTTCCGCTCCAAAACATCCATTGGCAGATATACGCGATCTTTCTGCAGATCCACAATCACATCCTGCCAGAAGTTGGCGAGCTGCAACGCTGTGCAAGTTGCGTCGGAGAGCGCCTGTCGCTCTGGATCCTGATAACCGCACAACCCCAACACCAATCGCCCGACCGGGTTCGCTGAATAGCGGCAGTACTCGAACAGTGCCTCGAAATTCCGGTAACGCGTGATAGTTTGATCCTGTTCGAAGGCCTGGATTAAATGATCGAAGGGTTCGATCGGCAACTGGTGTTGGGCGATGGTTGCCTGGAGTGCTACAAATACAGGATGCGACACGCGCCCGGCGTACATCGCCTGCAGTTGGCCGCGCCACCAGGAGAGAAGGCGCAAGCTTTCCCCGGTATCGCCGATCTCGTCGCCCAGATCGTCCGACCAGCGGCAGAACGCATAGACATTGTAGAAATCCTGATGCAGGCGCTTCGGGAGCAGGAAGCTCACTACCTGGAAATTCTCATAGTGATGCGTGGCGAGCCACCGCGTATAATTTAATGATTCTTCCCGGGGCCACGCCCGTTGCATTTGTTGCGGATCGTTCAGGAAAGCGGTGGGCCCGAGAAACACAATTCGTCCCGGCGCAATCAGGGGATGATCGCCGTCTTGAGGTGCCCGTTGTGGCTCATTAGGTGCTGCATCACTTCGAGAAGATTCGCGAGCGGCTCGACGCCATTCACCAGGTCCTTGGCCGTGACGTATCCACGGCCGACCACTTCGAGCGCTCTGCGAATCAAAGCCGGCGTGTGATGGAAGCTGGCCTTGCACGTTATTTCGGAATAATGCAGCAGATTCGTGTCCAGATTGACGGCGGTGCCGCTCGCGCAGCCGCCGAAAAAATTCACCACGCCGCCGCGCCGCAGCAATTGCGTGGCAAGCTGCCAGAGTTCCGGTATTCCTACCGCCTCGATCACGACATCCGCCCCGCGGCCTTCGGTCATGCCTTTCACGGCGCCAACCACATCGGTGCCATCGGTGTTCACAATCAGCTCATCCGCACCCATCCGCGCTGCGCGATCCAACTGCGGCTGACGGCGTCCAATCGCGATCACCCTGGCCCCGTACACTGCCTTGGCGAGCCGCACGAACATAATTCCGATAGGGCCGAGGCCGATTACAGCCACCGTATCGCCCGGGCGAACGTTGCTTTCTTCCAGGCCGCGCAGCACGCAAGCGAGAGGCTCCGCCAGCGCCGCATCCTGATATCCCACGTGATCCTCAATCAGATGCAGGTTCTTTTGGACAATCCGCTCCGGGATGCGAATATATTCGGCATAGGCGCCATTATTAAACAGCAGATCCGTGCACAGATTTTCTTGTTCGCGCTGGCAGTAATAACATTTCCCGCAGGGCGCCGAGTTCGCCGCCATCACGCGCTGACCGATGCGGAATCCTTCGACCTTGTCTCCCATGGCCACGATGTCGCCCGCCAGCTCATGTCCGAAGAGCGCGGGGGGAGTGATCATGCGGGCGTGGTATCCGCGGCGAAACACTTTCACGTCGGTGCCGCAGGTGAGCGCGGCGCGCACGCGCACCAGCACATCGCCCGGCCCGAGCTTCGGCACATCAACGATTTCGATTTGCAGTTGCTCTTTGCCGTACAAGACGGCTGCGGTCATCTGCTGAGTCACTAGGCTTTCACCTCTGGGGCTGTACTACGATCTTCAATGATTCCGCGTCTGGATGCAATGCCCGCTCAATTCCAACATGAATATCGCTTAATGAATATCGGTGCGAAATCAATTTTTCTACAGGGAGAGCGCCTGAAAAGACCAGGTCCGCCGATTCCTTTTGCAGGTCAACAGAAGCGCTATAGGAGCCGCACATAACCCTCTCTCCCATACAGATGTCGGCGCCCGAAACTTCGATTCGTTCCTGATGCGAGGTTTGCGCAAACAGCAGGATGCGCGCGCCCGGACGGGAGATGGCGACGGCCTGCTCGACGATGCCCTTCGCGGAAGCGGCAATGATGACCAGGTCGGCTCCTCGTCCATCGGTCATGTCTTTAATGGCGCTCTCGAAGGCAGCGTCTCGCGGATCGAAAGCTTGCTGCGCGCCAAAATTGCGCGCCAGCTTCCGGCGGCTCTCAAAGGTATCGGTCGCAACGATACGAAGCCCCGCGCGGTCCGCCATCATGGTAAAGATCAGCCCCACCGGGCCTTGTCCGAGGATCGCCACTACGTCGCCAGGCTGCGGGTCCAGTTGCTTCATGCCCTTCAAGCAGGTATTCACCGGTTCGACGAATGATGCAGCGTCGAAAGAAACGCCGTGCGGAATTTTTTCGATGCCGCGCGCGACAATCCAATCCATCACGCGCACGTATTGCGAGAAGCCGCCGCCGGCCGGCTCATATCCGGCGGTGACGCCGACCTTCTTATATACCGGACACTGCGCATACAGTTTCTTGCCGCAGTAAAAACATTTCCCGCAAGGAATGTGGTGAAACACAATCACGCGGTCGCCGGGTTGATATTTTGTAACACCCGCGCCAATGGCAGCAATCACGCCCGCAGTCTCATGTCCGTAAATGCGAGGCCCCGGCAACAGGTTATAGCTGATTTTCTTAAGATCGGTGGGACAGATGCCGCAGCTTTCGACGCGGATGAGCACCTCACCAGCTCCAATTTCGGGAACCGGCACTGCCTCCACCTCCACCCGGCTTGAGCCCTTATAAACAGCCGCGCTCATGGTGGCGACGATCGGTTCGGCGGTCACTTGTCTAGAATCGGCAGTCGGCAACAAAATCTCCCAAGGCATCTGCGGCCTTACGGCAGTTCCGGTCGAACTCAATCAATTGTGGCATTACCGTGAAGGGCCGCGCCATGGCCGCCAATGCGATCCTGGCCCGCGAGAAGTCTCCTTGCGGATTGCGGTAGCGATTAAAATCCAGCGGCAATGTATCCCCCGCACGATCTGACACCGCACGAATACACAAAAATGGAAGCTCCCATTCCGCGGCCTTCCGTTGTATCGTGGCAGTCTCCATATCGACGGCAATCGCACCGGTCTGATTCCGCAATGTGCGCTTCTCCGCGGAGGTGACAGCCACATGATCGATCGAGTGAACCGCTCCCCTCCGGCACGGCACTTGAGTTTCGATTGCCTTGTCGCCAAACACCACGATATCGCCGATGCGCAGCGCCGGATCGAGCGCCCCGCATAAGCCCGTGCTGATGATCCCGTCCACGTCTGGTTTTTCCTTTAAAGGCTCGTTTACCAAGGCCGGGCCGGGTCCATTGGCGAGCATCCACCAACGATCCCCCCGCCATTGCCCTTCGCAGGCGAACTTAGCGCCGGGCCACGCGAGCCGTGTCGTCTTTCCCATCCGTTTCCGTATCCCATCGAACTCACGCCGTTCGGCGGCCACCAGCAGCCAGGTTTTCACAATAACCGTTAGCCTGAAACCACTCCGCGGCGCACCGCAGCGCCTCCACGGCCGGTCTGGCCGAATATCCTAACTCGCGCGCGGCCTTGTCGTGCCGCACCCACATTTTCTTGCGCGCCATACGCACGCCGTCGAGCGGCGCCCGCGGCGCCTTGCCGGTCACGGCCGCCCAACCGGTGGAGGCCATTCCCGCCGCGTACGCCACCGCGTAGGGAATCCGCACCTTGGGAGCCGGCTTTCCCGTCAACGCTTCCAACTTCCCAAAAATCTCATGCAGCGTCAGGTTCTCGCCGCCCAGTATGTAGCGCTCGCCGGTCCGTCCGCGCTCACACGCCAGCAGGTGCCCCGTCGCTACATCGCCCACGTAGACCACGTTCAGCCCGGTATCGAGGTACGCCGGCATCGCGCCCCGCAAAAAATCCACCACGATCTTGCCTGTCGGCGTAGGCCGGAAATCATGGTCTCCCACGGGAGCCGTAGGATTCACGACGATCACCGGAAATCCGTCCCGGGCGAACTCCAGCGCAATCTTCTCGGCCAGGAACTTGGAGCGTTTGTACGGCCCCTGCATTTCGTCCATGCCGGCGGGAGAGTCCTCGGTACCCAATTCCCCGCTCCGCATGCCGATACAGCCAACGGTGCTGGTATATACACACCGTTCCACTCCCGCGTTCCGCGCGGCCGCCAACAGATTGCGCGTGCCGTCGACATTGGAGCGGTACATTTCTTCCGGCCGCCGGGCCCACAGCCGGTAATCCGCGGCCACGTGATAAACGACACCGCATCCATTAACCGCGCTTCGCAGGGAATCCTCATCCCGCAAGTCGCCCGGGATTATCTCTAATCCCGGCTCGATTCCTTCCAACTCCGCCAGCGCCTTCGCGCTGCGCGCCGGATCGCGAACCAGCGCCCACACCCGTTGTCCCCGCTCCAATAACCGCCTTGCCACGTGCCAGCCTATAAACCCCGTGGCTCCCGTCACGAGAGTAGGCTTCATTCGTCAGCCAGTGCGCCGCGCACGGTGCGCTTGCCTCAGCTCAACAGCCAGCTCAGCGATTTGAACGGATCCATCATTTTGGAATTCACTCCGTACGCCGAAGAAGGCTCATACCCGCAATGCACCATGCAATCTTCACAGCGGGGATCGTTGCCGGTGCCATAGTTTTCCCACGGGGTTTTCGTCATCAGTTCTTCGAAGGTGTTGTAGTGCCCGTCCGTGATCAGGTAGCAGGGCCCTTTCCAGCCCTTGACGTTATAGGTCGGCATGCCCCAGGCGGTGCAGGGCAATTCGCGCTCACCTTTGAGGAAGTCCATATAGACCGGCGAGGAAACCAGCGGGAAGCGCTTGGCCATCTTGTCGATGTCCTTGAATTTCTCGTGGACGTCCTCACGCGTCAGGAACATTTCGCGATCGTTCACCGCCGAGTAGCCATAGCCTGGCGAAATGGAATGCCCGTCGACTCCGAACTGCTCCAGAAACTCGAACAGCTGCCAAATCTCTTTCATGTCGGTCTCTTTGAAGACCGTGGTGTTGGAGAATACCTTGTAGCCGCCTTCTTTAGCGGCGCGAACTCCGTCGATGGCTTCCTTAAAAACGCCTTCGCGCTCGACAGCGATGTCGTGATTTTTCTCCATGCCATCCAGGTGAACGTTAAACACCAGGTTGGGATGCACCTGAAAATCCTTCAGGCGCTTGCGCAGGAACATTCCGTTGGTACACAGCTGAATGTAGCGGCTGCGTTTCAGGATCTCGGCGCACATGACTCCGATATCGGGCAGCAGCAAAGGCTCACCGCCGCAGATCGAAACCATTGGGGCGCCGCACTCATCCACCGCTTTCAAACAATTCTCGAGCGAGACACGGTCCCGGATGCTGTCTTCGTATTCGCGGATGCGTCCGCAGCCGGTGCAGGTTAGGTTGCAGGCGTGCAAAGGCTCCAGCATCATCACCAGCGGGAAGCGCTTGTTAATCATGGGATGCGGTTTGCGCTCGCTCTTGGCCGATGGGATCTGCGTGTGGACGATCTTAAACGGATTGGCAAGGTCGTCGGCAGGGGCGACGTTCTTCTGCCACTCCGGCTTCGGCCGCAGCTTGTTCTTGGCGATGTATTTCGCCATATCGGCTACCTGGGATAGCGGAACTCTCATAATCGGTCTGCTCCGTTTGCGCCTCTCGCCTTTAGATAGCTTGAAAGAGCCAGCACAGGGAAGGAATGGCGATAGTAGTGATATTGCAAATAAAAAACACCCGGGAAGCCGGTGCCGGTCGATAACTCTTCGTTCCAGCCGCCGTCATTACGTTGCGTTTCGGTCAAATATTCAACGCCCTGCTGCACGCTTCCGCTGATGGTGTCGCCCGACGCCAGCAGCCCCAGAATCGCCCAAGCGGTTTGTGACGGCGCGCTGGCGGCGGGAACGTAAGTGTTCTGGGCATAGCCGGCGCAGCTTTCTCCCCATCCGCCGTCGGCGTTCTGAATGGAACGCAGCCATTCGCCCGCGCGCAGGATGTAGGCTTCACGATCGCTTTCGCCCGCGGCTTCGAGACCGCGTAGCGCCAAGAACGTGCCATAGACGTAGTTGACGCCCCAGCGCCCGCACCAGCTACCGTCCGCTTCCTGCGTGCGCTTAAGATATTCGATGCCGCGCTGCATCGCCGGATGGCCGTGCTTCACGCCACAGGCGCCCAGTGCCTCGAGCACACGGCCGGTAATATCCGGACAAGTGGGATCGAGCATGGCGTTGTGATCAGCAAAAGGAACCGAACTCAGAAATTGCCAGTTATTGTCGACGTCGAAGGCGGCCCAGCCGCCATCTTTCGATTGCATCGCCAGCAGCCAGTCGACTGCACGCCGCATGCAAGCGTCCTGCTTTACCGGATCGGTGCCCCGCGCCCGCGTGAGCGCAAGGAGAACCTGCGCCGTGTCGTCAATGTCCGGATAGTATTCGTTGGCGAATTCGAAATACCAGCCGGATGGCTCGACGTTAGGGCGCTTCACGCTCCAATCGCCGCGCCGGCGGACTTCTTTCGTTAAGAGCCAATCCGTGGCGCGCGCCATCGAATGATCCGGAACCAAGCCCGATTCGCCCAGCGCGTAAGCGGCGATGCCGGTATCCCAAACTACCGAAAAGCACGGCTGGAAATAGAACCCCCGCTCGTCATCCACCAGCAGGTTGAGGAACTGCTGCTCGGCTTCGAGCACGTCCGGATGGTCCTTCGGATAACCCAGCAGATCGAGCGCCAGGATCACGTAAAACATGGGAGGATAAATCGCCGCCAACCCGTCGGTATAACGGGTGCGTTCGAGTATCCACTGCTCAGCGCGGCGTATCGCTTTGCGACGCAGTCCTTTGGATCCGTGGCGCTCCCAAAACTTCACAAACTTGTCAGTGAGCAGAAAGAAATTGCGCCAGCTCCAGAATCCCTCATCATTCGGGAAGCTGAGCGGTACACCGGGAGCCAGCAGTTCGTCGACCGTGAACCCGGCCGGCACCGGACGCTGGGGATTCAACGCGTGAACGATGGATAGCGGAATGACTATGGCGCGAGTCCACGAAGACATCTCGTAGATCAGCTTGCCCAGCAGCATGCCTTCGGGGGGGATCGAAGGCGTGTGTTCGCGCGGATACAAGCCAAACAAGCTGAGGTTGACCTTTACGTAGCTATTAGCCGCCTTTAACCCGCCCAGCGCCAGCACGCGCGCCCGTAAACGGCTTAAATGGGGATCGTCGTAGGGAAGTCCGGCCAACTTCAGAGCGGTGTAGGCTTTCACGCATGCACTGATCTCGGATGGGCCGTGGGCGTAAATGTTGAAACCGCCATCCGGCAACTGCCGCGCGAGAATGGAACGCACCGCCCGGCCCACTCGTTCATGGGTCGGCGGATTCCACACTCCATTGACGGGTGGATGCCGCCACAACTCCAGCAAAATATAATCGGATTCGAGCGTGGTATCGGCCGTGAGGTCGGCCCACCAGTAACCGTCGCGGTGCTGTTTCCCGAGCAGGAAGTTCACGGCTTGCCGCAGGGTCTGCGAGCAGGTAGCTGTCAGAGCGTCGGTGAGTTGAAGGCTCGGACTCATACGCGCGCTATGGTGTGGAGCTGTACCGTCCGGCTCAATTCGGACGGCAGATTAAAGCGCACGTCTTCTTCTTTGATTTCCACTTCTTCCAGCTCTCCGTAGCCGAAGCCATAGAGCGATTCGATCAGTTCCTGGACCAGATTCTCCGGAGCCGAAGCGCCGGCGGTCACGGCAATCTTATCCACGCCCTCCAGCCATTCCGGGCGAACTTCCGTCAAGTCGTCGATCAAGTGCGAGGCCACGCCCTCTTTTTGACAAACTTCCACCAGACGCCGCGAATTAGAGCTATTCTGCGAACCTACCACCAGCAGAAGCTGGCACATCGGCGCCACCGCCTTGACGGCCAACTGCCGGTTTTCCGTGGCGTAGCAGATATCCTGCGCCGCCGGACCCTGAATCTTGGGATAGCGCTCGCGCAACCGCGTGACGATATCCTGAGTCTCATCCAGGCTCAGGGTGGTTTGGGTGATAAACGACACTCTTTCAGGGTCTTTCACATTAAGGCGATTGACGTCTTCCACGTTCGAAACGAGTACGGTGGCTTCCGGCGCCTCGCCCAGAGTGCCAATCACTTCATCGTGATCCTTGTGTCCTATCAGTATGATGGTGAAGTTCTTGCG
>JANXXL010000027.1 GCA_025350625.1 Bryobacterales bacterium | reverse complement strand
GAACATGGTTCCGCTGAAGCGCGTTCCGTCGGCGCGATAGAGAATATCTTGTATGGTGGTGAGTGCGGGTTGTCCATAAGCCCACCCCGCAGCTGCCACCAGCAGCACAGCCATCCGTCTAAAACCAAGCATCGACTCGCCTCCCGTCGCCCAAGAGTTTAGGGACAGAGACGGTGATGCCCGGCTGAACTAAAGCTCCATATGCCTGATTTTATGCCCCGCGAATCACTTCGACGCCGAGGTATGGGCGCAGAGCTTCCGGGACCACCACGCTGCCGTCGGCCTGCTGATAATTTTCGAGAATCGCCAGCCAAGTCCGGCCAACCGCCAGTCCGCTGCCGTTCAGAGTGTGCACGAACTCGGCCTTGGCAGACCCCGATTTAGCCCTGATCGAGGCGCGGCGTGCCTGGTACGCCTCGAAGTTGGAGCAGGATGAAATTTCCTTATAGCCGTTCAGACCAGGCAGCCAGACCTCAATGTCGTAAGTCTTCGCCGCACTGGCGCCGATGTCGCCGGTGGAGAGAACTACGGTGCGGTAGGCCAAGCCGAGGCGCTGCAGGATGTCTTCGGCATCGGCCGTGAGAGCTTCGAGTTCGATGTAGCTGGTTTCGGGCGGAGAAAACTTCACCAGCTCGACCTTTTGAAACTGATGCTGGCGAATGATGCCGCGCACATCGCGTCCATAGGAGCCTGCTTCGCTGCGGAAGCAGGGCGTGTAGGCGCACAGCTTGATGGGGAGTTTGTCGAGGTCCAAAGTTTCGTCACGATAGAGATTGGTGACGGGGACTTCGGCAGTCGGGATCAAGTAGTAATCGGTGTTCTCCAGCTTGAACAAATCCTCTGCGAATTTCGGCAGTTGGCCGGTTCCGTAGAAGCTGGCGGTATTGGCCATGAACGGCGGCAGCACTTCGGTATAACCGTGATGCTGGGTATGCACATCCAGCATGAAATTGATAAGAGCGCGTTCGAGTTTCGCGCCGAGCCCCCAGTAGACGGCAAAGCGCGCGCCGGTGATCTTGGCGGCCCGCTCGAAATCGAGGATGCCGAGTTCCGGGCCCAAATCCCAGTGGGCCTTTGGAGCGAAGGCGAAGTGGGGAGGCGTCCCCCAACGGCGTACCTCGACATTATCATCGGCGCTTTTGCCCGTCGGAACCGACGGATGTGGCATGTTTGGAACGCCCGCGAGCAACTGGCGGTACTTTTCGTCCAACTCTTTGGCGCGCTCTTCGAGAGCGGTAGCGCGGTCGCCCATCTCGCGGACTTTTTGCTGGCGCTGCGACGCGTCCTGACCGCTTTTGATGAGTTTGCCGATTTCCTGGGATTCGGTCTTGCGCTGAGCCTTTAGCTGCTCGGATTCGGTGAGGGCCGCTCGCCGCTCGGCATCGAGCTGGCGGAAGCTTTCGACGTCGAGAGCGAAGCCGCGGTCGCGAAGCCGGAGGGCGATGGAGTCGAGATTTTGGCGGAAGAACGAGAGATCGTACATCTAGCGAGCCGCGACTATCGTTCGGCGATCGGGACCCACGGCTGGCCGACCGGTGTGCCGATATAGTCGGCGCGGGGACGAATCAAGCGATTATTGCGATATTGTTCGAGCACGTGCGCCGTCCAGCCGGACATGCGGCTCACGGCGAAGATGGGCGTGAAGAGATCGATAGGAATGCCCAGCGAATAGTATGTGGAGGCGGAATAGAAATCCACGTTCGCGTTGAGATTCTTGGTTTCCTTCATGTACTTCTCAATGCGGGTCGAGGTGAGGTAGAGATCCACGTGCCCCGTGCTCTTGCCCAGTTCCTCGGAAAGTGCGCTCAAATGCGTGGCGCGCGGATCGATGGTGTGATAAACGCGGTGACCGAAGCCGGGGATCTTAATCTTCTTCTCCAGGCGCGTCTTCACCATATCCATGGCTTTGTCGGCCGACCCCGCTTCGAGCAACATTTTCATTACATCTTCGTTAGCGCCGCCGTGAAGCGGGCCTTTGAGAGCGGCGACACCGGCGGTGGCGGCGGAGTAAATATCGGATAGCGTCGCAGCCACTACGCGGGCGGCGAAGGTGGAGGCATTCAACTCATGATCGGCGTGGAGCGTGAGAGCGATATCGAAAACGCGTTCCATCACTTCATCCGGCTTCTTTCCGGTCAAGGTATAGAGAAAATTGGCAGCCATGCCCAGCTTGGGATCGCCCGCCACTACTTCCTGGCCTTTGCGCAGCCGGTCAAAAGTGGTGACGATGGTGGCGGTCTGCGCCATCAGGCGGACGGCCTTGCTCTCGCTCGCTTCTATCGAGCTGTCTTTGGCATCCGGATCGTAAAGCGACAACATGGAGATTGCCGTGCGCAGCACGTCCATGGGAACCGCCTTGCCCGCGCCCTTCAAAAACGCCACTACTTCGGCGGGAATCTCGCGGTTCGCCACCAGCGCGGCCTTCAACTGATCCAGTTCCGCCTGCTTGGGGAGACGCCCATACCATAAGAGGTAAATTACTTCCTCAAACGTGGCGTGATCAGCAAGCACATGAATGTTGTAGCCCTGATAACTTAATAGGCCCGCGTCGCCGTCGATGAAACAAATCTTGGATTCAGCCGCAACAATTCCTTCCAGACCCGCACCCGTGACAGCCATGATTCTCCTTGCCCGCTCTCTTGTTTTTACGATTTCACTTCGCCGGGTGAGAAGAAACTCGCCTCGGCGGAAACCTATTTTAGCATCCGTCGAAGCTGAGGGTAGCGGGACCTCAGTGGATAATCTTGGTCAGGTGCCAGCCGTTTCCATCGCGCTCGTATTGCAAAGTAACCGGCAGGTCGTCGGAGTACTTGCCCTTGCGGACCCCCATAATTGCAAGCGGAGTATCGAAACAAGGGTGGGCGATTTTGATGCCCACTTTAGCCTGGACAATTTTGGTGTCTTTGTCCTCGCCATCGCGGGTCGCAACCACTCGGTCAAGCTGCAGAGGAAACTTACCGCGCACCTGGGTGTAAGGAGCCGCGTATCCCAGCTCTCCGGAGGTGACATCGTCGGTGAAATTCAGACTTCGACCCTTCTGCTCCAGGTGCGAAGTAAAATGTTCGCCGTTGGTAGCGGGCTGATCCCATAGGTCCTCGTTGGCGCCGCAGGCGAGCTGGTTGTCTCTCACCGAGACTTGTTCACTATCCAACTGGAATGCTTCGGCTTCGGCAGCGCCTTTCGCCACCCCGTCATCGAATGCATTGGGATCTCCACAACCGGCGGAAAAAGCCAATAGGATTGCGGCCAGCAGCGCTGGCGCTGCCGCGATTTTCATTTCTTGCCCTCCGCAAGCAGGTCTTCGGTTCGGGGGTGGGCCGTGTAGCGGCGCGAAAGACTCTCGAAAGACCGCTGCCGCACCAGTCCCAGACGATGCATCTCGTATTTGAGCAGCAGCCACAGAATGGATAAGCCGTATACCGAACTCTGAACGAAAGAAGCCGACGAAGCTTCCGGGAAGTAGCGCGTGGGGACTGGAACCTCCGCGATACGCATATTCAGATTCACCAGTTGCGCGATGATTTCCTGGTCGAATATGAAATTGTCGGAATTCATATCCAGATTCACTTGATCCAAGGCAGCGCGGCCAAACGCACGGTAGCCAGTGTGGTATTCGGCCAGACGCAAGCCGAAAATTGCGTTTTCGAGCTGCGTCAGGAAGCGGTTGGCGGCATATTTCCACCAGGGCATGCCTTGGGCCATAGGATGCCCTCCCAGGAGGCGCGAACCCAGCACCACATCGGCCTTGCCTTCCTGGATGGGGCGAATAATATCGGGCAGCAGCGTCGGATCATACTGATAATCCGGGTGCACCATCACGACGATATCGGCTCCCGCGCGCATAGCCTCGCGGTAACAGGTTTTTTGATTCGCGCCATAACCGTAGTTGCGGTTGTGGACGAAGAGTTCGAGACCGAGTTCACGCGCAATGGCGGCGGTCTGATCGGAACTGCCGTCATCCACCACGATCACCAGGTCCACGGAATCCTGGGGCAACTCAGCGTAGGTCATACGCAACGTTTGCGCGGCGTTATAGGCCGGCATCACGACAACAACTTTGGGCTTATTTAGCGACATGGGTACTTAGTACCCTCCGCTATTAATAACGGCCGCTGGGAGTGATTTCTTTAGGTTAGAGCCGTCATTGCGTCGAGGATCCGGGCAACCCCGTGCTCGAAAGTCACCGGCGGGGTAAGCAGGCTCAACACCAGGAAGGCTTCCGCTTCAAAATCATAGAAGAAGCCGGGTTGCACCAGAACGTCTTTTTGAGCCAGCAGATGCAACACCCAGTCCTCTTCGCTGTGGATGCGGGGGACTTCGAGGGCGGCGTACCATCCTCCTTCGACGGTAAGGCAGCGGCAGGGGGAGCCCATGGTTTGGGTAATAAGATGATCGAGATTGGCCCGCGTTTGCGTCCGGATCTGCTCTTCGACGACACCGGAGGCCGCCAGGATGCGGGGAAGCGCTAACTGAATGGGCGTCGAGACCGACAAAAACGTATCGGCGATCCATTCCAACCCCTCCAGCGCCGTCTCATGACCCGGACCGCCGGCGACGATCCAGCCCAATTTCATCTGCGGGAGCCCGGCCACTTTCGACAGGCCGCTCATGGCGAAAATGAGCACGCCATTCGACCCAGCGAGCGTGGGAACCCGATCGGGATCGGGCGCCAAAGCGAAATCCGAAAATACTTCGTCGGAGAGGATGGGGAGACCGAAGGTCTGCAAACGCTCCCATTCGGCGCGCTTCAGAAAAGACCCGGTGGGATTGTTGGGATTCACCACCACAAGGGCGCGAGTGCGCGGCGTGATGGCGGTCGCGAGCGCGGAAAAATCGATGTGCCAACTCCCGTCGTAGCGCAGCGGATAGGGACGCACATTGACCGATTCCATTGCGCCGAGGTAATCGAACAAAGGATAGGACGGACGCGGCACCAGAATTTCGTCGCCCGGATTGGCTAAGAGCTTGAAGAGATAGCTGTAGGCTTCGCTGGTGCTGGCGGTCAGTAGAATCCGCGAGGGAGGGACTTCGACGCCGCGCCGGGCGTAGTATTCAGAAACGGCCTGGCGCGCCGAAAACAAACCTCGCGGCTGCGGATCGTGATTGAGGACGCACGGATCGGCGAGAGCGCCAATAATTTCGGCGGCCGGATAGTGAAGGCCCGCGCGGGTGGGATTAGATTCGGTGAGATCCAATATGGCCGCGCCCTCGCGCCGCTTCTTCCCGAGCAAAATACTCAAGGGATTGGGATTGGAATCCCACTGCAGGCGGGAAGAGAACACGCGAATCATGCTAGCAGATATGATTAATGATTATGGCGACACAAACTGTGGGACACGAACCCAATCCTTTACTGATCTTCGATGCATTGAACGGTTTTCAGCGCGCCACCGCGCTCAAAGCCGCCATCGAACTCGAAGTTTTCACGCTCATCGGCTCGGGGGTTGTGAATGCGGCGGAACTCGCGAAGCGCGCCAAAGCCAGCGAAAAAGGCATGCGAATTCTTTGCGACTACATGACCATCGAGGGGTTTCTTACGAAAAACAATGGCGTCTACGGTCTGACGCCGGACTCAGCCATATTTCTCGATAAAAAGTCCCCTGGATATCTGGGCTCGATCGCCCATTTTCTGGTGCATCCGTCCCACGTTGTGAACTATTTGGATTTGACCGCCGCTGTCCGCAAAGGCGGTGCCATTCATGACCAGGGGAATATGGGCCCGGAAGCTCCGGTATGGGTGGAATTCGCGAAATCCATGGCGCCCTTTTCGGCGATGGGCGCTGCTGGTATGGCGCCGATCGTCAATCTATCGGGGAAGCCGCTGAAGGTGCTGGATATCGCCGCCGGTCCGGGCGCCTACGGGATCGAGATCGCCAAACTGAACCCCCAAGCCCAGATCTACGGCCTGGATTGGAAGAACGTGCTCGAACTCTCGATCGAGCACGCGCGGCAGGCCGGCGTGGCCGATCGCTACCACGGCATTCCCGGCAGTGCTTTCGACGTTGACCTGGGGAGCGGCTACGACCTGATTCTGCTGCCGAATTTCCTGCATCACTTCGATCACGCGACCAACGTCAAGCTGTTGAAGCGGGTCCGCGCGGCGTTGCAGCCGGGCGGGCGTTTGGCGACGGTCGAATTTGTGCCGAACGACGATCGCGTCTCCCCTCCAACAGCCGCTGCCTTCAGCATGATGATGCTGGGTTCAACCGAGGGTGGCGACGCCTACACCTTCAAGGAACTCGACGCCATGTTCCGCGACGCTGGTTTCGGCGAGAGCGAAGCGCAACCCCTGGGGCCGGAAACATTGATAATCACGAAGTACTGAGTTATTTTTTCTCCACGGACGTCAAGCTGACGTCGGTGCCATCGCTTGAGCCGCTTACCGTGAGCATGAGAGTTCGCGTCTTGCCGCCGTCTTCCGCCATGACCATGCCGCCTTGCGGAGTGTTGGTGGTCATATTGATCGTGAAGCCGCCGGCTTTGAGCTGATCCTGATAGTAAGACATTACTTTCGCCGGCGCGTCCTTGGTGCTGAACGCATAGGTGCTCTGGTTCCCTTCCTTACTCTGCGAAGTGAACGTGCCTTTTGGCGATGAGCCGGGATAGACTGGCACCCACCCAGGCATTTGATTGCTTCCGGTCGCGCCGATCTTAACAGTGCCGTCGGAGGACTGCACCTCGACAGCGCCCTTATCGCCGTCGGTATTCACCTTGACGGTCGCCTGCTTGCCGTTCTCATCCGTGACCACCATGGTTTTTTTATCGGGATCGAACTTCAG
>JANXXL010000407.1 GCA_025350625.1 Bryobacterales bacterium | reverse complement strand
CGACTTCATTGACGGCGGAGTGCTTGTCAACTGCTCCATCCTCTCTCCCGATCAGCATGGCTACACCCTCGAATTCAAGAACAATCTTGCCATCCTCACCGTCGACACCACCCCGAAACCCCTGGTCCTGACCGTAAAGGCCGACGGAACGATTGTCGGTCCCGGTCCGCTCGTGATTGACGGAGTGGTTGCCAATGGATACGATTCGGGATATAAAGACCAGTTTGGAAAGGCAATCTCAGCCAATGAGGCCGCCTCGAGTTCCGGTCCGGTGTTCGATTCCAGCGGTAAGCGGGTCAACGGCGCGATCAATGGCATCTCGGGGCATGCTACCTTCGCGCACAGACAAGTCACCTGCCCCGCGCTGAACCTTTCGACTAAAGGCGCCCGTGTAGGCGTGCAAACGATGCAAACCGACCTGCTCAAATCGCTTTTCAACGACGGAGACAAAGGACCTCCGGCTCCTGCCGGCATTCGCATGCACGGCATCTTCTCTGCCTCGACCGGCTTCAGCGTCCAGTTCTTTCCTGAGTCCGCAGTCCTCGGCTGCGGGCCGGACTCCGCACGGGCCTATCCCTACACGGTGGTCGCCGACGGCACTAAGGCGGGAATAAAGATTGAGGCGCCCGACCATCCGCTCAACATTGCCTTCGGACCCAGCGGCTCGCTCGATCCGGGATCGGGCCCCTATCAGGTTCACGGACGCATCGTCATCGGCACGAATGCTAACGATGACTTCACCTTTGCTCCCATGGAGCAGACCTGCAACCTTGCCGTTCTCGCCCCCAGCAAAACCATTCCCTCGGGAGGGGGCGCTGCGACAGCGGTTGCATCCTCTGCATCTCCGGGAGAAGCAGCAACAGCCAACGGAGGTGGAGGCCTCTCAACTCCTGCCGCGCCGCTCGGTAACGCTATTCTGTCGATCGTCTCCGGATTCCCTGCGCAAGCGGGCGCTCCGAATCCGCTCGCCGGGCGCCCCTACGTCCTGCTGCGCGACAGCTACGCAAACACGCTCGCGAAAGGGGGCGTTTCCGTGCCGCCTGGGATGGCGCCATTAAAATACGTGGGCACAGTTTGCGTCAGCAGAACGCCTGAGTGTCAAAAGATTTTAGACGCCGTCAAAATTAGCGCCGCCTCATCCGTCCGCGCCGACGCGAATGGTGCCGGAATCTTTCCCGGCGTGCCCTCGGGAAACTACTATCTAATGATTTCCACTCGCTACAACAACCAGGCGCTCGTCTGGGATCGGGCCGTGCAGATCAAGGCCGGCCCCAACTCATTAACGCTCGATCAGAGTAACGCAGTTCCGATCAATTGAAGATCAGCAGAAGGAGAGAAACATGCGCTGCAGGCGGGAATACATTGCCTTGATTACTGTTTTGATGTGGGGGCTGGCGGGTTGTAGCGGGAGCGGATCGGAGCCCTCCGAGGCACAAATGAAAGACGCCATGCTGGACGCTATGAATCATCCGCCCGGCATCAAGGTCAGCGATCCGGTCAGCATCACTTTTTTCAAGAAAGGCGCTTGCGACAAGCCGACTCAACAGGGTTACAACTGTACGTTTACCGTAATGGTCGCGTCGGCGAATATTGGCGCCAGCATGTACAACAACATTCCATTCGGCGTGTTCTATCAGGAGTCCGGGAGTTGGAAGATGCGGCCCCCGTTTTGATTCATTAAGCCGCGCGGCGCATCCCCGACCGGCCTCGCGACGTGCTCCTCCAGCCCCACTTGCGATTATGCGCGAATGGCCCCGTTATCGGATGATCAAGGCATGCATCGCGAAATGGAATCTGCGCCGTCGCTCTATTTCGAAGACCTTTACGTTGGTCAGCGGTTCGCCTCCGGCGAGCTTCGCATCGATGCCGATCGAATCAAGGCATTCGCGGCCGAGTTCGATCCGCAACTCTTCCATCTTGACGAATCTGCCGCGCAGGCTAGCATTTTCGGAGGATTGGTCGCGAGCGGCTGGCACACCGCCGCTGCGACCATGAGGTTGCTGGTCACCGGTGGATTACCCTTCGCAACAGGTCTGATCGGCCTGGGAGCGGAGGTCCGTTGGCCACGCCCCACGCGGCCCGGAGACACGCTGCGGGTCGAAAGCGAGATCGTCGAAATCGTGCCGTCGCGTTCTAAACCGAATCAAGGGATCGTAAGAGTGCGAAGCGTCACGTTCAATCAGAGCGGAGAACCAGTGCAGGTGCTTACCGCAAAGATCCTGCTGTTCAAGCGCCCGGTCCCCGCATGAATCAACCGGTAGGAGGAGTGGCGGAACGGGGCGTCGGGCGCGTGAGCCGGGACAATCGCCTGTGCCGGCGTGCAAGGACGTTCACTCTACGCGGAACCCCGAAGGGGTTGTCGTCGAACGCCGCAGCCGAAATAAAAAAGGGTTACAGTGCGGAAAAACGATGGGCCGGGATTTTCGTCCCGGCCCATAAACTGCTTTTCTATGGTGCGGAGGAGGGGACTTGAACCCCTACGAGATTGCTCCTGTCAGGGATTTGCTCGCTCCGTCACCCCAACATATTTTGCCAACCTACCGACGCGTTCTTTCGCAATTCCTCGGCACTCCTCATCTGGGTCGTCCCAGGCCACCTTCAGAACTGGCTTGTCAATGAACGGATCGCAAGAGCGGATCACTTCTCGCCGTAACCAGTTCGAATCTGCATTTTGTAACAACTGTTGATAGGTGGCCAGCTTAACTTCTGGGGTTGTCTGGATGTATTTCATAAACAGATGCGGCACCAGTGGCTCATCCATCCATTTTGCTAGGCACAGTTCCCACATCGTTCCGTATTCTTTAAACGGTGGATTGTAGTCGTGCTCTACAGCCCACGTGTCCCTGCCGGTTCTTCTACTGCTTCCTATCAGACGTGGGTTAACCGCAGCAGCGCGTAGAATCTCAGCGTGTTCCGTTCTGCTCAAGTTCAATTCTTCAGAAGACGTTTCCAGGAGCGCTACGACATAGTACGTTGAAAGGTCCGGGTTGCGCATTAGCCCCAGTCTTTCGAGTTGACTCATATTTTTAATCTGCTCTTTCCACTCTTCCGAAACGCGAATCAATGGATACCAGGGCAACCTTCTGCTCAGCCCCGGATTGCTCCAGAATGCAGCACGCACGATAGGCTCAGGGTCATCAAGCAAAGCAGGTTCGTAATTTCTAATTTCCAACGCAACATGGTTGATGGTCCAATTAGTGAAATCTTTTGCCTTGGTATCGAGGTGACCTGCTGCCCATGCTCGCACGTGCGCACTCTCGTCGGCATAGATCATGTCGAGCAACTCCGGTTTCATCGTTATACCCTCTTTCAACAGTCGCCGAAGAAATTCCTTCCGTTGGTGTGCGCTGGGCATGGCCTTGAATTCGGAGATGTACCACTGAGTGGCATAGTCATCAGAGGAACGGTTGGGATGGGGATTTTCTAATGGTGCCCTGTCTTCCTCATCAACTCTCGCGTTAGGCCATCCATCGTCGAACCAGCCATATGCTAGCGATGCGGGTCTCGGTAGCTTCTGTGCGGCCTTTATCGCCTTCAGTTCCGATTCGAGAAACGCCGCCACAGCAGCCTGATTTTTCGCCACAAAAGCTACTTTCCCAGCGAGATAAAGTAGTAACAATAAGCTACAGATTGCAAGGACAAGCAGCATTCCACCTCCCTAGGTGCACGATTCTATATCGTATCTGGAACCTTATGCGCGTGCCTGCTACGCTCTTTTCGGATAGAAGTAGCTTCGACGCGGCCAAAAATTGAATCGATACAAAGCGCTGTCGTCATCGCTCTGGATGGCCTCCACGACCGTCCGAGGTCCAGGATTGGCCGCCCCCGTCCCGCTGCGTGCGATGACGTGTTCGAGTTGCTCGCGGCTCGCCCCCATAATGAAGCGTTCCGAGTTCACCGCGATGTTTTGATTGATTACCCGGACGCTTTCTTTGCTCGCGTTGGAGTATGAAAACCCATAGTGTTGCTCGCCCATTCGCAAACACAAATCCCTGGTCAGGGGGAAGGATTTGACGACGCCTGGATACCCGAGTCCTATGTCTTCCGGGCGGCCTTGCGCCGGGACCACCACAAAAGGAAAATCGGACAATATGAAGCCGGTATCGGCTGGCGCTCTTATGATCTCCCACTCAAAGGCAGCAAGTGCCCTGGCTAGAAACTCAACTTGCTGAACCATGTGTTCTAGGAAGGGACCTTCTCCAACATCGACCTGGATGTGGCCGCCGACAACCGCTTCCACCAGTGACTCAGGAGTTACGTTGGCTGGGTCGCCAGTATCCCTGCGATAGTTTTCCAGGAGCTGCCTAGCGCGTTTAACGTCCGTAAAGCCGATGCGTAAATATTCTTCATGCATTGCGCGATAACTCGCAATTGTCAGGTCGCGAAAAACTGGAGTGCGAGTGATCTGCTGGGCCATGTAGATAGAGAAAGACTCTTGCCATTCCCGGTCAAGCACTTCACCCTTCGCGAACCGGCGAATGGCATTAGAACCGTCCCTATCAACCATCCGCAGCCACTCCAATTCGATGTACAAGTTCCGGTTTCCTTCGGGATCAATGGTGTATAGGTCGTTCTCACAGCAAATATTTCGGGGGTGGATCTTCCGGTATCTTTGGAGTCTTCGGTCATAGAGCCAGAGTCGTTCGTCCCCCTCGGCAAAACCCCTCTAATGGAATTCGGCAACATAGTGATGGCGCTTGGGTTCGTTGCGCTTCATGGTTCCTGTTCTTGCTTATGGAGCGGACAACACAGCCCGTGTGGTACGACTCCAAAAACGATACCACTACAGAAACCGCTACAGTCGCCTAAAATACTTCGGGCCATCCATTTACGGATGGCCCATAACTTCTTTTGAATCTGTGGTGCGGAGGAGGGGACTTGAACCCCTACGAGATTGCTCCCGCTAGCACCTCAAGCTAGTGCGTCTGCCAATTCCGCCACCCCCGCAGGTGGAAACGTTATCTCGGCCCAGAGCGGGCCCCAATGTTACTTCTTCTGCTGCTCCTGTTTCTTCGCGGGCTCCGGATTAATCGGCACGTTGAGGGTCCGTGGAGTGCCGGCCTTGCCGCCGACGATCGGAGTCGCCGTGATCGGAACAGTTCCCGGAACGGCGTTGCCTTTTTGCTGGGTCACCGGAACTGTCTTCTGGAAGATCGCCGGGGACGCTTTGCCGCCCCGTGTCGATAATATCGACAGGGTCAGTGAAGTTACCATAAACAAAGCCGCCGCGATGGTGGTGGCCTTTGACAAAACCGTGGCCGACCCGCGCGGACCGAACACCGTCTGCGAGCCCATCCCGCCGAAAGCGCCGGCCAGATCGGCCGCCTTGCCGCTCTGCAGCAGCACCACTACCGCCAGGAACACGCACACAATCACATGCACAATTGTAATCAGAATAACCATCGGGACATCCAGGAAAGAAATCTAGGACTATCGTAACACGGGCCGCCTCATTTATAAGCCGCGATGCCGGTAACGCGCTCGCCGATCACCAGGGCGTGAATATGATCGGTCCCTTCGTAGGTCTTCACGGTTTCGAGGTTGCACATGTGGCGCATCGCTTTGTATTCGACCATGATGCCATTGCCACCGAGAATGTCCCGGCAGGCGCGCGCTGCATCCAGCGCCATCTCGACGTTGTTCTGCTTAGCCATGCT
>JANXXL010000389.1 GCA_025350625.1 Bryobacterales bacterium | reverse complement strand
GGCCGCTATACGCCCCAGAGCCAACTCAGGACATTCACAGCGAGAACAGCAATGCCCGTTCCGGCGGCAACACCAGCGAGCGCCTTTTTTGCACCGGGTTCGCCGTGCGCGAAACCATAGCCTCCGATCACAATTGCAACCAGACTGGCAACTTTCGCAATGGTGCCGGTGAAAAGGGTTTGGATGGCGTTAAAGCCAGTGTCGAACGGTGAACCCTGCGCCATCGCATCCCCAGGCATGACAATGACTAGGGTGAGAAAAACAGCGGTTGGATACGCCCACTTCGACCGAGCAACAAGCTGGATTTGGCGGATGAAACGGACTGAGGACCAGCGTGGCATATGCACCTCCAGCGGCAGCCCAATGCGACTGCTTGTGGCGCAAAACTAACCGCACTCATTCACGCTGTCCAATGAATGTTCGGGCGACAGCTATTCCCGGCCGGAATAGGTCCGGAAAATGAGAGTGATTCGGTCGGTAAACTTGTCAATGACTTCTCGGAAGCACGTTATTCCGCACGCTCATAAGATGGATTCCAAGGTGAGTTTCTTGAACCATGTGCGACCGATAGCGGAGGCTTTGTTCGGTGCTGACCGCATCTTGCGAAAAGCTCCACAAGCCCTGGCTGGACTGGAAGATCGCTATTTTTGGGTGAGCCGAAACCCGCTCGGTTGGCTGACGATCTAACCCATATGACGGCCCCTGCTCGCGGTTCCGGTTTCCAATTGATCCGTTGCACAGTCTTATGCGGAACGTCCGCTAGTTCGTTCCTCCCGGCGGGCATGATTTAGCCGGCCCCAGGAATGCTCCGTTGGAAGAGAACTTGCTGCCTGTGCCAAGGGAGGGATCAGTCTCTTTGTTGAAGTACCAACTGAAGAAGCCCAGTTCTTGCATCTGGTAGGCTTTTCCATTCATCGTAGTCGCTGGCATTAGCGTTCCCCGACAGAGGGTCACCCACTTCCCAGTTTCCTTGGCAATCCGAGACTTGCCCGACGCTTCCCCACGGCGGGGTGGCATTGCTAGCAAGCGGATCGTCCATCCGCTCTCCGATTTCGTGGGCTGGCGATGGAGGCCTCGGACACGCCAGTAGCCAAACACACGCAGACCGATTATTTGGCTAGGGACAGATCTTCTTTGTGACAGATGAACCATCGGGAAGCTGGTAAGTAACCCACTGGGGCACGCTGCCGTCATCGCACAGGTCGGAGTCGTCCGCCATCGCGGTTTTTCCGAAGCCGATCGGCTTCTCGGACCAGTTGTGCTTGGCGAAGACTTGTTTCAAGTCCGCAATCATTTCGGGCGTTGGATGTTCGAGCTTCTTCTTTACCATTTATTTGTCTCCTTTGTCGGTGCATTGCGAGCAACTAATCGTGATTTTCTGCGTGCCGCCGGGAATGGGATTGCCTGCCTTGTCGAGCGCGGTCAAATCCAGAGTCCCGGTCTTGGCTGTTAGATCGCGTGTGATTTCGACCCTGATGGTTTGCGGAACCTTTGGGTCCGGTTTGGCGGGAAGTTGGATATTCAAGTATTTCCCATTGGCCTCAACTTTGTCCGCGACTTTGCCCACGGGCAGCGTGATCGGAATCCAGGTGGAATCGTATTGCTTCATTTCGATCGGCTTCGAAGGGGTATCCTTCTTATCGGTGAGGTCGGGGATATCGATGCGATAAGCGGTCCCATTGGGCGCAAGCAGAACAGCATGACTTGGCATTTTGGCGACCGTGGCCGATACGGTGTAAGGCAGGTCCGCTCCCAAGTCGAGCGGCTTGTCTTTGTCCACAGAGTCCGTCGGCGCTTTGGTCGCTTTCTGTTTCTTTTCTTGACAAGGTCGCGGGTTGTCTACAGGCGGGCAGACGCAAGCCTCGGTCCGCAGGGGTATGGCTGTGTCTCCAGCGATCAGTTTCCAGCAGGGATTGTCCGGTAGGTTTTCCGGGGCTTTTGAGAAGCTGAGACCGTTGATGCGCGAGATCAATATGCTTTTCTCGCTCACCCGCGTGACCTGGAAGCCGAGCGCCGGGCGGTAGTACCGGTAGGTTGATGTCCACCTGTCGGTTCGGTAAAAGGGCCAACTAACCTTCACTACTCCGCCTCCGTCGGTTAGGAGCGCCTCCTTCACGTTGACGCGGATCTGGACGCGCCCATCGCGGTGATAGACCTCGTAGGGCAAATCCAGAGCCGAACCGTTGACGGACACAATGGGGGCCTGCCATACCGCAACGCCCGGAGAGAGTGTGGTGTTGGGCAACTGATCCGGGGCTAGATCACTTTCTACTTGGGCAAGGTATTGTTGGGCCTTATCTAACAGAGACTTCTTCTCGTCGCGCCGTGCCTGCGCTTCCAGCACGCTCGCACCTGCGAGGCCAATGGCATGATTCGCCTTTGCAAGCTCCAAGGTGGCTTCTGTTGCTTTAAAGTCTGACTCCGCGGTTTGGACAGCCCGCATGGGCGCATCGCACTTTGTTGGCTTGAGCGTGATGGTCATGCTCATCACACCCGCAATCGGATAAGTAGCGTCGGCGGTCTCAATCTCCATGGCGCAGGGGCCGACTCCCGGCGGAGATTTGCCAACAATGAGCGGTGTGGCTACGCCGTACCGGCCGATGATGGCTCCCGGCCCATTGACCAATTGATCAAGGGAGGTCGTAATGTCGAATGTCTGGTTTGACTTGAGGATCAAGCCGTCTGCTGGCGTCGCATAAATCTTGTCCCCTAGGGACACCTGCGTACTAGCAAAGAAGTTGTTTCCCTTCGCCGAAACGACCACGCTCTTGGCACCAGTAGACCGCCATTCGACCGAATTGACCTTCGGCGCCAAATTCGTCTGATAATGGTCGGTGGAATATACGGTCACGTCCGAGTAGTTCGGCCCATTCTCGTATCCCAGTTTGCTGAAAAGCTGCGGATACGCCTGATGCAAGGACAAGTTGTACCAGTACTTCTTCGCGCGATTCTCGCCTCCGCTGTTGAACGACTTCATGGTGCTGCGGTCGTACTTCTTCCA
>JANXXL010000357.1 GCA_025350625.1 Bryobacterales bacterium | reverse complement strand
GGCGTGCCTGCGTTCCGCATCTTCAGCGACCAGACGTTGAGAGCCATTGCTCAAACGCGTCCAGCGACGGCTGCGAAGCTGCTAGCCGTCCCGGGATTCGGCATACGCGGCGTCGAGAGATATGGGCGACAGATCTACCGGATTCTGGGGGAAGGCCGAACTTGAAGTCCACGACTATGCCGACGTTGCCCCGCTGTCTTATGTCTTTGTTGCCTTCGCGCCTCGGTCGCCGCCTGCGGTCGATACACGCACTTTGAAAACTGCTGGTCCACCCAAAGCACCGGCAAGAGCGTTTGCCAGAAAGAACTTGCTTGTGGCGGGTCGTTGAGGGATTCATGTCATGAACGAGGGCAACTTCCGCGACAAGGAGAATCCCAACGTGCTGACTTTTACCATCGATCGTAACAACCACATCAAGGCCCTGGTTCCCAATGAACAAGCCCCGGTCAACCCAGCTTCCGCCCACTTCCATGACGCCAAAGATCTGGATCGGCTGGCAAAGCGCTGGCCCGGCCCCCGCCTGGTGGAAATCTGGAACGCTATGCCCGGCCAGAAACCAGTCACGAAGTTCACTGACCGGAAGGTAGCCGTCTCGCGGATTTGGGCGGCGGCTCAGAGTCTGGCCCCAGAGCCTAGCCAACGAGGGCTCCGCCTGGTACCCAGAAAAGCCAGGTTGAGGAAACCAGCTGGGGAAGCCCGGAAGCCGGTCCCAGCCCGCAGGAGCGGCAAGACCGGCCGCGTTCTGGAACTGCTGCAGCGGCCTGGCGGCGCTACGCTGCCGCAACTCGTCGCTGCCACTCGGTGGCAATCTCATAGCGTGCGTGGTTTCCTCAGCGGCACATTGAAAAAGAAGATGGGCCTGAAGATTGAGTCAACCAAGGAGGCTGGAGGAATCCGGAGCTATTCGATCAAAGCCTAACGCCGGCTAAGCCGCCCGCGGCTCTATGCCCTGCGGGTGCCCGCGCTCATCTCTAACTTCTGCGAACGTGCCGCCACCACTCAAGGTAGCGGCACGCCCGGTGAAAGCCTCCCAGCGCTGCACAATGACGTCCACGTACTGGGGAGCGAGTTCCATTCCATAACAGAGGCGCCCGGTCTTTTCGCAGCCGATCAGCGTCGTGCCGGATCCGAGGAAAAAGTCGCCCACTAATTGTCCTGGGTCGCTGCTATTCAAAAGCGCGCGCTCGACTAACGCGACCGGTTTCATGGTCGGATGCTCAGCGCTCCGCTTCGGGCGCGGGATCTCCCACACCGTGTCTTGGTCGCGCGTCGGGACCGCGTGATGTGCCGCGCCTGGAGTCCATCCGAAATATGCAACCTCGTGACGGTAGTGAAAATCTGCCCGTCCCATAACAAACGAGTCCTTCACCCAAACCAGGGAACTCCGCCAGACGCCTATTTCCTCGAGCGTCACAGAAAACGCCAACCCAATCGGCCCATGCGGCGCCGTGACATACCACACTGCTCCGGCACGGGTTGCCAAAAGTGCATTCGCGAAGGCCAGTCGCAGGAACACGGTCAGCGCTGGAAGATCGAGCGCATCGTTCGCAATCACTGCGCCGTCGCCTCGCCGCCGGCTGGGAATACTCTGGGTGCTGGCCAAATTCACTGAGTAAGGCGGATCCATGAACAGCATATCCGCCTTGGCACCCTCCATCAGCCGCTCTACAGCGTCGGCCTCTCTGGCATCACCGCAGAGGATGCGGTGCTTCCCGAGCAGCCATAGGTCCCCGGGTCGGCTGATGGGATTGGCCCTCACCGGCGGCGCGGCGTCCTCGTCAGTTAATCCGATGGTGCCGGTGGCCCAGGTAGCTGCAAGCTCTGAAGGGTTGAATCCTGTTAGCTTCAGATCGAAGGCGAGGTTTCTGAGGTCCGTTAACTCCAGACCGAGCAAACCAAAATCCCACGAGGTTTCTTGATTGCTGCGGTTGTCCATCAGGCGGTAAGCCTTAGCCTGCTCCGCCGTTAGGTCCCCTGCTACGTGCACCGGGACCTGTTTTTCTCGGTTCGCTTGCGCGGCCAGCAACCGCGTATGCCCGACTACGATCACACCTTTTCTATCTACCACGATGGGTTGGCGCCAGCCGAACTCCTTCAGCGAGGCCTGAACCATTGCAACTGCCCGATCCGAGAGCTGGCGGGCGTTCTTGGGGTACGGCCTCACTTTCTCGATGGGCCACCATTCGACGACGAGTGCGGGCTGGATTTCAGGGACGACTGCAAGTGGAGATTTGGTTCTCATAATATTTTTAGATTTTCCTCCTTTAATTGAGATGACATTGATTTCCGATATTTGACTGCTGCGCTTTGCCGGAAGGCGATCCAGCCATAAAATCTAGGCGATAAAGTTCGGCCGCGGGCCGCCCGCAGAATGCAGCCCAAACTCGCGCTCGATCAAGTAACCCAGAGCGTCGGAGGTGTGGGTCAGTTCTCGGTCCGACTTGTCCAATTGAGCGCCGAGATTGCCGTGGCTGTCAGATTTCCAGACGACACGCTCGAGATCGCGAATCAGACGCAGACAGCGCGGGTCAATCGTCAGCCGTCTCAGCCCCTGGCTATTGCGGAGCATGCCATTAACCGCATTCACGCGGTCTCGCACATACGGATTGGAGCTGGCCACATGATGGCGAACCTGAAAGCGCGGCTCGGTTCGAAAAAATTCTCGGATGATCTGGTAATCAGATCTTCCCGCAGTGCTGCGTCCATCGCCGGTCGCATCTCCGTAGATCCTTACTTCCACTGGACCGCCGGAATTGACGCGCTCCATACGTGACGCAAACGCCTGACAGGCCTCGAGCGTGTTGCTGTCGGACAGGACGATTTCATCGATCACATTGACGTGGACGGATCTACGACCATTCAATAGGTCCTCCCGCGTGCTTCGGTC
>JANXXL010000346.1 GCA_025350625.1 Bryobacterales bacterium | reverse complement strand
CTGAATATATGCTGCCGGATTGCTTTGGCTTTCCCGCGTCGTTGCCAAGCATTCTCGCTCACACCGGAATCAAGGGATTTTCGACGCAGAAGCTGACCTGGCATTCGGCGACAACAGCGGGTGGGCCGGGCTCTCCGCAGGATACGCCGAAGGGTATTCCGTTCAACGTGGGCGTATGGGAAGGGCCCGACGGAAAGAGCGTGATTGCCGCTCTCAATGCCAGCAACTACAGCGGCGACGTTACGGAGGATCTTACCAAGAGCAATACGTGGATGCGCCGCGCTGAGAGCAATGGCAAGTCGAGTGGACTCTACTTTGATTACCGGTACTACGGCACGGGCGACATAGGGGGCTCCCCTCGCGAGTCTTCAGTCAAACTGATGGAAGCCATCGTGACCCAGGGGACGGCGGTTCTTCCCGCTGCGTCCGACTCGGCCGCGAAAGGCTCCGCAGTAAAAGTCGGCGAAGGGCCACTGCACATTATCGAGGCGAATGCGGAGCAGATGTTCCTCGACATCAAGCCTGAAGATGCTCGCCACCTGCCTCGGTATACGGGCGACCTGGAACTCACTGAGCACTCGGCGGGCTCACTAACTTCCGAAGCATATATGAAGCGTTGGAACCGCGCGAATGAAACCCTGGGGGATGCAGCCGAGCGCGCCTCTGTCGCTGCCGAGTGGCTGGGTGGACGGCCTTATCCGAAAGAGCGGCTGACAAATGCCTGGACGCTGGTGATGGGCGGACAGTTTCATGACCTTATCCCGGGCACCGCCACTCCAAAGGCTTATGAGTATGCATGGAACGACGAGTCTGTCGCGATGAATCAGTTTGGTGGAGTGCTGAAGAGTGCTGCCGACGCCGTTGCCTCCGGTTTGAATACGCAGACAAAGGGTACTGCCGTCGTAGTGTACAACCCGCTCTCCATCGCGCGCGAAGATATCGTGGAAGCGAACATCGTCTTCGCCGAGACCGCTCCCAAGGCTGTGCGCGTAATTGGACCGGATGGCAAGGACGTAGCCGCACAACTAGCAGGCTCAACCAGGGATGGAACCAAAGTTGTCTTCCTGGCAAAGGTGCCGTCGGTCGGCTTCGCTGTATATGACGTACAGGTGGCGAGCGAAGTATCGGGGACGAATACGCTGAAGATTACCGAATCCTCTTTAGAGAATCCTCGGTATCGCGTCAAAGTCGATGAGAACGGCGACGTCTCAAGCGTCTATGACAAGAACATCAAGCACGAGCTCCTTTCGGCCCCCGCCCGTCTTGCCATTAAAACCGATAAGCCGAGGGAGTGGCCTGCCTGGAACATGGATTGGGCGGATCAGCAGAAGGCGCCCCGCGCTTATGTCTCCGGCCCGGTGAAGGTCAAGGTTCTTGAAAGCGGCCCGGCACGCGTTTCGCTCGAAGTGATGCGCGAGACAGAAGGCTCCAAGTTTGTGCAGACCATCCGGCTGGCGGCTGGCGGTGCCGGCGATCGTCTTGAAGTTGGTAATGTAGTCGATTGGAAAACAGCGGAGGCAAATTTGAAGGCCACCTTCCCGCTGACCGCGTCGAACCCGAAGGCTACTTACAACTGGGACATCGGCAAGATCGAGCGCGGGAACGACGACGAGCGGAAGTTTGAAGTGGCATCGCACCAATGGTTCGATCTGACCGACAAGAGCGGAACTTTCGGTGTGACGGTGCTTTCCGATTACAAACACGGTTCGGATAAGCCCGACGACAGCACATTACGCCTGACCCTCCTGCGCACTCCCGGCATCAGCCCCGGGGGCATGTCCTACAGCGATCAGGCGACACAGGATTGGGGACATCACGAGTTCAAGTATGGACTCGCGAGTCATGCAGGCGACTGGCGCAAGGAAGAGACCAACTGGCAGGGAATTCGCCTGAATCAACCACTCGTCGCTTTTGTAAGTTCGAAACACGACGGTACACTGGGCAAGGATTTTTCACTGCTGAGTATGAGTAATAGCCGGGTGCGCGTGATGGCCGTTAAGAAGGCGGAGGCAGGCGACGAAATGGTCGTCCGCCTGGTGGAAGAGGCGGGCAGGCCTCAAAAGGGCGTCCGCGTAACATTCCCTGTTGCTGTCGCCAGTGCACGCGAAATCAACGGTGCAGAAGAAGAGGTTGGTTCGGCGACAGTTGCTAAGGGTGAATTGGTAACTG
>JANXXL010000317.1 GCA_025350625.1 Bryobacterales bacterium | reverse complement strand
AACTGAGCAGCCCGCTGATTAAATTGGCCATGCGTCCGGCGCTTTCTTCAATGGTGGAGATAAATCCGCGCGACTCGGGCGACAGTTCCCGTCCAGCCCTGAGCGTCATCATTTGCGCATACACTCGGATGGTGCGCACCGGCTCCTGTAAATCGTGACTAGCGGTGTAGGCGAAGGTGTCGAGCTCGACGTTGCTGCGGGCCAACTCCGCATTCAGATGCAGGATTTCCTCGTTCAACTGTAATAACAGGGTGGCGGCGATTTCCGGACGGAGGGTGGCGGCGAAGGTGTGTTCGGCATCGGTCCACGGTTGGGAGCTATCGTGCAGCGTCTGTTTCCATTGCTCGAAAGAACGACGTGGGCTGATGCGTTTACCAGCCTCGGTCTCTTCGACGGGCTTGTCGGGATTTCCGGCCCAGCGAATCACCTGGACGATGGAAGGGCGGAACCACAGCACGAAATCGGGACCGTTGAGGGCGACGCGCATCGACAACAGACCGCAGGCGATGTTCGCGAATTCCGCGGCTTTCGGGTAGTGGTTAACCATTCGCTCAGTATCGAAGACATGCTGCTGCTGATGGATGCCCAGCCAGTTGAGCAACTCTTCCACCTGCGGACGTGCGGGAGTGATGCCGGACAAAATCAGCTTGCCGCCGATGCTAATGGCGGAGCCTTGCGCCCCAATGGCCCGAATGATGTCGTCATTTCCTTCGCTGAGTGCAGAGACGGCATTGCGCAGGCGGCGCATTCGCTCCTGCATGCGTTGATTCAACTCTTGCAGAGCGGTGGCGGAGGCGCGTTGGCCTTCGGCCTCGGCCGCCGCGATATGGGATGAGAAAACGCGCGCCAGGACTTCACACGGCAGGCGAACGGGGTGTGGCACCAGCTTCGCCTGGGCATGGTGACAGGCGATCAATCCCCACAGCCTCCCGTCTTTCACAATGGAGATGGACATGGATGCGGCTACGCCCATGTTGCGCAGATACTCAACGTGCACCGGGGACATAGAGCGAAGGATGCAGAAGGTCATGTCGAGGGGCGCGCCAGTGAACGGGTTTAATTCCGGAATGAGGACAGCGCTCCGTGCATTTACATCTGTTTTTAAGCGCAAGGTGTTTAGAAGGTAAAGACGCCGGGCTTGCGGCGGAATGTCAGAGGCGGGATAACGCAATCCGAGATACGGGATGAGATCTTCCCGTTTGTTTTCGGCGATGACTTCGCCGGTATCGTCATTCAGAAAGCGATACACCATCACTCTGTCAAAGCCGGTGAAACGACGGACACAGGCGGCCACGCGTTCACAAAGAGCGGGCAGGGGCAACGGGGCGTCCAGTTCGGCGATAGCATCGGTAAGCGATTCACACATGCTTTGCCCAGCGGCGTCTGCGGTGAGTGTAGGTTCGATTTCGACGATCAGCAGGCCGTGGTAGCGGTGCACCAAGGCGTCGTAGGGGGTTTCGGTGTGGGTGGTCTGCACATGATGAACGTAATGGCGCTTGCCCTCGCCGGCGGTTCCCGCGATCAGGTGATCCAGATCTTTTTGCGAAAAGAGATCGGCGAGGGGCATTCCGAGAAGAGACTCGGGCGGCAGGCCTAGCAGCGGAAGTACATTCGAACTGGCCTGGAGGATGGTCAGGCGGGGTTCATCGATGACCAGCATGGCGCCGTTGGGCTCAATTGCGCCGGGGATATGGATAGGCTCGCGTTCGCAAGCGGTCAGGTCCAGGCGTTGGCGGACTGGATGATTTAGTTCGATCGGATCATTCATACGCAAGGTGTTACCTCTTGCAAGGTAAAATCGCTGCTCGACTTCCAGACGGGCTTCCCGCGGGTCGAGAGCCTAGCCCTTAGGAGCGGAGAAGATTTTTAAAATTGCACCTCCAGTATATGTTCGGATCGTGGATCGAGAGACGACTTTCTCGGGAAGGGCCGAATTTAGACGGAAAGATATGTCGGAAACGCAGTTATACCTGGTCAGCCGAAGCCATCATCGCTGTCGGGGGTCTTCCGTTCACGCCGGTACTCCCGCGCGGGGAAAGGCCTGTGCTTGAGAGTGACAGGAGCAGTTCGATGAAATTGCAGCGGAGCGGGTACTCCTGATACCGGCGACCGAGGCAATCGAAGTCCCGATAATCAACATTATCGGTAGCGTCACCTTCGCGCCGAAGTCGCTTTCACGAACCACTTGTACGATTTGTCGACTTACCAGCCAAGTGGATTCGTAATACTTCGGCGTCACAGAGGATCTATCCGCAACGACGGAGAACATGCCACACTTTCCCAGAATCCGACTTGGGGACAACCAATATCCCCCTTTATAGAGGATAGGATTTGGAACAAACTGACTCTGAAATTCCTCAGATACCGCCGTACCAGGAAAAGCCATGCTCTGGAGATGAGGAGCCCAAGCCTTTGCCGAGGTTTTTCACGGTCTCGACGACGGTGATACGAGAAAGGTGTTTCAGGCTCTTGAATCCCAGCTGCCGTGGAACGCGCAACCGGAGCGGCGCTCCATGACGGGTAGGTAGTTCCTCACTATTCATACCGTACGCCAGTAACGTCTGTGGATGCCAGGCGTCTGGCATGTCCAGGCTCCCCCACTTGTAGCCGGCGGAATGAAATGGAAAGAATACAACGTACTTGGCCCGCGTACTGACACCAACCAGATTCAACAAATATGAAAGAGGAACGCCCGTCGATTCGGCGATGAACGACCAGCCTTCTTCGCAAGCCTGATGCGTGATCTGGCTGCGCGAAGGAAACCGTTTGAGTTCGGCGAGAGAGAATGACGATGGCCGCTCGACCAGGCCGTCAACAGTTAGCCGCCAGTCCGCAAATCCTCCCGCCGGTCTGGGGAGGCTCCCCATTGACAGGCGCAATCTTCGAGATTTCGCTTCGGTTGAATTCGCGAGCCAGCGAGTGATGGGACGTCAAGAGCCGCTGAGAAGCATAGGTCAGAGTTTGGCCAACACCATAGATGCCGCCATGATCGGCCGGGACCAAGCCATAACGATCCGCGAGGCGGGCCGCTATTGCTAGGCCGGACGCTCCAGCGGCGGTTGCCAATCCAGTAGTGATGAGTTTACGCCTGGAGACGAATTCGCTCATGTGGGCTCCTCTCTGCCGGCACTTTGGCCAATGATCACGGCGCCCACGCGGTTCTGGCTATTCCGCTGACGAGCAGGCCAAAAAAGCTAACCGTGTTGACCCAATGCGTGAGGCGGACCGAGCGGGTCCGGAAATAATCGTCCGCTTGCAAGTGGCATCTCAGGCCAGCGGCTCGACGCTGTTGAACATCTTATCGTTCCGGTCGTAGCGGCCTTGACTGCGAATTGGTCTACACCTAAGATTCTCGTTCTAAGGGGTGGCCGGATTTCGGTCCGCCGGTTCAGATCGCTGTAGCGAGTTTGTATGTCAAAGCTGCCAAAAGCTGCTGTTGTGCACGGTTTTGCAAATCGTGCAAATCTTAGAACCAATAACTTATTCGGAATCAGAGGCTTACGGACGAACGAATCCCTCTTGCTCCGCCAGCAGGACCGGCGCAGAATCGCGGCAGCTTCCAGAACCGTTAGGCTGAGTTCGAGACGCAAGTCAAATAGCCGACGCGCCGTGCCATCCCCTTGGCCTTGTCCTGGGGCAAAGCCGGTTACGGCAAACAGGCACGGGAGCACCGCTGCGATTTAGACTGCCTTGTTCCTCAACCGTGCTTACCCGCTACTTTTTCATTTGCCGCTTCTTTCGAGGTTGTAGATTTTGCTCCACGCAAGCTCGTACGCCGCTTCGGGAAGGTCCTCTTTGAGTTCGAGAACGTACGTCTCGCGGTTCGTCGTCACCCGGAAGCGGAACGAATCCGGCCTTCCAATGGTTTCGATGTCCCGATAAAGC
>JANXXL010000313.1 GCA_025350625.1 Bryobacterales bacterium | reverse complement strand
GCCGCTGAGTACATCCATGCCCGCCCTTTCGTGAATGTCAACCATACTATTGGACAACAAACCGCGTCCAACAAAGCCTTGGTTTCGCAATTCCGTTAGTGTGGTTATACTCAAATTGAGATGGAACACGCGAGTTCTCTGTTGAATTTCGCCTGGGTGGCGCTGTGTGTCGCCGCCTTTACCTGGTTCCTCGTTTCGACGAGCCGCCGGGCAGTCTCCAGCCGCCGGCTGGTGATGGGGCGCGCCCTGGCGTTGGGCGTGGCCCTGGTGTCTCTATTCCCGTGCGTCTCCGCCAGCGACGATTCTGTCCGGCTGGCTTTGATGAACGCACAGGCGTCAGCCGACTCCCCTGGCCATACCTCCTGGAGCGCGCAGCATTCCAGCACCGAAACGCTGGCGATCCTGGTGGGACTCCTCGAAGTGCTGGAGTCGGCTCAGGTCACTGCCGTACTTACCCTTAGCATTTTTCTATGTCTGTTCACGCTGGCCTTGTCGATCCACCCGGAAAGCTTAGTCCGGTTCCTTCCCTCCCGCGCCGGCCGCGCACCTCCTAGCTTGCTCTCTGCCTCGGTCTAGGCTTTTCTCAAATCGCATCGAAAATTAATTAGGAGGGAAGATGCTACGCCATTATTGGCGGGCGCTTGCCGGGTTCTTGTTGGTCGTCACGGCAGCGCCTGCCCAGACAGGATTGACGTGGGAGCAGGTCCGCGAGCGTTTCCGCGCAAATAATCCGAATCTGGCCGCCGGCCGCGTGGGAGTGGATCAATCCAAGGCGCAGGAAATCACGGCCTATCTGCGTCCGAATCCCGACGCCACGCTCACGCTCGATCAGATCGATCCGTTCTCGATCAATCCCTACCGGCCTCTGGGCAACACGCTGCCGCTGGTTTCCGGAAGCTACCTGCATGAGCGCGAGCACAAGCGCGAACTCAGGCGTGACAGCGCCCGGGGGGCCACGGCGATTGCCTCCTCCCAGTTGGAAGACCAGGAGCGCACGCTTCTATTCAATCTGCGAAGCGCATTTGTATCGATCTTACACGCCAAGGAAATTTTGCGGGTGGCGCAAGATAACCTGGCTTACTATGACCGGGTCCTCGAAGTGAATCGAACCCGGCAAAGTGCCGGCGACATCTCCGAAGTGGACCTGGGGCGTCTCGAATTGCAGCGGGTGCAGTACGAATCGGATGTTCTGAATGCCGAGGTGAGCCTGCGGACGGCAAAAATCCAGCTTCTGGCGCTGCTGAATGACCGCACACCGCTGGAGCAGTTCGACGTAAACGGTAAGTTCGATTTCAGCGAGCAAATCACGCCCCTCGAAGAGTTTCGCGCTGCCGCGCTGGATGCCCGTCCGGATTTGAAGGCCGCATTGCAGGCGGTGGAGAAATCGAAAATGGACCATCGGCTGGCGATTGCAAATGGCTCTGCCGATCCCACGTTCGCAGTCGATTTCGGGAGAAACCCGCCCATCCCGGTGTACTTCGGCGCGAGCGTCACGATACCGGTGAAAATCTTCGACCGAAATCAGGGAGAGAAGCTGCGCACGCAACTGGATCTCAACCGCACGCAAGCGCTGGTCCAGGCCGGCCGCGCTCAGGTCTTCAGCGACGTGGATTCGGCCTACGCAACCATCGCCGGCAACATCGCGTTGTTGCGCCCGTACCGCGATAAATACCTGGTGCAAGCCGCGAAAGTGCGGGACACGATCGCATTCTCCTATCAAAACGGAGGGGCATCTCTGCTCGATTTCCTGGCGGCGCAGAACGATTACCGCAGTATTCAATTGAGTTATCTGAACCTGTTGGGCTCTTACATGACAGCGGCCGGACAGATGAATCTAGCAGTGGGCAGGGAGGTGATTCCATGATTCGCCATCGTCTGATTCAATATGCAATTGCGGCTGGCCTCACCGGCGTAAGCGCGTGCAGCAGCCAAAAAGTGGACGCAGTTTCAAACACTGCACCGGCGGTCAAGGTGGAACAGGCGCCGGACCCCAATCTGATCACCGTGGACAAACCCGAAAGGTTTCCACTGGCAGTCGCCGCATCACGCGCTGAAGTGAGTGAGCTGATCGCTAATGGTTCGATTGCTCCGGACGTTAGCCGTACGGTGCCCGTGAACGCGCTATCGTCGGGCCGCGTGGTGGAAGTTCGCGCACGGCTGGGAGACGACGTTCAGCAAGGGCAACTGCTGCTGACGATCAATAGCGCCGACATGTCGCAGGCGTTTTCGGATTTGAAAAAGTTCCAGGCGGATGAGGCGCTCTCGAAGACCCAGTTTGAACGCGCGCAGCTTTTGTTTTCCCATGGAGCGCTGGCTCAAAAGGACCTGGATGTCGCCGAGGAAACGTACAGCAAGGCCAAAGTGGACGCGCAGGCCGCTATGGATCGCATCCGTATTCTGGGCGGCGATCCGCAACGGCCGTCCTCGGTGATCGAGGTTCACGCACCCATCTCCGGAACTATTGTCGAACAGAATGTGACCACGGCGGCAGGCGTTAAATCGCTCGACAATTCACCCAACCTGTTCACAATTGCAGATCTGTCCCAGGTTTGGGTGGTGTGCGACGTTTACGAAAACGACCTGGCGCAGGTGCACGTGGGAGACCGCGCGCAGATTGAATTCAACGCTTATGCCGGCCGCAAGTTTGCGGGACGCATCGCCAATATAGGAAAGCTGCTCGACCCTAACACCCGCACCGCCAAGATAAGAATCGAACTGGCGAACGAACGAGGCAATCTGCGTCCCAATATGTTCGCGACGGTCCATTTCCAATCGCAAGGCGCCGACATGCGGACGGTGATTCCGGCCAGCGCGGTGCTGCGCCTGCAGGACCGCGACTGGGTGTTCGTGAAGTCCGAAGGAAACCAGTTCCGTAGATTGGAGGTCCACTCGGGACCGGTCAACGGAGACGGTACGGAACAAGTCTTCAGCGGGCTCCACGCCGGCCAACAGGTGGTGCGAGACGCACTATTGTTTGACCGGGAGGCTAAGAAAGAATAGCCGTGATCCAGGCTTCGGTCGACTTCGCGCTGCGCAATCGCTTCCTGGTCATTTGTGTAGGGATTTTGCTGCTGATCTGGGGCGCCATCTCGTTCAAGCAACTGCCCGTCGAAGCATATCCCGACGTTGCCAATAACTACGTCCAAGTGATAACTCAATGGCCCGGTCGCGCCGCGGAAGAAATGGAGCAGCAGGTTTCCATTCCCATCGAAGCGCAGATGAACGGTCTGCCGCAGTTGGTGGCCTTGCGCTCGGTGTCGCTGTTCGGGCTGTCGAGCGTGATGATGGTGTTCGACGATGGCTCGAGCAACGATCTGAACCGGCAAAAAGTCCTCGAAAAGCTTTCGCAGGTGAGCCTGCCGGCCGGTTTGCAACCGACCATAGGGCCAGATTACAGTCCCGTGGGGCAGATTTATTTTTTCACGTTAGCCAGTACGAATCCGTCGTACGACGTGATGGAATTGAAGACCCTGCAGGATTGGGTACTGACCAAACAGTTGAAGTCCGTGCCGGACGTGATCGATGTAGCGGTTTTCGGCGGAACCACCCGCGAATACCAGGTAAACGTCGAGCCTGCGAAGCTGATCGCTTACGGGCTGAACATCGGCCAAGTGGAGCAGGCGCTCGCCAACAACAACGTAAACGCGGGCGGCAGTTTCATCGAGCGTGGAGAGCAGGCGATCAACATCCGCGCAGTCGGTCTCGTCGAAAACACCAGCGACATTGGCGGTACCGTGCTGAAGACGCAAACCGGCATCCCGGTGCGCGTGCGCGACGTCGGCAGAGTGGAGCAAGGTTCGCGAATCCGCCTGGGTCAAGTGGGAAAGGCAGTGCATCCGGAGCCCGGTAAAGTGATCGACAACCCCGATGTGGTTTCAGGAATTATTCTGCTGCGCAAGGGAGCGGATGCGGATAACGTACTGGTGGCGCTGCACGAAAAAGTGGATTTTCTCAACCAACATTTCCTGCCGCCGGGCGTGAAAATCGTGCCGCACCTGGATCGCAGCGATTTGATGCACCTGACCACCCACACGGTGCTGCACAACCTTACCGAAGGCGTCATATTGGTGGCGGTCATTTTGTTTGTGTTCCTGGGGAACCTCCGCGGCGCGTTGATTGTTACCTTGACGATTCCGTTTTCTCTTCTTTTCGCGGCGATTTGTCTGGACCTCCGGCATATTCCGGCAAACCTGTTATCGCTAGGCGCGCTCGATTTCGGCATGATCGTCGAAGGCGCCGTGGTGATGGTGGAAAACATCGTGCGGCTGCTGAGTCAAGACGCGACCCCAGGTCAGGCGGAAGAAAGTGTTGCGCAGAAAATCCGGCGCGCGGCGCGGGAAGTGCAGCGGCCGGTGTTTTTTTCGATCGCTATTATTATTACCGCCTACCTTCCCATTTTCACGCTGCAGCGCGTGGAAGGGCGCCTGTTTAGGCCGATGGCTTGGACCGTAGCCTTTGCACTCTTAGGCGCACTCCTGTTTTCCATGTTTCTGGCGCCGGTGGTGGCAAGTCTGGTGTATCCGCGGGGAACCAAGGAATGGAACAATCCGCTGATGGATTTCCTCACACGCATGTATACACGCGGGCTGGATCTGGCCATTCGCTGGCACTGGATTACCGTGGGCATGGCCTTGGCCAGCCTGGGGGGCGTATGGTTGCTGGCGCGCGGCATCGGCTCGGAATTCCTGCCGCATCTCGATGAAGGCGCGATTTGGGCGCGCGGGTCGCTCGCGCCGAGCACCGGTCCTACCGAGGGGATTCGCATCATGAACCAGGCCCGCGTTGTGTTCGCGAAGTTCCCCGAAGTAACGCAGGTGGTGAGCCAGGTGGGCAGGCCCGACGACGGCACGGACACGACCGGGTTTTTCAACACCGAATATTTTATCGATTTGAAGCCCAAAGAGAAGTGGCGGCCCTTCTTCCATCAGGACAAAGACAAGCTGATTGAAGCGCTGGGGCAGGAAGCCGAACAATTTCCCGGAGTCACCTGGAATTTTTCGCAACCCATTTCCGACAACATGGAGGAAGCTGTCAGTGGAGTGAAGGGCGAACTCGCCGTCAAAATTTATGGAACCGATCTGCCGCTATTGGAAAAGAAGGGCGACGAAATTGTCGGCGTGATGAGTAAGATCCGCGGCGTCGAAGGACTCGGCTTATTCCGCGTGATCGGGCAGCCCAACCTGAACCTGGTAGTCGACCGCGCGAAGGCCGATCGCTTCGGCATCAATGTGTCCGATATCCAGGACGCGGTCGAAACCGCAGTGGGCGGCAAAGCTGTCTCGCAGGTATTAAAAGGCGAAGAACGCTACGACCTGGTGGTCCGCTACCAGCCCCAATATCGCAGCACCATCGAACAGATTCGGAATATCCGTCTGCTGGCGGCGTCCGGCGAGCGTGTCTCCCTGGGCCAGTTGTGCAATATCGCCATGAAAGACGGAGCTTCGGAAGTGTACCGGGAAGGGAACTCGCGCTATGTGGCGATCAAGTACGGAGTGCGCGGCCGCGACCTGGGCAGCACGGTGGAGGAAGCCATAAAAACGGTGGAGTCCAAGGTCAAATTGCCGCCCGGTTACCGCCTCGAATGGGCGGGCGAGTACGAATCGCAGAAGCGCTCGGCGCGCCGGCTCCAGGTGATCATCCCGCTTACGCTGCTGCTGATTTTTCTGATCCTGTATTCGATGTTCTCCTCGATGAAGTGGGCGTCGTTGGTGCTGCTGAACGTGGCGATGGCTCCGGTGGGCGGCATCCTGGCGATGTATGTCACTCACACCAACTTCAGCGTGTCGTCCGGCGTAGGATTCCTGGCGCTATTCGGCGTTTCAGTGCAGACCGGCGTGATTCTGGTCGAGTACATCAATCAGTTGCGCAGCCGGGGATATCCCGCAGTCGAAGCTGCACGCGACGGCGCGATCCAGCGCTTCCGTCCTATCATGATGACCATGCTGGTGGCGTCGCTCGGCCTGGTGCCGGCAGCCACTTCGCACGGGATCGGCTCGGATTCGCAGCGTCCTTTCGCAATCGTGATCGTTGGCGGACTAATGGCGGTGCTGATGATGAGCATCTTCCTGCTGCCCGCGTTGTATGTCTGGTTCGCGCGCGAGGGCGACCGCTTGCCCGAGGCCGACGCCGAGCTCGCCGCCGAAGGTTGACGCTGGCTTGTGGTAAACTTCCTCGCACGAGGAGGATTCATGGCGAAATACATGTACCAGGCTAGCTATACGCTCGAAGGAGTCCGCGGTCTGTTGAAGGAAACCGCGTCGGGACGGCGCAAGGCCGTCGAAGCCGCAATTGCCGCACTGGGCGGCAAAGTAGATGCGTTTTACTACTGCTTCGGCAAAGACGATGTCGTGCTCATCATGGATCTGCCCGATAATGTCGCCGCAGCGGGCCTGGGGATGACGGTGGCTGCGAGTGGCATGGTGCGCGGACGCATCACACCGTTGCTGACCGTCGAAGAAGCCGACAAATCTCTGGGCGTTAAGATCGGCTACCGCGCGCCGGGCCAATCTTAGGAATCAATCCCGTTCGCGACCGCGCTGCGGGATTCGGAACCCTCCGTCCGCGATTGCTCGACAGCAACCGGCAACCAAATTTCGAAAACGGTTCCACTGGCGTCGTTGCTCTCTACGTGGAGCCGGCCGCCCAAGCTGGTAATGATCCCGTAGATCGGCCACAACTCGACACCGGGCAGTTTGGAATCCGGATACATGGGTTCGAACATGTGCGCCAGGGTTTCGGCTTCGAGAACCGTTCCCCGATCGGAAATGGTGATTACGCCATAAGCTCCGGCCGTCGCCTCGCCGGAATACATCGCGCGCGGGGCTTCGAGGATCGAGCGGCTGGTGTGGATGCAAATCACGGCGGGTTCCTCGCCCGCGCGAACGGCGGCGCTTTCCGCCAGCAGCCGGATCACCTGCTGCATGCACTCGCGATTAGCCAGCGCCAGCGGTGCTTCCACTGGAAGATCGAGTTGGATCGGTTCGAGAAGTTGATGGGCGGCCTCCTGGGCAACCCTATTCAGATCCACCAGTTCCAACGGGATCAACTGGCTGCCACTAAAGGCCAGCAGGTTGCGGGCGAGGTGGGAGGCTTGTTCACTGGCGGCAATGATTTCTTCGAGGTGCGGGCGCAGAGGGCTTTCCGCGGGCGCGGCATGCCAGGCCAGCTCAGAGTAGCCATGAATGGTCGAGAGCGATTCCGCGAATTTGTTGCTGATACGGCCGATGACGCGTTCCAGTTGGGCGAAGGCCGGCTGCGAAGAGACTGTTGGCGCGGCTGGCCTTTCAAAGAACATGTAGAAATCCGCCTGCCCTTCCGATTCCGTGCGGGTCCCCGTCATGCGCACTTTAAACATCGAGCCGCCCTTGGAGCGGACCTCCATCTCGGCGCCCTCGTCTCCCTTGGACGCAACCGGCGAAGCGACGGGATTGCGGGCGGAAGGAGCAAAGGGCAAAAGCCGTAGTATGTTGTGACCCAAAAGTTCCGACTCGGAATATCCGAACAGGCTCTCCGCGGCCGGGTTGACTCTGCGGATCAGCCCGCGCGCATCCATCATTACCAAAGCCTGGGGAAATCGCGACTCGATCGAACCCAGCCGGGCTGCGAGAGAATGATTCTCGCGTTCGAGAGAGGCTTGCCGCTCGCGGTTCCTGCTGCGGCGCGCATAGGCGTCGGCTACAACCAGCAGCAAGCCGGCCACGAACGCGACGATTCCCAAAACAGGCATGGAAACGGCTAGTTTAACATTCGGGAGATGTCCACCTGATCCACCATCCAGCAGCCCGCGCAGCGTCCCTGCGTTTGCTCGCTCGTTTGCCGGGATAGGACGAAATGAAACCGCGCGCGGCGTCCGTCGCCGGTCCGCATGCTCACCTCCTGCTCCGCATGATCTCCTTGAACCGACAGCGGACCAAATTCCACAGCGTGACGCATTAGCAGGGGCGCA
Source organism: Bryobacterales bacterium (assembly GCA_025350625.1). Classification (GTDB taxonomy): domain Bacteria; phylum Acidobacteriota; class Terriglobia; order Bryobacterales; family Bryobacteraceae; genus Palsa-187. The sequence continues at coordinate 30,012 of JANXXL010000313.1, read as the reverse complement.
AAAGCAGGATTCTTGACCAGGCGCAGGAAATTTCCATAAGGACCTGTGTTGGCGCGATTCGCGGGAGACGCAAACTGGTACGTAGTGAAGATGCCCGCGTTGGGACTCGGCGAGTTGCAGTTCTCGAGCGTGCGGACCACGACTTGAATTACTTCCCCTGGTCCAACACTCGAATTGGGTCGTGGCTGCGGTACCAATATCGCGAACGGCCACCACCAGACGGCACTCACCACGGTCGCGATCACGCGTTGAGCACCCGCAGCGTGGTGTATAGGTTCCAGGCCACCACTGCCGCGTACCAATAGTTGATCCAGTGAATGAGTTTTCGCCGGCGCAGCAGCAGGCAGGCCGTCGCCAGGCTCACCGCCAAAATCTTCGACGCCAACAAACCGTTCAGCGGCCCCCATCGCACCATGAGTCGAACGAACGGGCTGGCTTCTGAGTTGCCCAAACTGAATCCGATCAAGGTAGTCAGGATATCTAATATCTGGAGATAGAGGAACACCTCGATAAGCTGGCGCCCCGAGCGGTTCATGGCTTCGGCAATCATGGTTCTCTAGATACCTGCGGCCGCGCCGGGGTATTGTGTGATCTTTTCGCGTCCCAGAACGTGATCCAGGTGGTGCTGCATGTGCAAGACGTAATCCTCGATGAGGAATCGCAAAGTGACCGGAGCGCCGGAGCCGATGCGGCATTGCGCCTCCAGGCGCTCTTCGGGAATCCGCTTCACCAGCCGTCCCAGCAGATCGTTGTGCCTTCGCCAGGTGTCGAGTAGCGATAGCCATGGCAGTTCGTGGTAGCCATGCGCGCGTACCCAGCCGTTCTGGTCGTAAGAGGGACCGGAGAATCCGTTTTCGAGCGAAGCGCGCGTGAAACGCACATGATTGTTGACGGCGGAGTCGATCAGATGGCCGAGTTCCTCCTTGCGAGACCAGGAATTGGCCCCTGCGGGCCGGATGGCAGCGTCCTCGTCGGAGAGAACGCGCAGGTTTACGGATTCAAAGGCGACAACCTGCTCCAGGAATTGTGCGAGTGTATCGGGCATGAACAATTTTCCCACGCTCCGCGGTAACCGGTTTTAGGGGGTAACGCATCTGTTAGTTGTGGACCACCGTTTGCGGCCATTCATCGCCGCTCTATTCGTGCTTGTGTTCGCCGCATGCTGCGCGGCGGGTCAGGATGCAGGCGCCATCGGTGTCGGCTTCCGGATTGTACAAATCTCCGGTGGACCAAAGATGGCCGTGTGGTATCCGGCGGCGGGCAAAGAATCGCAGCATGCTTACTCCCTTGGTGCGACTGGTTCCGTGGCGCTCAACGCTGCTGCGGCGCGACGCCAACAATATCCGCTAATTGTGTTTTCGCACGGCTGGGGCGGCTGCGGCACGCAATCCATTTTTTTGACCGAAGAATTGGCGCGAGCCGGCTACCTGGTCGCCGCTCCCGATCATCGTGACGCCTCCTGCAGCGTGGATGGCCCAAGACTACCGCGGCTCCATCTCCCCCAAATTCCCTTCTCTACAGCGGGTCATTGGCGGGACTCCACCTATCGCGACCGTCACGCGGATCTGGAGAAGACGCTCGATTGGATGCTCGCGAGCGACGATTTTCGCGGTGCGATTGATCCTGCACGCATCGGAGCCATGGGACATTCGCTGGGCGGCTATTCGGTGCTGGGACTGGCGGGCGCGTGGGACTCCTGGAAGGACCCCCGCATTGCGGCGGTACTCGCTTTAGCGCCTTATGTGAAACCTCTGCTTCTGAAGGACCGCCTCGGGAGCATCCACGTGCCGGTGATGTTTCAAAGCGCCCCCTTCGACTTAGGGATCACACCGTCCCTGCGCGGTCCGAATGGCGCGTTCGCTCAATCCTCAGAGCCGAAATATTACGTGGAACTTCGCGGAGGCAACCACTTCGAATGGACCAACGCCGTCTGCTTTGGGCATACCCGGATCGAGGATTGCCTTCAGAAACGGGCCAACCCCAGGCTGATCGTAAACTACAGCGTGGCCTTCTTCGACAGTTATTTGAAGCAGCAGCCCGACGGCCTGCGCAAGATGGATGGCGAAGGGTTGCGCCGATACCTCCACTCCGAAGCAATCGCCGCCGTACCCTAGAAGAATGAAACTTCGCGATCTGGCCGCTGCGCTGGGGTGTGAACTCGAGAGCGATGGCGGCATCGAAATCCAAGGCGTGTCCGGGATGGAGCAGGCGGGCGCGAATCAACTCACCTTTCTCGCCAACGCAAAATACGCGCACAAGGTCAAACAGACCCGCGCCGCGGCGATACTGGTGCCGCGGCCGATGGAGGGGATTGCGCCCGCGCAAGTGATCTCGGCCAACCCCTATTTGGATTTCGCGCGCGCGCTGGAGCTTTTCTACCGGCCGCCACGGCCGCCCGCGGGCATTCACCCCACGGCGTCGATCGCCCCATCGGCCCGCATTGCAGAAAACGCCTCGATCGGCCCCTACTCTGTGATCGGGGAGAACGTGACCATAGGCCGCAACGCCGTACTGCAGCCGCATGTTGTGATCTACGATGGCGCCGCCATCGGCGACGATTTTTACGCGCATTCGCACGCGGTAGTGCGCGAGTTCTGCCGCATCGGCAATCGAGTCACTTTGCAGAACAGCGCCATCGTTGGCGGCGACGGCTTCGGTTTCGCGAAGCGCGCCGATGGCACCCACCATAAAATCGTGCAGAGCGGCGTCACTGTGATCGAAGACGATGTCGAGATCCAGACGCTCACCTCAGTCGACCGCGCTACGGTAGGCGAAACCCGCGTCAAGCGCGGCGCGAAGATCGACAGCCTGGTGCAGGTGGGGCACGCCTGCGTGATCGGCGAGGACAACATCATCTGCGCCCAGACCGGACTGGCCGGTTCAAGCATCCTCGAAAAGAACGTGCTGCTGGCCGGGCAGGTGGGTATTTCGGGGCACCTCACCATTCACGACAACGCCGTGGTCTACGCGCAGAGCGGCGTGGGCGGCGATGTTGCCGCGGGGTCCATGATCAGCGGCTCCCCTGCGTTCGATGCCCGCGAATGGCTGCGTGCGGTCACCGCATTGCAGAAGCTGCCGGAGCTTCTGAAGACGATGCGACAATTGGAGCGTCGCCTGCGCTCTTTTGAAGACGCCGCGAACCAATAAAATGACTAAACACGTACAGTATGAAGGGCACGAGCACCTGCCCCTGGCCTACCGCAACGACCAGTTTCTGGATGGGCCGGAAGGGCGTTCGCTGCGCATCCTCAGCGAATATCTGTATCCTCTTTCCCATTTCCGCCGGGAGCGGATTCACGACACCGTGGTGTTCTTCGGCTCTGCGCGGCTCATGGAAATGGGCCCGCTAGGGCGCTATTACAATGAAGCGCGCGAGCTCGCCCGCCGCCTGACCGCCTGGTCCGACGCTCTTCCGGATTCCGACCGCCGATTCGTGGTTTGCAGCGGAGGCGGACCGGGGATTATGGAAGCGGCCAATCGCGGCGCTAGCGACGCCGGAGGCAAGACGGTGGGACTCAACATTGGTCTTCCCTTTGAGCAACGGCCGAACCCGTTCGTCACGCCAGAGCTCAACTTCGAATTCCATTACTTCTTCATGCGTAAATTCTGGTTTGCCTACCTGGCAAAAGCCCTGGTGGTTTTTCCAGGCGGGTTTGGAACGTTAGACGAGTTGACCGAAATTCTGACACTGATGCAGACTCAGAAGCTCATGAAGCGGATGGTGGTAGTCCTATATGGAACGTCCTTCTGGAAAGAAGTGATCAATTTCGACGCCCTCGTGCGCCATGGAATGATCGCGCCCGATGACGTCAACCTGTTTGAATTTGCCGATGATGTGGATACTGCGTATAAAATTCTGGAGACGGGACTGACCAAATATTATCTCCAGGACGAGCAGGAAGTGCCCGGCATCGCGAAATCGCAGGTATAGAGCTTCGATGCTTTCCCGCCTGCGCACGTTCTATCGAGCCATAGGGTGGGTGGGCCTGCTTTTCCTGCTGTTGCTGGCGGTGCAGCTTGTCGCCGGCCAGTTGGGGCTGAACCGCGGAATGGGGCGCTTGCGTTTCGCCGTGTTCCTGGCCGGCATTTTGCTGGCGTTGCGGCTGGCGCGCGTCGCCTATCGCCGGAGCATCTGGCGGCTGCGCAACCGATTGTTGGCCGCCTACCTCTTCATGGCGGTAGTCCCGATTCTATTGATCGGCACACTCGCGATTGTAGGAATCCGCGCTGCCGCGAGCCAGTTGGCAGTCTACCTGGTAACCAGCGAGCTCGATCGCCGCATTGACGGGCTCCAGTTGCTGGGCGAGAGCATGGCGATGGAGCCGGCGGCCGCACGCAAAATCGATAGCGTAAGCCGCGACCGCTATCCGGGAATCGCCGTCCTTCTGCGGGAAGCGGGCAAAGAATCGCGGTATCCACAGGAGGCAGAACTGCCCGCGCCGGGGGAAGCTTGGGCTAATGCCAGCGGAGTGGTCCAACGGCAAGGTCAATTTTATATATGGAGCCACCACAAGATCGCTTCCGGCGACGTCACCGTAACTACGCCTTTGACGCCCGAGTATCTGAGCGGATTAGCTCCCAACATCGGGCAGATCGGCTTTGGGACGCTAACCGGGGGACAGTTTCTTTCACAAGCGCCTCCCGGATCGGTTCCCGCCAGCCGCGCTTCGGCGCCGTTCGATCTACTCGATCCGGAAGTGCGCTGGTTCGCCGCCATACCGGCGTCGGATTGGGAACATCCAGGCCAGCGATCGACGCCTCTGATCGTGGCGGTGCGTACGCGGCCTACGGCGCTGGTCGCGGCCATGTACGATCCCGACGCCGACCAGGTGCAAGCCGTTTTACTGGTGATCTTGGGATTGCTGGCGAGTCTATTCGTGATCGTGGAACTGGTGGCACTGGTGATTGGGGTGCGCCTCACGCGCTCCATGACCGGCGCGGTTCACCGCTTGTATCAAGGCACGCAGAAAGCTATCGAAGGCGATTTTTCGCACCGCATCAAAGTGCAGGGGCGCGATCAACTGGCCGAGCTCAGCCATTCGTTTAACCGCATGACCGAAAGCATCGAGCACCTGCTGACGGTGTCCAAGGAGAAAGAGCGCCTGCAATCCGAGATGGACATCGCGAGCGAAGTGCAGAATCGCCTCTACCCGCACGTCGCATTGACGACAACTCACCTGCGGGTGACCGGGGTGTGCCATCCCGCGCGGGTAGTCTCGGGCGACTACTTCGATTACCAGTCGCTCCCCGGCGGCCGCGTATTATTGGCGATCGGGGATGTGGCTGGGAAAGGCATTTCGGCGGCGCTCCTGATGGCATCGCTCCAAAGTTCGCTGCGCACGCAACTGGCGGATGCCGTGGTCTCGACTTCGCAAATGGTCGGACGCGTCAACCAGCAATTGCACGCGTCGACAGCACCCGAAAAGTTCGCCACCTTTTGCGCCGGCGTGTTCGACGAGGCCAGCGGGATGTTTACATACACCAACGCCGGTCATCTGCCCCCTCTACTGGTGCGCCAGGGATCGGCGGAACGGCTGGATGTGAATGGCATGGTGGTGGGCGCGTTTCCCATGGCCAAATATACCGAGAGCCAGTTGGTGCTGCATCCTAGGGACCTGCTGGTGTTCTTCACCGATGGCATCAGCGAACCCGAAAACGCCTATGGCGAAATGTTTGGGGAGGACCGGCTGGCCGAACTGGTTTGCCGCCACGCGCACCAGAGTGAAGACCAGATTTTGGACGCGATCTGGAAGAGCGTCCAAGAGTGGTCCGGCGACGGGGAACTTGCTGACGATATGACTCTGCTTTTGGCCCGGGTGACCCAATCCTTGTAACGGAATTGGCCTCCCGAACCTCTATTTTAACGGGCGTCTATAGGTGGCCAGGATCGCAGCCGAAAGGCGTGTAGGGTAGGATAGCAACGTGGGCACGGAAAACCAGAATCCGCTCGATGAACTGCAGGAATTGGATCGGCGAATCGACCATGTCACGGATTTAGGCGGCCTCAAGCCGATTTTCTTCCGGCTCGACGAATTGGGCCAGGAGCACGCCAGCGACTTCGAGGTGCAGCTTGCGGTTACCGAAGTCAAACAGCGGCTAATGCTGCGGGGCGCCGCCTTAAAGCAATCGGCGCGAACTATGAAAGCGCCCGAGGCGGTGCCCGTGGACTTGCCTCCGCCCCTGCCCCCGCCGCCGCTTGCCGAAGTGGCGCCGCCAATGGAGCCGCGCTTCCAAACCCCGCCGGATCTTCCGCTTGCGAAGCTTCCGCCGCCGCCCCCCTCCGGTTCCCCAAGAACCTGGAAACGTGCGCTGCTGTTGGGAGTGATCTCCGGTGCATTGGTTTCGATCCTGGTCCTGGTGTTGCTCGTGAACCAGGCCCGCAAGCGGAATTTGATCGCCCCTGTGCAAGTCCGGGTAGCGACGATTCCCTCCGGCGCGGCAATTCGCGTGAACGGGGAAGCAAAGTGTAACTCGAATTGCGCGGTGACGCTCGCTCCCGGCGATTATCAGGTCACTGCTTTTCTCGATGGGTACCAGCCGTCCGCGAGCACCATTAAAGTGACGGCATTACAGCCCGCATCGGTCAATTTGAACCTGGAGCCGCAGCCGCAGATGTTACGGATTCTCACAGACCTGCCGCAGGGGCAAGTGAGCATCGACGATCAGAAGCCCGGAGATCTGCAGGACGGGCAGTTCGTCGTGAATAATGTCCAGCCCGGCAAGCACACCGTGAAAGTCACTTCCAAAACCGGCGATGCTTCGTTCACCGTCGAGATCGCCGGCGCCAGGCAACCCGATATCACGGGACCGGTGGCGGCTCGGAATTTGATCGCCGTAGTGGTTTCGAGCATCGGCGGCAAAGCGCGAGTGGTGACCAATAGCCCGCTGAAACTGGCGCTGAACGGACAGTCGCAGGCCGACGCGACCCCGGCGGGCGTGGATCTCACTGACTTCCGGCCGGGCGTGAACGAAATCGCAGTCGGCGAAGGCAAAGAGCAGCGCAATTTGTCGGAGAGTTTCGGCCCCGCGCCGATGGTGACCGCGTTCCTGAAGTCGGATGTCAACGTGGGGACTCTGATCATTTCGACCGCCGAAGATAATGTGCGGATTTTGATGGATGGCAAGGAGTACCCGCGGAAAACCCAGCGTGGTCAGCTCCGGATCCAGACGCTCGGAAAGATCAGCGTCCGCGTGGCCAAGGAAGGGTTTGAACTGACGCCCCCGCAGACCGCCGAGGTCAAGAAAGGATCTGAGGTTCGCCTGGAGTTTAAGCTGCAGCCGCTTCCTCAAGTAGCCATTTTGCAAATTCGCGGGGCGACGCCGGGCGCGGATGTGCTGCTCGACCAGAAGTCTCTCGGCACCGTGGCCGATGACGGCTCCTTCACCGCGAATAGTGTGCCCCCGGGTGATCACTTCATTGAGTTGCGTAAAGATCAGTACCTGCCGCGCCGCATACAGCGCCAGTTCGCGGTGGGGCAAACGATTGCCTTTACGGGGGTCGATGTGACGCTCACGCCCGCCGTCGGAACCGTGCGATTGACCCGGCTGCCCGCAGATGCCTCCGTGGTTTACCGGCGCGCCGAAGAGACCCAGGCCCGCGACCTGCGCGGCAATCAGGTGAATCTTCCGCCCGGCAGCTATGTCTTTACGGCCAGGGCTCCTGGCTATGCGGAAAAGACCGAGCGCCTGCAGGTGGACGCGGGCGCGACGCTTCCGCTCGAACTCGCACTGGCGAAAGTAGCCGTAGCGCCTCCCCCCGCGCCTAATAAGGTCTTCGGCATGGGCGATTTCGAAGATCCCAACGCCTGGACCAAACAGGGCGATTTCTGGAGCCACAAGGGCGGCGGAGTGATCCCCTATAAAGCGTCCAACGGGACGTTCACCTTCACGGTCCGCCTGCTGCGCGGAGGCAGCATGCTCCGGGGTGGCCGCATCCGCTGGGCCGTGCAGTACGTGGACGCCAAGAATTACAATCTCTTCGAACTGGACCGCAAGACCCTTTCCTCCAAGGTGATCGAGGGCGGCAAGACTTACGATCGCGGCAAGTTCGAACATGGTTTGAGCGACAAGGACACTTCATACACCGTTCAGGTGGACGTAGCGCCGGGACAGTTGGTGCATCGCCTGCAAAACGGCGAAAACTGGCTGGTCCTCGACACCTGGAAGGAGCCCGGCCGCAAGTTCAACGAGGGCAAGTTCGCTTTCCTGGTCCAGGGCAATGACGAGATCGGGCTCTCCGACTTCAAGTTCGTTCCACGATAGCATCCGGGCGCGCCCATGTACAATCCCCCTCACTTCCAGGAAGAGCGGATTGAAGTTCTGCACCAGTTAATACGAGACCACTCGCTCGCTGCGCTGATCACCCTGGGACCCGAAGGATTGATCGCCAACCACGTCCCGCTGATCCTCGATCCGGCACCCGCGCCGCTGGGAACGCTACGCGGGCACCTTTCCCGGGCAAATCCACAATGGCGCGATTCGCTGCCGCATGTTCCCGCACTAGCCATTTTTCAAGGACCGTCTGCGTACATCACTCCCTCCTGGTATCCCACCGCCGAGGAAACGGGCAAAGTGGTTCCAACTTACAACTACGTAGTGGTGCACGCCCAAGGGACGCTCAAGACCTATGAAGATCCGCAACTCCTCCTGCGCAACGTCCGGGCGCTGACGGAATTACATGAAGCAGCGTTCGCCCGGCGCTGGAGCGTCGACGACGCCCCCGCGGATTTTATCGCGGCTCAATTAAAAGGCATCATCGGAATTGAGATACCCATCGCGCGCCTCGAAGGCAAGTGGAAGGTTAGTCAGAACCGCATCCCAGCGGACCGGGAGGGTGTCGTCGACGGTCTGCGCGAGCTGGGCGATCCGGTAAGCGTGGCCATGGCGGATTGGGTTTCTGAGAAAAATCAATGACCAATTGCAAGTTCAGTACATTCGAAGCGTTGCAATCCTCCGCAACCAAAAAGATACATCTACTTTTTGGTGCTCTGTTCTAAATCAGGAGAAAAGCCGACCTGCAAGCCCCAGTCGCCCCGACCCCGTCCTGCCTCAAGGTACTCCCAAATCTCATTTTCACGATCTGGGCTTACGTTAATCGCAATCAGTCGCTCCAACGTGATCTCAACATGAACGCCTAGCTCTCGCAGAGCCTCTACGATCTGCACGCCGTCGTGCGCCACCACATCGTGGAGCCAAATTCGAAAGCTACTGTTGCCGCTTCGGGAGATAATTTTCTGGAAGGTGTACAAGCCTTCTTCGGTCGTTACAGCAGCAATCACATCTCCAGCAGCGATGTCTTTGACGAAGAACGGAGTGCTGTCCAGCCGAAAACAACCGCCCTCGACTGGAGTTGCCCACAGTTCTTCCCAATCTTGCGATTGCGGATAGCCTTTGGAGTCTTTTTCGATTGGGAACCAGATTTCGACAGCCTCCGGCGTCATCGCTGAGTGGCTGGCCGTTTCGCCCATGAGGTGAGAATATCAGACACTCAAACAAGTTGTGGCGACCAACGACAACCGAATCCGTGAGTCTCATTACCTTTGGAGCGTCTCAAATCCAATTGGCCTAACAAGGACGATGATGGCGTCAAGGGGAGATAGACTCCCTGAGCGGCGGTATGATGTTTTCATGCCGAACGGGGCTTTGATTGGTGGATCCGTAAGTCTGCTTGCGGCGGGTGGCTTCATGGCCCATGCCGTGCGCGGACGTGCTTCTACTGTTTTTGGCCCCTCGGTGTATCATGGCGACCGCGCCCGTCCCGCAATAGCGCTCACCTTCGACGACGGACCCAGCGAATCGACGCCCGCACTTTTACGGATTCTCGAACGTCACAACGTGCCCGCTACCTTCTTCATGTGCGGTCAAAACGTCGAACGACTGCCTGCTGTTGCCCGGCAGGTGGCGGCGGCCGGGCACCAAATCGGCAACCACACCGATTCGCACCCCCGTTTAGATTTTTGTTCCAGCGACTTCATCTATCGTGAGCTCGCGGCCGCGCAAGAGAAAATAATACGGCACACTGGAGTCACGCCACGCCTCTTCCGCGCTCCCTATGGAGTACGATGGTTCGGATTGAAAAGCGCGCAGCAGCGGTTAGGACTGTTGGGAGTCATGTGGGGCACGATTGGCCGCGATTGGAAGTGGCCGGCGGCCCGCGTCACCAAGTTGTTTCTCAATCGCGCCGGCGCGGGCGACATCTTCTGCCTGCATGATGGCAGGCGAACGGAGCCGTCGCCCGACATTCGGGTAACGCTCGAAGCCGTGGAAGTGATGATCCCCGCATTAAAGGAGCGCGGGCTGCGGTTTGAAACCGTCAGCCAGATTTTATGTCCGACCAGTTGACCGCGCGCGTTATGCAGGTGATCGCCAAGACCCAGCACCTGCCGGCCGAGTCCATCGCTATCGACAAGACCTTCGCGGATTTAAAAATCGATTCGCTCGACGGGATGAATATCCTGTTCGCCGTCGAGTCCGAGTTCGACATTTCGATTCCCGACGATCGGGCGGCGGAAATAAAAACCGTACGCGATATGGTGGAGGGTATCCAAAAGCTGGTTTCGGCGAAAGAAGCCGCTCATCAAGGATGACGCGCCGTGTCGCGGTGACAGGCATCGGCGTCATCGCGGCGCCGGGATCGACGCGGGCGGCCTTTTGGGAGGCATTGCGAGAAGGGCGAAGCGCCATCCGCCCGATGACGCTGGTGCCCGAAGGTTCGCTGCGATTTCCCAACGCAGCGGAGGTCGAGGGCTTTCGCGCTTCCGACTACATGGACGACAAAGATGCCGACCTGCTCGACCGCTTCGCCCAGTTCGCGTTAATCGCCGCACGGGCGGCGGTAGCCGAGTCCGGTCTCACCATCACGCAGGAACTGGGCGTCCGCACCGCCATCGTCACCGGAACTTCCACCGGCGGCCAGACCAGCGAGGACCGTGAGTTCCATAGCCTCTACGCGAGGAATGCGTCGCGAATTCATCCATTGACGATTCTGCGGACCATGGCCAACGCCGGCACCAGCCGCATCGCGCGCGAGTATGGAATCACGGGGCCATCCTATACCGTCTCGACCGCGTGCGCGTCCGCAACCCACGCCATCGGCCAGGCGTTTTGGATGGTACGCAACGGCATGGTGGACGCGGCCATTGCAGGCGGATCGGAAGCGCCGTTCTCCATGGGATTTCTTAAAGCCTGGGAAGCCATGCGCATCGTTGCTCCGGACACCTGCCGTCCTTTTTCGCGCGACCGCAAAGGACTGATCCTGGGCGAAGGCGCAGCCATGCTGGTCCTCGAGCCTTTGGAAAACGCACAAGCGCGCGGAATCAAGATATGGGGCGAGATCGCAGGCTTTGGCATGTCGTCCGACGCCTATCATTTGACGCAGCCACTGGCCGAAGGAGCGGCGCGGGCCATGCGCTCCGCACTCGAAAACGCAGGAGTCGAGCCCACCGCCATCGGCTACATAAACGCTCACGGAACCGGCACGCAGGCGAACGACTCCACCGAAGCGCAGGCGATCCGCCAGGTGTTTGGCGCGCACGCCGACAAGCTGGCAGTGAGTTCCACCAAATCCATGCACGGCCACGCGCTGGGCGCTGCGGGAGCGCTCGAAGCCGCCGCCACCCTCATGGCTCTTGACGAGGGCCTGATTCCGCCTACCGCCAACTTCACCGAATCCGATCCGGCGTGCCGGCTGGACTTGGTCCCGAACGTGGCGCGCGCGGCCAACATCGAATGGGCGCTCTCCAATTCCTTCGCGTTCGGCGGATTGAACGCCGTCCTGGTGTTCCGCAACAGCCGCTCTAAGCGGTAGCCCGCTTGGCCTCGGTCAGCGCGGCCTCCACCTCACGCTGATAGTCCGCCAACAAAGCTTCGGTAGCAGCTTCGAAGCGCATCACCAGTACCGGTTGCGTGTTCGAAGCGCGCAGCAATCCCCAGCCTTCGCCAAACAGCACCCGGACGCCATCCACATCGATCACATCATGCGTCATGCGAAACTGTTCGGCGACTCTGGCGACCACCGCGAACTTGGTTTCGTCGGGACAATCGACCCGAATTTCCGGCGTCGAAATCAGTTTCGGCAACCCCGCGAGCTGCGCCGAGAGCGGCTTTCCCGATTTCGCCACGATCTCGATCAATCGGCAGGCCGCGTAGAGCGCATCGTCGTATCCAAAGTAACGATCCGCGAAAAACATGTGACCGGACATCTCGCCCGCCAGTTCCGCGTGCTCCTGTTTCATCTTGGCCTTGATCAGCGAGTGCCCGGTCTTGTACATGATCGGATTGCCGCCCAGGCGTTTGAGTTCGTCATAGAGAAGCTGCGAGCACTTCACTTCTCCGATGATGGTCGCGCCCGGCTTGCGCGTCAGGATCTCGCGGCCGTAAATCAACAGCAGGAGGTCGCCGTAAATCACTTCTCCCGCTTCATCCACCGCGCCGATGCGGTCCGCGTCGCCGTCAAAGGCGATGCCCAAGTCGGCCCCCTGGCTGCGCACCGCTTCCCGCAAATGCTCAAGGTTGGCGGGAACCGTGGGGTCGGGATGGTGGTTGGGGAAATGCCCGTCCATTTCGAAGAACAGTTCCGTAACATCCACATTCAGCCGCTTCAAAAGCTGGTGGATGACGGGCCCGGCCGTGCCATTTCCCGCATCCAGCACCACCTTAATACGCCGGCTAAATTCAAACTGTGGCGAGAGTTCATCCAGATACGCTGGGATGACGTCCATCGAATGGTGTGTTCCGTGGCCCGCCGCAAAGTCGCGCGCGTCGATCAAGCGGCGGATATCCTGAATGGCCTCTCCGTGGAGCGATGCGTCCCCGCACACCGTTTTGAAGCCGTTAAACTCGCTGGGATTGTGGCTGCCGGTGATCATCACCGCGCCATCGGCCTCCAGATGCGTCGCCGAAAAATACAGCAGCGGCGTCGGAACCACGCCGATATCGGTGACCTCGCAACCCGTTGCCTGCAGGCCTTCGAGCAAGGCATCGTGCAGCCGCGGCGAACTCAGCCGGCAATCGCGTCCCAGGCTGATACGGGGTCCGCTGTGACGGAGTAAATAAGTGCCGAGAGCGCGGCCCAGGTCGGTCACGTCGGGGCTCGCCAGTTCTGTCTCGGCGATACCGCGAATGTCATATTCGCGAAAGATAGTAGGCTTCAGCATTACCTTGACGGTAGCAAAGCCACCCTAGCTCGCGTTACTTCTTCTTGGCGCGCGGCTGTTTGGCGATTACCATATCCTTGATCTTGTCGTAAGTCGCCTGGGGGACGATGTTTTTTGACACCAGGTCGTCCTTGCCCGAGTACGGCCGGCCATCAATGATCTTTTTCGAATAAGCATCGCCAATTCCGGGCAGGGCTTTGAGCTGATCCATGGTCGCGCTGTTCAAATCCACCAAAGCGCCGGCCTTGGCAGGAGCTGCCGTGGATTTCGCCGCGGTCTTGGCGGGTGCGTCTTTCTTGGTCTGGGCGTCAACGGGGCTAGCCAGAAACATGGCGATCAGGCAAGCAAAAAACGAAAGCAGGCGGTGAGATATGCGCATTTCAACAGTGTAGTGCATGCGGCGATGCATATATAGGTAGTTCCACCTACGCCAGGCTTAAGTCGGACCCCCTCCCTTGGCGTGATGTTTTAACACCAAATGCGCGTAATTTAAGCCTTATTCCATAGAAAGCCGGCTGGCCTCGTCGTACAGTGGTTTCACCCTTTTAATTTCTGGTATCGCCATCGGAGGATTCGCCACCATGCTCAAGCCGCATAAGACCGCCCGGATTCTTGCAATCACCTTGCTGATCGCGTCGGCGGCGTTCGGGCAAATCACGGTTTATAGCAGCGGCAGCGTGGCCGTAGGAACCACCCGGCAACTGACGGCGTATGTGCCATTGGTGGTGACCACCGTCAATTGGTCTGTGAATGGCGTCGCCGGTGGAAATTCCACCTACGGAACTGTTTCCGCCAGCGGCCTTTATCAAGCGCCCCCCGTTGTGCCCGCCGCCAATGCGGTGAGCGTGCAAGCGACCAGCACCGCGGATAGCACGAAGTTCGGCGCAGTTACTATCACCATCACCCAACCCCCGGTGCAGTTGTGGAGCACTTCGCCGAACTCGGTGCCGGTCGGCCCCTTTACAATTTCGCTGAACGGATCGAATTTCGCAGCCAATTCGGTGGTGAATTTCGGAGGCACGGCGCTCGCGACCACACTGATTTCCTCGACCGGACTGAAAGCATCGGGCACGGCAACGTCGACCCAAGTGGGATTAGGGGTGCCCGTAACCGTTGTCAATAGCGGCCTGGGTGGAACTACCAGCGGGATTGTCAACCTGAAAGTAACGGCCGCGCCTCCGGTAACCGTAAGCGTCGCGCCGTCGAGTGTGGGTGTGCCCGTTACAACTACCAAGCAATTCAGCGCAGCAGTTTCAGGTTCAGCAAATACCGCTGTCACCTGGGCCGTGAATGGCGTTACCGGCGGGAACTCGACGGTGGGCACGATCTCAGCGGGCGGTTTGTATACCGCACCTGCCGCAATACCGAGCCCCGCGAATGTCACGGTGCAAGCCACCAGCGCGGCCAACGCGGCCGCAGTCGGCCTCGCTACCGTAACGGTGCAGCCGACGCCTCCTCCGCCGGTGACGGTGAGCGTAGCGCCTGCCAATGTAACGGTCGCCCCGTCGGCGACGCAACTTTTCACGGCCACCGTGACTAACGCGGCGAATACCAGCGTTACCTGGAGCGTCAACGGAATCGCGGGCGGCAGCGCGGCCGTGGGTATCATCTCCGCAACGGGCCTCTACAGCGCGCCCGCAGTCGCACCCAACCCCGCTAGCGTCACCATTAAAGCAACCAGCGTGGCGAGTCCAGGATCGAGCGCATCGGTGACCGCAAGCATCGTCGGGCCGCCGAATCCCGGGACGGGTCTGGGCACGCCCAACTTGAGTGCCGCACGTTTCCTGCAGCAAGCCACTTTCGGCCCTACGCCGTCGGATTTGGCGCACTTGCAGCAGATCGGAATCAACGCCTGGCTGACCGAGCAGTTCAACATGCCCGAAACCGCGGTCCCCGATCCCGGATCGATGAATTCCGGTGTTCTGCAGTCGCAATATCTGAGCCGTCTCTCGCAGGCTCCCGACCAGCTTCGCCAGCGAGTGGCAAACGCCTTGAGCCAGATCATCGTGATCTCGATGAACAAGAACATTTATCCCAACGAAGTGGTCCCGTACCTGCAAATTCTGAGCAAGGATGCGTTCGGCAACTACCGGACATTGCTTGGCGATATTTCCGTCAGCTCGCAGATGGGCAAGTATCTGGATTTAGCCAAGAGCACCAAGCCCGGCGCCGGAGGCGGCGCGAACGAAAACTACGCGCGCGAAGTCATGCAGCTATTCAGCATCGGCCTCTACATGCTGAACCCGGATGGATCCCAGCAGTTGGATGGGCAGGGGCATCCGATACCGACTTACAATCAAGCCACCATCCAGCAGGTCGCGCTGGCGCTTACCGGATGGGTATATCCCAATAATGCCTGGGAAGATTTCAGCGGGCCGATGGTGCCGCTCGAAGCGAACCACGATACCACCCAGAAGACGTTTCTCGGATGCACACTCGCGGCGGGGCAGACCACTACGCAGGATATGAATGGTTTCCTCGATTGCCTCGTCAACCACCCCAACGTCGGACCATTCATCGCCACGCGACTGATTCGCAATATGGTGATGAGCAACCCGTCGCCCGCTTACATCCAGCGCGTTGCGGCGATTTTCAATAATAATGGCGCGGGTGTGCGCGGCGATCTCACCGCTGTCGTCACGGCGATTCTTACCGATGCGGAAGCGCGGAATGACGTGGCGCCTCCCACCGCGGGTCGTCTGAAGGATCCCATCTACCACATGGTTTCCTTCGTTCGCGCGCTGAACGGCAACATTTCTCCCACCAATGGTTTGGGCTATTTGTTCGGACAGATGGCGGAACAGCCGCTGACTCCTCCGTCGGTGTTCAGCTTCTATTCGCCGCTCTATCGTATTCCGCACACTCCCTATACCGGTCCGGAGTTCCAGATTTACACACCCACCGAATCCATCCTGCGCGGGAATTTTCTGTGGGAGGCGATCTCGAATCCCGCTACCGATATGACCCGTGACCTTTCGCCGTTCCTTGCCGTGGCCGGCAATACACAGCAACTGATCGACGCCGTCGATCAAGCCTTGCTCTACGGACGCATGCCGCAGCCGATGCGCCAGAGCCTGGCAAATGCGATCGCGGCCCAGTCCGATAACAACAGCCGTGTGCAGGCCGCGCTCTATTTGACGGCCCTGTCCGGTTTCTACGCGGTCCAGTACTGAGTCGAGGAGAACCCACATGACTGATAAACAGAGCCCTTCGAGAAGGAACTTCCTGCGCTCCGCCGGCACCCTCGCCACCGTCGCTGGCTTCAGCCGGTTTGGCCTGATGAACGCCCTGGCGCAAAGTGCGCCGGATTATAAAGCCCTGGTGTGCGTTTTCCTATTTGGCGGCAACGACAGTCACAATATGCTGATCCCGCAGTCCGCGGCGGGGTTCAACGCTTATAAATCCATTCGCGGGTCGCTGGCCTTGCCCGATGGCAACGCGAAGCTCCTCCCGATTTCAGCGGTCAATGGCACGCCCTACGCGCTCACCGACGGTCTGGCTTCTATTTTCCCGATGTGGGCTCAGCAAAAGCTGGCCGCAGTGGCGAACGTAGGCATGCTGGTGCAGCCCACCACCCGTACTCAATATCTGGGCGGCGCCGTGCCCGTGCCCACCAACCTCTTTTCGCATGCCGATCAGGTGATCGCGATGCAGGCAGGAAACCCCAACGGATCGGGAGGCACCGGCTGGGCGGGCCGCATCGCCGATGCCGTGCAATCCCTGAACGCGTCCTCGAGTTTCCCTCCTTCGATCTCGATGGCCGGTTCCGCGCTGTTTTGCACGGGCAACATCGTGCAGTCAGCGAGCCTGATTCCGGGCTTTGACCTGACCCTCAACGGCATGACGGCATGGCCCGCATCGGCAGCCGCGGCCAAGGTACAGGCGTTGCAGGAAATCCTCACTTTCGATACCGGCCTAGCCTTGGTGCAATCCGCGAATCGAGTCCATCAGGATGCGATTACGCTGAACGGGATGCTGAAGAGTTTGAATGCCGGCACGCCACTCTCGACAGTATTTCCGCAAACCGAAATCGGAAACCAGTTGCAGCAGGTGGCGCAGATCATCCGCCTGCGTGCTTCAACCGGCATGAGCCGGCAAGTTTTCTTTTGCTCGCTCGGCGGATTCGACACCCATTCGGGCGAGAGCTGGGGCCAGTGGGATCTTCTCCGCCAGGTAAGCGATGCGCTGATGGCTCTCTATAACGCCACCATCGAGATGGGCATTCCTAATCAGGTGACCTCATTCACGGAAAGCGATTTCGGCCGGACCTTACAGCCGAGCGGCACGGGATCGGATCATGGCTGGGGCAGTCATCACCTGGTGCTGGGCGGCGCAGTCAAGGGCGGCGACGTGTACGGCACGTTCCCCACCCTCGCACTGGGCGGGCCCGACGACGCGAACAACCGCGGCGTTCTCATTCCCACCAGCTCCATCGATCAGTACGGCGCGACCATGGCGAAATGGTTCGGCGTCAGCCCCGCCGCGATGTCACAGGTCTTCCCGAATCTGGCGAATTTCCCAACCGCCGACCTGGGTTTCTTGGGATAGCAGTCGGTCATTCCGCTTGCCTAAGTCATAATCGACAAGTGGAAGACAATGCGAATTCTATTTTGCGAAGATCCGTCTACGGCATCGGGACGGCGGTTGGGGCGGATCTGATACGGTTAGCACCGCACGCGGAGCGCTGATTGATTACCGTCGGCCCTGGGGAAGCGCGATCCATTCAACTTGCTAAATAATCGGTAACTACCCGGTATTCTTAGATGATGGAAATTGAACCTGTTGTCTTAGAGGGAGCGCACGTGCGCCTGGAACCGCTAGCCCAATCGCATTTCGCCGGGCTGAGCGAGGTCGCTTTCGATGCGGATCTGTGGCGTGTGAACTCTACCGCGATACGGACGGCCGAAGAGCTGAAATCGAGTATCGAAGCGATGCTGGAGGCGCAGGCTTCCGGCAGCATGCTGCCCTTCGTGACTATCGAGCGCGCGTCGCAACGGACGGTCGGATCCACCCGCTTCATGAATATCGAACCTGCGCACCGGCGCGTGGAGATTGGCGGCACCTGGATCGCGAAGCCCTGGCAGCGCACGGCGATCAATACGGAAGCCAAATACCTGATGCTGCGGCACGCTTTCGAAAAACTCGGATGCGTGCGGGTGGAATTCAAGACGGATGCACTCAACGAGCAGTCGCAGAGAGCGATATTGAGGGTCGGCGCGAAAGAGGAGGGCACCCTGCGGCAGCATACAATTACCTGGACCGGCCGCGCACGCGATTCGGTTTATTTCAGCATTCTGGATAGAGAGTGGCCCCAGGTGAAGGCGGAGCTGGAGGCGAAGCTCAAGCGCGGGCGGTGAGCTGGATATGATCTCTCCACACCTTCCGAAAGAGCGGGAAGGCTTGGGGCATGCGACGCCGTGCAAACATGCGCACTACTTCGAGCGCAGCCCAGCCGAAATAGATCCAGGTGATCACGGGCTCCGCGGCGGAATCGAAGAATGGAATCGCGAACAGGACGGCGAGCGCGGCCGCTTCCCACCAGGCCAATTCCATATTGATCAGGAACGCCAGGGCGACGGCAGCTTGCCCTAAGGTCAGCCAGAGTTCCATCTGCTGTTTGGCGTCGAAAGTAATCGGTGTGACGGCGCCCACGCTGAGCGAGTACACGATCGGCAGCATGGCGGTGAGCAGGGTCCACTGATTGATGTTGCTCGAGACCATGTTCATCAGGGCCATGGGCGCGCGATCGGAGCGGCGGGCCCAGTAGAGCGTCGATAGCATTTCCGGGAATTCGCTGACCAGCGGCGCAATCCATTGAACGAAGATGAAATCCGGCACTCCGGCGAGGGTGGCCAGCGCCAGCAGGCTGGCTAGAAAGGGTTCGGCGCTGAAATAGATAAGTGCACCGCCCGCGATGAACAGCGCCCCGATCGCAAAAATACGGCGCCCTCGGCGAGCTTTGACGATGGTGCGCGGGATCAGTTCCAGGTCCTCGATGGTTTCGTGGTCTTCGGAGGGAAGCTTTGCGAGAATCCACAAGTAGGCGGCGTAGATCAAGATCAGAACCGCGCCATCGTAAACCGTGAGCGAACCTTTAATAGCGATGACAGGGATGTAAAGAAGCGGAACCATCAGCGCCACAACTTCAACGGAGTGATGCTCTTCGAGCACGATGCAGCGGAGCGGCTGCCGCGTCGTCCGGCGATGAAATAAAGCTGCAGTGAAGTAAATCGCAGGCCAGCCCAGGCCGGTGAGCAGGCGCAGTGCGCCGGTGAGGTTGGCCAGTAATAAGTGGGTCTGCTGATGCCAGGCGAGTACCGCTTCGACAGCAAACTCGGGCAGAGTTTGCATCCACGCGAGCATTGCCAGTGCGAACCCTTGCGCTACGAAATACTGCGCGGATTCCGCGGCCCACGCGATCATGAGGGCGGAGAGGAGAATGGCGGGGGCGGTCCACAAAACCGTGCTGGCGGTAGTTTCCTTCAAAGGCGCCGCAATGAAAAGGAAAAAAAGGAATAAAGGATAGACGGCCTGGGGCAACACGCCCATGGTACAACGAACGTATGCCCGGTTTTCGCGTGGAAACACCGCAGCATGGCTATGACGCCATCGTGGAGCGAGGCTCGCTCGATCGCATCGCCGAGTTTTTACCGCCGCGCGCGGGCAAAGTTTTCGTAGTCACCACCGCGGACGTTTGGAAGTTTCACGGAGCACGGGTGGAACAGGCGCTGGCTGAGCGGCCGCATCAGGTGCTGTTTTTTCCGGGGGGCGAGCGGCGTAAGAAAATGGCCGAAGTGGAGGCGCTCGCCGAGCAGATGATGGCCGGGGGCGGAGACCGCTCAAGCGTGGTAGTGGCCTTCGGCGGCGGCATCGTGACGGACGTCGCCGGATTTCTGGCGGCGGTGTTCATGCGCGGCGTTCCGGTGATTCAGGTTCCGACGACACTGCTGGCGCAAGTGGACGCGGCGGTGGGCGGCAAGACTGGCGTGAACCTGGTCGCGGGCAAGAATCTGGTGGGCAGTTTCCATCAGCCTCTGGTGGTGCTGATCGATCCCGATGTGCTGAAGACGCTGCCGGAGCGCGAGTACCGCGCGGGCCTCTACGAGATCATCAAGTGCGGTGTGATTCGCGATGCCGGGCTATTTCGCGTGCTGGCGGAAGGTGCGGACCGGGTGTTTGCACAAGAGCCGCAGACTGTCGATCGCATCATCGCCGACGCGGTCCGCATCAAAGCTGAAGTGGTGACGGCCGACGAGCGCGAAGGCGATCTGCGTCGCATTCTAAACTTTGGCCACACGGTGGGGCATGCGCTCGAAGCGGATACGCAGTACCAGCGGTTCCTACACGGCGAGGCCGTGGCGTTCGGCATGCGCGCGGCAACGGCGCTGGCGGAGCGCGTGGTGCAACTTCCGCGGACTGAGGCGTCGCAAATTCAAGACGTGATCGGGACGTATGGGCCGATCCCGACGCTCGCGGGCATCACAGCGTCGAGTTTGTTTCGGCGGCTGAGCGCGGATAAGAAAACTGTGCAGGGAAAAGTCCACTTCGTGTTGCCGGTGAAGATCGGCGAAGTCAAGATTGTCACTGGGGTCGACGATCTCGCGGTGATCGAAGCGATCGAAGCGGCGCTCGCTTCATGACTCCGGCCACGGGCACCACGCCCAAGGGGACCACCAGCGAAGAGGCTGCTTCGCGATGGGTGCGGGGGATGTTCGGGCGGGTGGCCGCGCGCTATGATCTGCTGAATCATCTGCTCTCTTTTAACCTGGACCGGCAATGGCGCGCGCACCTGGTGAAGCGCGTAGCGGACGTGCTGGCGCAGCCGGAGACCAAAGTGCTGGATCTGTGTTGCGGCACCGGCGATGTGTTGTTATCGCTCGCAAGCCGGCCGGGGACCGCCACGATATTCGGCAGCGATTTCTGCCATCCTATGCTTATCGAAGCGCAACGCAAGATTGCCGCGCGCGAGCGGAAAGACCGCATGCCTGGTGCTCCGCTATTCGAATCCGATGCTCTCGCCCTGCCGCTGGCTTCGGCGTCGCTCGACCTGGTGACGGTCGCATTCGGATTCCGAAATCTCACCAATTATCGGCGTGGACTGGAGGAACTGGCTCGCGTGCTGAAACCGGGCGGCGTCGTGGCGATTCTGGAATTCTCGCAGCCGACCAATCGCATCTTCGCTCAGTTATACGGAACCTTTTCGACAAAAGCGCTGCCGTGGGTAGGGGGATTGATCTCAGGCTCGCGCGATGCCTATTCCTATTTGCCGGAATCGATCCAAAAGTTTCCCGGCGCCGAGGGTCTCGCCGGCCAAATGCGCGAATCGGGATTCGGGCACGTCGAGTTCGAGCGGCTCACCTTTGGAGCGGTAGCGCTCCACTTGGGGAAGAAATAAAAGCGTGCCCTCCGATCTGCACACCCTGCTGAAGAAGCATTGGGGCTATTCCGAATTTCGCCCGCGCCAAGAACCCATCGTCGAGGCTATCCTGGCCGGGCGCGATGTGGCGGTGGTGATGCCTACCGGCGGCGGCAAGTCGCTCTGCTACCAGCTCCCCGCGGTGGCGCTGCGGCGGACTGCGGTGGTGGTGAGCCCGCTGATCGCCTTGATGCAGGATCAGGCGGCCAGCATGCGGGAAATCGGCGTGAATGCGGCGTTTCTCAACAGCACGCTCGAGTACGATGGCGCGCGCGATGTGCGGCGGCAAGCGGAAGCGGGCGGTTTGCAGTTGCTCTATGTGTCGCCCGAACGCGTGGTGCAGGAGAATATGCTGGCGTGGCTGAAGCAAGTGCCGCTGGCCTTCTTCGCCATCGATGAAGCGCACTGTATTTCGGAATGGGGGCACGAGTTTCGCCCGGAATACCGTCAATTGGGGATTCTGCGGGAGCGTTTCCCGGCGGTCCCCATTGCGGCCTTTACCGCCAGCGCCACGCGCGTGGTGCGGCACGATATCCTGGCCCAGTTGGGACTGCGGGATCCGGTTCTGTCCGTCAGCAGCTTCTATCGGCCCAACCTTCGTTACGTGGTGCACGAATGTGCGCCGCGGCAGCAGGATTCGTTGCTCCGAGCCGCGCTCGATTGGTATCGGGAAGGCAACGTCATCCTATACGCGCCGACGATCAAGGCAGTAGAAGCCATCGCCGACGAATTGGGGAGCGAAGGCGTCCCCATCGTGCCATATCACGGCAAGATGGACGCGGCGCTGCGGCAGAAGAATCAGGAATTGTGGATGTCCGGGGAAAAGCGGGTGCTGGTGGGCACCCTGGCGTTCGGCCTGGGGATCAATCAGCCCGCTACCAGAGCGGTGATTCACCTGGCGTTGCCGAAAACTATTGAGCAGTTTTACCAGGAAGCGGGGCGCGCCGGGAGAGACGGAGAACCGGCTGACTGCGTCCTGCTCTGGCAGAAACGCGACATAGGACTGTTGACGCATTTCGTGCAGCAGGTGGAGGATCCAGCGGAGCGCGAACGCGCCTGGCAGCGTTATCACACGCTGCGCCGTTTCGTCGAGCAGCCGCGCTGCAGGCATCGCCAGATCTGCCTGCATTTTGGCGAAACGCCGCGCTGGGAAACTTGCGGAGCCTGCGATGTGTGCGGCGTCACGCTCGAATGGACGGCTAAGAAGTACGCACCTGTACGGGCAAAGGCCACGCCGGCGCCCATTGCCAAAGCAGCAGCAGCGGCCGCGTCTGTCTCCGCGCCGGAGTCACCACCAGATGCCCTTCGCGAAAGGTTGCGGGCGTGGCGCCGCGAGTTTGCCAAAGCGCAAGGAATGCCGCCCTATGTCATCCTGCACGATGCGACGGTCGATGCGTTATGCCGCGCGCGGCCACGGGACCTGGCGGGATTGCTCGAAGTCCCCGGAATCGGCGAGCGCAAAGCCGAGCGCTTCGGAGCACGCATTCTGGAGTTGATCGCCGAGTCCCCGGCTACTTAAAGCGTTTGCGGTATTGGAAGTCGATGCCGAAGAGGCCGTTGCTGTCGCGCACCGCTATAGCGGACCACTGCCGGTTGAAATCCCATTGCACGCGCACGGTCTGTTCCTGAGTGCGGTTCAGGTTGGTGATATAGGTCAGAGTGATATCGCGCGAGATCTGTTGTTCGAGCGTCAG
Organism: Bryobacterales bacterium; assembly: GCA_025350625.1. Taxonomy (GTDB): domain Bacteria; phylum Acidobacteriota; class Terriglobia; order Bryobacterales; family Bryobacteraceae; genus Palsa-187. Next base: position 6,748 of record JANXXL010000313.1, on the reverse strand, counting down.
GCGGGCGGCAGGCAGGTTGTCGGCGGCGTTCAGCGTCGGGTCGATCTTGACGCGGCTGGCGCCGAAAAAGCGCTGCAGACGATTGGAGAGCTGCTGCGAAACCGCCTCCCCCAGTAAGCTGCCGGCGTTGCCGAAGGGCGTGCTGGCACTCGAAATCTGGCCCCCAGCGAGGTTCGACGTAGGGTCGCGGCCGACGGCGAGGAGCGCGATGATTTCGCTCGATTGCAGCGGCGGATCGGAACTGTAGTTGACGGCCAGCCGCTCCGGGGAGCCCGCTACGGTGACAGTTACGGTGATGCCGCGGGTACGGGTCTCGAGATCGAGGTCGAAGGTAGGCTCGATTTTCACAGGATTCAGGAACCGGATATCGCCGCGATTGACGGTATAACGGTTGCCGAATACCTGAATTTCTCCGCTATTGACTGTGATGGTCCCGAGCAGCGCCGGGCGCAGTGGGGTACCGCGCAGACGCAGATCCACTTCGGTCTGGACGTTGCGGGTTAGTGAGGTCTCGAGTTCAAATAGCGGAGCGTTTTGCAGCCGCACGTCGAAGCGCATGCCGCGCAGGTACTCGTTGGGATTAGGCGGCGCGGGCGACGGTTTGGAGGCCTCGGCAAGCAATTTAGCAAGGTCCACTCCTGCGCTGATGGCCGCGCGGTTGAGCGTCACGGTGCCCGAGAGCGTGCTCGAATCGGAGGTGCCGTTGAGCGCCAGTTGCGCGTTGGCGGTGAAGCTGACGTCTTCGGGATAGCGCACGCGAACCTGGCGCACGTCGGCTTGCAGGCGGTAAAGCAGGGTATCGCCAAATTCCAAAAAGCCGCGGACGCCGATTCGGCCGCCGCCGGTTTCGGCGGTCAGGTTTTCGACGGTGGCTCGATTGCGATCGAACAGCAGGGCCCCACTGGCGTTGTCGATGCCGTTGGGCACGTCGTTCATATAGAGCGATGCGTTGGCGAATTCGAGACGGCCGTTCAGTTGCGGATCCCGCAGCGAACCGCGGATGGTGGCGTTCACGTTGGCGCTTCCGCGCGCAAGCAAATCCACATTGAGCAGTTGCAGGATCGCTAGGTTCACCGTCCCTTTGACGGCGAGATTCGCACCGCCCGTTTCCTTGAATGGGATCACGCCGGTGGCTTCCAGGTTGGTTTCGCGGGCGGTGAAGTGTGCCGATGTTATGCGCGCTTCCTGAGCGGATACCGTGACCAAAATCGGTTGTGTATTGCGAATCTGGACGTCCTGCGTCTGGACGTCAAGCCGCAGCGCCTGCTGCTGCCTGGCGTTGAGCTGCAAGGTGTCGATTTTCAAATCCGAGCGGAAGTCTCGCGGCTTCCGCAAAGCTACCGTCACGGTCCCGCTGCCTTCGAGGAAACCTTCAAAAGGCGGCGCGGTGGCCTTTTGGGCAGCCGTGCCGCGCAACATTACCAGGTCATGCAGCGTGGCCACGCTGAGACGCGAAAAACGAAAACTTCCCGATCCCGGATAATCGCCTTCCAGTCGCCATTTTCCTTGGCCATCGATCGCGGTTCCGCGCACTTGCGCCTTGGCCTGCAGCGCCACTTCATTGCCGCCGGTGGCGGCGGTCAAAGTCACGTCGCCCACGCTTTGGCGATCCAGGGTTATGCCGCGAGCCGACGCTTCTCCGTTTACGGAGCGAAGCAGCACCGTCCCGCGATCCATGCGGACTTCGACGGCGGCCTTCCCATCGAGGCGCGCTTCGGCGCCGGGTTCGAGCTGACGCAGCGATGCGACGCGCGAAGACGTGACCGATTGGGCGGCGATCTCCGCGCGCAGATCTCCGCTGCGAAGGTCGCCCTCCGGGTGCGTGTAGGTTCCGGAGAACAGCAACGTGCCCGCACCGAGACTGGCTTGGCCGCCGGAAAATGCGAGCAACTGAGGGCTGTAGCGGATATTCGCGCGGACCCGCTCAAATGTTTCACCTGCGGCCGCGACCTGGGTTGCGTCGAGCGCGATTTCCGCTTCCGGACGGCGTGCAGTGCCTGAAACATGGACGGTAGCATTCGCCAACGCCTCGGCATCGACATTGATTCCGAATTCGCGGGCGGTGGCGGCAACCGGCAGGTTCTTGACGCTTAACTGGGCCGTGACAGGTCCGTCGAGAAAATCGCCTTTCGCGCTTGCGCTAACCACCGCATCTCCGGCGATCTCGATCTGGCCGCGCGAAAGCGTCAGATGGCGGAGGGCGATCGCCTGGCGCGAGGCCTGCAGATCGGCAGTAAAGCGATTGAAGCTGTGGCCTTCGGCGGCGGCGCCCGCGACTGTGACCTGACCTTGGAATTGGAGAGCGTCGAGCCGTCCGGTAACGGTGCCCACGGCCGCCGCTTCGCCTTGCCTCGCAGGATCGAGCTTCAGCGGCGACCTCGCGGGCGCGTTGGCATCGAACATAGCGAGCGCCGGCAGTAAGTCATCTAGATTGGTGGAGCGGGCGCGAATGTCCAGATTTTGTCCCAGCGTGCCGGATAAGATCAGGCTGGTAGCCGGAGTGGCCACGCGTGATTCGCCGAAATTCACGGTGCCCGCCCGCTGATCGTAACGCAGATCGACCTCTCCTGTGATAGGTGTTCCGTTTCCGCTAGGCGTAATCGAGGTTGTGGTGTGCAGCTTGGCGCTGCGCGCACCGATCACGGCATCCGCTTCGAGCGTTCCCGCAAGCGTTCCATTCCACGGGACTGGCCGGGGAGTGAGGACTGCTGCCGCTTCTCGCACGGCGAGCCCTTCAAAGTTTCCTTCGAAGTGGAACTCCTTCCAGCGTGTTAACTCGGCTTGGCCGGTAACCGTGGCATCAAGCGCAGTCCCTTGGATGCCGCGCAGAGTGAGCCGCTCGGGTGTCAGGCGCACGGCGCCGCTAGCGGTGGCGTTGCGAATGTGCAGGCGATCCTGTTCAAATCCCAGACCGCGCGCGTCGACCCGCCCGTCAACCGTGTAATCGAAAGGTCCATCGAAAGAGAACGCGAGATTGCCCTTAAAGTCCGCCACCCCGGTGGGCGTTACCGGCAGCGAGAAGAGCGACACGCCGTCGCTTACCGCAAGCGCCGCTGTGGCCTTAAAGGCGCCATGGGGAGCTCGCAGGTTGGTGAGTTCGCCGTCCAGGTCGATCCGAGAGCGGCCCACGGAGACGCGCATGGGTGAAAGCGTCATCCGCGTCGAATCAATGGTAAATGCGGCTGACAGATCGGCGTCTGCCGGGCTCATGATATTTGCGGCGACGCGCACATGCCGTGAAGTAAGGTTGCCGCGATAACGCGCCGCGGTCAATTCACGAGTCATCTGCAAGCGCAGATCCTCGCCGCTGAAACTTAGCGGGACCTGCCGGAGATCGATTTCCGCCATGCCGCCTGTGACAGCATAGCGGCGTACCGCCAGATCGACCAGATTCTCCGCCCAGCTTTTACCGCTGCTCGGCCCAGTCGGCTGCGGCAAATTATTCGAGCCGTCAGAATAGACGACGATGCGCAGGCGCGGCTGCTCCAAACTCACCGACGATAGATCGAATTTGCGCTCCAGCATGGAGATGACGCGCAAGCCTACGCTGACGGATTCGACGCGCAAGAGCGGTGTGTCAGAAGCTGGTTCGGTCCCATGCAACACCAGCGGCGATATCTTCGCCACCAATGTTTCCCACTTGAATGAGAAATTTCCTACCTCGACGCGGCCCCCGGTGGCGGACTCGATTTCGCTCACAATTCGCTGGCGGACCAGCTCGCGAAACCAACCGCTGCGTACAATCAGCAAACCCGCGCCTGCGATGACTAATAGCAGTATTGCCGCCGCCACCAGGATTTGCCGCGTCAAATGCCCCGCGCGCGTCATTGGAAAACCGCCTCGCGGTAAAGGATAGCGGTGTCGCTGCGAGTCATGCCCAGCCAGCGGTCCAGTGCCTGCATGGTCTGCTGGTCCGTCAGCACCTTTTCGAGATCGTTACGGCTGGCTTCGAAGCTCTGAAGCCGGTCCCCCTTCGAGGCGAGCTGGTTGTAAAAGGCGCGCAGATTTTCATCGGAAAGCTGCACTTCGGGGCGGAAGCGGAGATCGGTGTAGCGCAGCATTTGCAGTCCCCGGAGCAACTGCTCTAATAATTCCTCTTCTGTAATTTGAGCGTGGCCCAGAGCGGTGCGGTATGCCTGATCCGATCCAAAGCGCGCCTTCATGGGGGCGAGCATAGCTGCTGCCTCGGTGGCGGAGGGCAAGCTGGCGCGTGTAGATGCGGCGTCTTCTAAAACCAGATACTGATCGATCAGCCGATCCGCGGCCTTGCGCTTTTGTTCGCCGTTTACCTCGGCTGTCTTGCCGTCGATGAATGCCGCGATACGGATGTCCTCGATGGTGTCGCGCTCCGATATCACATGCCGGCCCACGGTGACGGCGATGCGATCCAGCGTCTCCCCCTGCGCGGAGAGCGACACCAGCATCGCGAATAGAAGAAGCCGCGTCATCAAAAAGTCTGCCCCAGCGAGAAATGGAATTGGAAAGTGTTGATGCGTTGCGGGACGCCTACGCAGACGGCCGGGTTCTGGCTCGGCGGAAGATTGGGATTACACGAAAGCAACTGGTCGCGGGTTCCGCTGAATCCCACAAAGCGGGGGGAATTGGGGCTGTAGCTGAGATCAATCCGAATGGGACCCACCGGAGTGCGGTAACGGATTCCAATTCCCACTGCCTGAACCATGTAGTTGAATTCCTGGTAGGCGCCCTGCCGGAAACGGAAGCTGATCTGATCGATGGTCGAATAAACATTGCCCATGTCGTGAAACAGCACGCCTCCTACATTTTCGCCGATCAGCGGGAAGCGCAGTTCGGTGGAATGGAATAAGAAAGCGTCGCCGCCGAGCGGAAACCCGGTTTCAAGGTCGCGCGGGCCGGCCTGATTGTCGGGAAAGGCACGCTGCGAAGAAGCGCCGCCTGCAAAGAAGCGCTCCCCCAGCGGGATTTGGGCGAGGCCTCCTAAACGTTGAATGTAGCCAAGTTGCAGGCTCCGCGCGATCACCACTTCACGCGTAATCGGGTGATAAGTGGAATTGCGCAGCACCAGGCGCGTGTAGTCGGTTTGCGACCCGAATTGCGGCAGCGCGATCCCGGCGTCGATGGTGTTGTAACTGCCGCGGCGCGATTCCGTGGGATTGTCACGGCGATCCCGGATGAACGACATGGACACCAATCCCACGCGCACCGGTTGAGACAGCAGCGGAACCAAGAACTGCGAAATCTTCAGGGAATTTTGATCCACCGTAACGCGTCGAAACGCAAAGCGGTACTGCAAGCTGTTGGCGCGGGAGAGGCGTTGCGCGAGCTGCACTGCTCCCTCCCATCGGCGCGCGGTAAAAGTACGGACGTCTTTTGAGTTATCGAAGAGCCCGGAAAATGTCAGCGAAAGATTCTGGTTCCCGGTGAACTGAGGAGCCACGTAACTGGCCACACCGCGCTGTTGCAGAGTAGATGCGAGAGCCTGCAGGCTGATGGTGTGGCCGATGCCGAGGAAATTCAGGCGGCTGATGCCGGTGGAAATTCGGGGACTGAACCCGGTGGTGCCGGCCGGGCTGTCGAAAGTGGTGACGCCTCCGCCGATCCGCGCCAGCTCCGCTCCAATGCCGATGTTGAACGAATACCGGGCGGCTTCGTCCAACTGGAATAGCACGTACTTCTTTTCCTCCATGCCATCGGGATTCTGCAGCGCCGTTCGCACTTTGGAAAAGATGCCCAAATCGTAGAGCTTTTGCTGGGTTTCGCCGATGCGTCCCTGCGAGATAGGGTCGCCGGGGTGAATCAGGATGCGGCCGAGCACCACCTGAGGCCGGGTGGCTTCGAGTCCGCGCACCAGCAGATCGCGCACGTATTGGCGCTCGCCCAGACGAATGGTGTAATGCAAGTTCGCCCGGTTGGGCACGCCCGAGGGGGTCTGCGACCAGTCGAATGTGGCATCCGAGTAGCCGTCATTAAAAAAGTAGGTGAGAATGGCGTCGCGATCCGCGGCTATATTCGCTTCGCTGAAGGCTTGTCCCGCAGCCGATTGAATAATGCCGCGAAGATAGGTTATATTTTCGGGTGGCGCGCCTTCGATCTCCAACTGGTTTACCGACCACAGCGGACCCTCTTCAATTTCAAACCGAACACCCAGGTCGTCAGTACGTCCTTGGTAGTCGTCAAGCGTCGTCGCCGCCACCTGCACATCGCGGAAACCGTTCGAGCGATACAGATCGAGTATGGCGGCGCGGTCGTTATCCCGCAGCTTGCGTGAGTACCGCCCGTAGCGATTGCGCAGCACGCCGGCGGCGCGTACCGAGAGGCGTTCGTGAATGGTATCGGTATCGAAGAAGCGATTGCCGGTAATCTCGATGCCAATTAGCTTGTGGCGGGCGTTGCGGGTGACGGCGTAAATGATTCGCTGGATCCCAGGGGCGGTTTCCTCCTCGTGATAGTCGACCGCGGCATCGAAATAACCTTGCGACTGGAAATAATCGACCAGATTGCGGCCGCCTTCAAGCAGGAGGCCGCGGTCGACCGCGCGTTCCTGGAAAATGGGGATCAACAGGCGCAGACGCCCCTGAGAGACGCTGGCTCCCGTGGTCCGGACCTCGATCAGAGGGCCGTTGTCGATGACTAAAGTAGGCGTTACCGTGTTGGTTTTGTCGTGATACTCCAGGCGCTCCAGGGTCACGCGCACTTGCAGGCGGTTTTGATTCTGGAAATCGCGGCGCACCCGTTCGATGCCGGTTTGTATGCGGTTCTCGGTAGCCTG
>JANXXL010000308.1 GCA_025350625.1 Bryobacterales bacterium | reverse complement strand
TTGAATCAGCGGCAGCGGACCACGTGTCCTGCTGCGGAATTGATTGTCGGTTTGCAGTGCGGCGGGAGCGATGCGTTTTCCGGTGTGACGTGTAACCCCGCGGTGGGTTATGCGGCGGATCTGTTGGTGCGTGCCGGGGCTACGGTGATGTTCTCTGAGGTGACTGAGGTGCGGGATGCGGTGCACCTTCTAACACCGAGAGCGATCAATGTGGACGTGGCGCGCGATTTGATTCGTGAGATGAAATGGTATGACGATTATTTGCTGCGAGGCTCTGCCGACCGCAGCGCGAATCCCACGCCGGGCAACAAGCGCGGCGGGCTGTCAAATATTGTGGAGAAGGCGCTGGGATCGGTGGCGAAGGCGGGCAGTTCGGCGCTGATGTCGGTCGCCAGCCAGGGGGAGCGCGTTACGGCGAAGGGTTTGGTGTTTGCCGCCACTCCGGCCAGCGATTTCATTTGCGGCACGCAGCAGCTTGCCTCCATGAACATGCATGTGTTCACTACTGGTGAGGGCACGCCGTACGGACTGGCGATGGTGCCGGTGATTAAAGTTTCGTCTCGCACCGCACTGGCTGAACGCTGGCCCGACCTGATCGACATTGATGCCGGACGAATTGCCACTGGCGTATCCACGATGGAGGAGGTGGGCTGGGAAATTTTCCAGAACCTTCTCGACGTGGCCAGTGGACGGAAGAAGACCTGGGCCGATCATTGGGGTTTGCACAACGCGTTGGCGCCGTTTAATCCGGGGCCGGTTACGTGAGCTTTCGAAGTTTGCTGACGCGGCCTACTTCCACCCATTCGGCGACGTAAATGTTTCCGCCGGCGTCGAAACATGCGCCGTGCGGAGCCACGAATTTGCCTGCGGTAAAGGCGTCGCGGTTCTGGTTACGGATGCCTTCGTAAGTTCTGCCATCGCTCTGCTGCCCGTCGCCGAGCCGCACCAACGGCTTGTTATCAGCGTCGAAGAGAGTCACCACGGCTTTTAGATCCGGCATCAGAATCAGGCCTTTGCGAAATTCGAAAATGCTGGGCCAGCGGACCCCGTCCTTCAAGGTGTGCAGGGGCTTGCCGTCCATGGTGAAGTATTGAATGCGGCTGTTAGCGCCTCGTTCGCCCACCATCAGCAGCGGTTGCGGTCCGCGCGTATCCACAGCGATGGCGTGTGGCCAGATGGTGGTGCCCGGCGCGGTCTCTTTGCCCGGGTTGCGATCCATTTCCCCGCGCGAACCACCGAAAGTGCGGATGTAGTTGGTCTTTCCATCGTAGTGATGGATGTAGAACTTGCCATAGCCATCGGCAACGTAGATGTCGCCATTCGGTGCGATGGCGAGGTTTGACGGCTTGTATTCCTTGGCCGATTTATAGACGCCACTCATAAACGGGCAATGCAGCACCCACACGACTTCGCCATCGAGCGTTGTCTTGCGGACGAAGCCTTTCACGTTGTCACAGTGGTAGAGGAATTCCTGGCTGCCTTCGCGGCGAATGGTTAAGCCGTGCGCACCGCCGCGCATATCTGCTCCCCACGATTTCACAAACTTTCCGTCCGCATCGAAGATGGCGATGGCATCGGCACTTTTACTGCTGCTGTGAACCGTATGCGCGATGATCAAGCGTCCCTGGCCATCAGCGACTATGCCGTGCGTATTGCCGAACTTCAAGTCGTCCGGCAATTGCGGCCAATCGTGCGTGACTTCGTAGGTGTGTTCGCCCGATCCCATCACCGGGGCCTTGGACGCGCCTTTGGCGGAGGTTAGCGCAAATGCAGCGGCGGTGAGAAGACTACGGCGCGATAGAGGATCAACGGGCATGCGGACAAGTATCTCAGATTAGATTGTGACAAGTACTTTGTGTTGTCAAGCACATACCATGGCAACATTTTGGTTTGAGTACTTCCGGCAAAATGCGTGGCCGGCGATGCCGTGGGACGCTGCTTATCGTTTGACGAACGAGGAACGGAGGGCTGTTGCTTCGTCCATTCAACACTTTCAACTGGGGGAAGGTTCGGAAGGCAAGGCATTTATTGAGCGAGCCTGCAGGTTCGACGATGATGCGGAATTCCTGTCGACGCTGCGGCTGGGCCGGTTTCTCGACCTGCACGGAATACCTTGGTTGAAGAAGCACTGGCGGGATCAGGTGTTCCGCCGTATCCGCCGTATGGCCTGGCTGGAGTTGATCATCGCCGTGCCTTACTATCGAGCGTTGCATGATGCGACGGAATCGCCGCTGCTGCGTGCGCTCCGCGGGCAGATCCTTCGGGACGAAGCCGCCCATCTGCCATAGCAATCGGGAACATTGGCGCGGCTGCGTGACGGGCGTTCGGCGATCCGGCGCGCTCTCACGGAACTGGTGCACGCGGTACTGCTCCATGCAACTGTGCTGGCGGTGAGGATTGAGCACCGCGGCGTGTTCCTGCGCGGCGGCTACACATTGGCGCTGTTTCGCCGCGAGAGTGAGAGTGAGTTGAGCGCGGTGCAACTGGCAACATATACGTGCAACGCCGGGGAGCGATCTGGCGTACCAGGGTCATGGTCTATACTGCCGCATAGTGATTAGCGCAATTGTCCTGCTGATTTGGATCTGTCTTGTATTCGCGCGCGGCAGATTTTGGCTGGTGCGCGAGCGGAAGTTCGATGGGCGGTTACGGACGCTGCCGCGAGTGGCCATTGTGATCCCTGCGCGCGACGAGGTGAGCACGATTCAGGCCTGCATCTCCTCGTGCGCCGCGCAGGATTATGCGGGGGAGTTTCGGATTTATGTTGTGGATGACCACAGCACGGATGGAACGGCGGAGCTGGCTCGCGCGGCATCGGGTGTGATCCATATTGCGCGAGCTGGAGATCTGCCGCCGGGTTGGACGGGTAAGCTGTGGGCCCTCCACTGCGGTCTGGATGAAGTGCGCGTGTTTCGGCCGGAGTACGTTTTGCTGACCGATGCCGACATCGTCCACTCGCCTGAGACGTTGACTGGCTTGGTGGCGCGCGCGGAGTTTGGGAACCTTGATGTGGCGTCGTACATGGTCAAGTTGCGCTGCGAGAGCTTCGCGGAAAGAGCGCTGATTCCGGCGTTCGTCTACTTCTTCTTCGAGCTCTATCCTCCACGATGGATTGAAGACGCGCGGGCGAAGACGGCGGGAGCGGCAGGTGGATGTATCCTGATTCGCAACTCCGCGTTGAAGCGCATCGGCGGCATCGAATCTATCAAAGGCGAACTGATCGACGACTGCGCGCTGGCCGCCCGGGTGAAGCGGAGCGGCGGAAAGATTTGGCTGGGCGTCACGTCCGCGTCCGCGAGTATACGCGAGTACAACACGTTCGG
>JANXXL010000272.1 GCA_025350625.1 Bryobacterales bacterium | reverse complement strand
CCGCGCGGACCGCAGCCGCGTCATCCTGATGGCGGAAGGAACCGATACCGAGTCGCTTCACCGGCGAGCCCATTGGCTGGTGGATATTTGCAAACGCGAGCATTTCCGCTACGGCCCTCGCCTCCACATCGATTTATTCGGGAATCAGCCTGGTTTTTGACATGATTCTGGTTACCGGAGGTTCGGGCTTTATCGGTAGCCATCTTATTGACCAGTTATGCGCCCGCGGGGAAGGCGTGCGCTGCCTGCTGCGGCGCAAAAATCATCGCGGTCTTCCGCCCCAGGCCGAGCCCGTCTTCGGAGATCTGGTTAGCGGCGTGGGTCTGGAGGATGCGTTAAAGGGTGTTGATACCGTAATCCATCTTGCGGGCGTGACGAAAGCTCTCGCTGCCGGGGATTATTACGCCGGCAACGCAGGCGCGACGGAAAATCTGGGGCGTGCTATCGCGGGCAGCGGGATACGCCTGGTCCATGTCAGTTCGCTCGCGGCCGTGGGCCCCAACGCCGATGGCACGCCTACACTCGAAGATGCCGAGCCTCATCCTCTCACCCATTACGGAAAATCGAAGCTCGAAGGAGAGCGGATAGTGCGCACGCTGGTCCCGAATGCCGTGATCGTACGTCCTCCCGTGGTCTACGGCCCGCGCGACCGGGATGTGTTCCGCATTCTCAAACCTCTTACCCAGGGCATTGCACTGCAGATAGGTGCAGGGGAGCGGTGGTTCAGCGCAATTTTCGTGAAAGATTTGGTTGAAGGATTGATTACGGTGGCGCGTGCCACTTCCGTCTGCGGGCGAACTTATTTTCTTGCAAATGCGACTCCGGTTTCCTGGAGCGAACTGCGCGCCGCCGCGGCTCGCATCGTCGGACGCAAGGCACAAGTACTCCGGGTGCCCTCTCCATTCGCCTATGCCGCCGGTTACGGCGCCGAGTTATGGGCGCGCGTCACCGGCAACCCGGGAATCATCTCGCGCGAAAAGGTGACGGAAGCCCAATGCCCTTATTGGACGTGCGATACACGGCGGGCGGCCGCGGAACTCGGTTTTGAAGCGCGGACCTCGCTCGACGCCGGACTCGCCGAGACTCTCGCCTGGTACCGGGAGGCCGGTTGGCTGAAATACTGAGTCCGCCAGACCGCTTCTGGGCCGTCGACAAAGTCGTACTGTCCTACCTCGCGCTTACCGGGGCGCTGATTGTCATCTATTGGAAGCATGTGCCGGCCGCCGGATTATGGTTTGCCGTCCACATTGTCTGCGCAGTTGTCGTGGTGGCCGCGGTCAAGCGTCCCGGTCGTGTGAGCCGGGTTTTCCGCCACTGGTATCCGCTGTTGTATGTTTCGATCTGCTATCGGGAAATGTCTGTTCTGATCCCGGCGATTCGGCGCGAGGATGCGGATTCCTGGCTCGCCCATCTGGACTTCGCATTCTGGCACGCCAATCCCACCGTCTGGCTGGAACGCATCGCGAGCCGCCCGCTTACCGAATTCCTGCAAATCGTTTACAGTTTGTTCATTCCCGCCGTCATATCGATAGCCCTGATCTTCTGGCTGCGACGGCAATACGAATCCTTCCGGTATTACGCCTTTCTGATTGCGACCGGCTTCTTGGCGTCCTATATCGGGTACTTCATAGTCCCCGCGCGCGGCCCGCGGTTTCTTCTGCGCGACCTTCAGCATGTCCCGCTGCAGGGGTTGTGGCTGTTCGGGCTGCTGCAGTCCGCTTTGGACCGCCTGGAATCGGCTGCCTACGACTGTTTTCCCAGTGGCCACACGGAGCTCGCCATTCTGGCGTGGTGGGGGAGCCGCCAATTATCAAGACCGGTAACCATCCTCTACTTTGCCTACGCCCTATGCATCATGTTTTCTACAGTCTATCTTCGGTACCATTACACAGTGGATATTCTGGCGGGAACGTTTCTGGCTCTGATCCTGATTCTTTCTCTGCCGGCCCTGTACCGGAAATTGTCCTAAGGAAAGACGGATTGGTCGAAATCGACATCGTTCCAGCGGATGGCAAGCGGGGATTGAAGGAATTCATTGAGTTCCCCTATACGCTCTATCGCGGGGACCAACACTGGGTAGCTCCCCTGCGGATCGCCGTCAAGGAGCTCCTCGACCGGAAAAAGCATCCTTTCTATACCAACGCCGAAGCTGAGTTTTTCCTGGCGCGGCGCGACGGACGCGTAGTGGGGCGAATCGCCGCCATCCTCGACCG
>JANXXL010000255.1 GCA_025350625.1 Bryobacterales bacterium | reverse complement strand
GCCGGAGTGCTGCTCAACCCGGGAACCTACGAACTCCACATCTCATCGCCGACCTATGGCGAGATTCGCCAGACCATCACCATCGAGGCGAACAAGATGACGATGGTGCAACTGCCCAAAAAGAAAGAGTAGGACTCATTTCATCGCCCACGAAAGAAAGCGTTCGGTGTAGTCCAGAGCCTCCCGGCTTCCTGTTCCCCCCGGGATTGCATCGAACGCATGTTCCGCCCACGGAATTTCCAACAGTACTGCTTGACTGCCGCTCGAACGCAGCTTTTCCCTCAACTCCCGCGCAAACCTCGGCTTCACAATGTGATCGCGCCCGCCCTGAATTAGCAGCGTCGGCGGTTGCGCCTTCGATGCGTACGTCAGCGGCGACGCCTGCAGGTAGCGCTCCCGCAACCGCGCCGGCGGCCCTCCTAGAAAGCTCTCCAGCACTCCATGCACGCCGATGGGATCGGGAGCCGGCGGGTCTTCATAGCCTCCAATCAGGTCGGTTGGCGCATAGTACGCCACCACCGCGCGAATCGGAACCAGCGGTGGCTGGTAGGCGGCCAGCAGCGCCAGATGCCCGCCGGACGACCTTCCCAGCAGCGCCAGGCGCGTAGCATCAATTTGGTATTCCGCTTGGTATTCCGCGTGGTGGCGCTGCAGGAATAGCAGCGCGTCTTGAACGTCCTCCAGTTGCGCCGGGAACTGGAATTGCGGCGCATGACGGTAGTCGATCGCGCACACCACGTATCCGCAGGCCGCCATGTGCCGCGCAAATGCCGCATTGTCTTCGGGTGCTCCGTTCCGCCACGCGCCTCCGTAGAGCATCACGATGGCTGGATATAGGCCCGATTCCGCCGGGCTGTAAACAACCATATGCAATGTCGCATCCCGGACCGCATACGGAACGTTTGGCCGGATAAGGATCGGCCGGACGCGCGTTTCCGGCGCAGCATCGCGTTCGCCCGTCACCACTTCGCGGAAAGCGGCGGCGCGAGTCTCCCTGGTTGCCAGAAACGATACCAGCGGCACCGCGCTGCAAATCAGGCTGACGGCGCAAACTGCTAGCACGGCCCGCCCGTTCTTTCGTGCCAATGCTCCAATCAGAACTGCGGCGCCCATCAGCCAGGGACTCAATTCCGCGGCGCCTAACGCAAGCGGGAATAGCAGCATGATGGGAGCGGGGATCACGCTCCAGCAAGTAAGCAAAAGAAGCAGGATGGCGGCGGCCAGAAGCATTCCTTCCGAGCTTAACGTGTGAGGAAGTAACCCTTGCGCGCGCGCACTACCGCTGTGGGATGCCGCATCTTCGCCTGAGGCGACAGTTCCACGCGAATGCTTCGGAAGCCTGTCGCCCCACTCTCAGGCGAGCGGTACTGCAGGCTGTAGCGCGTGCGGATGTGTTCAATCATCTCGGGAAATGTCGTACTGGCGCGGGCCATCTTCACCGCCTCGCCGCCGGTCTCGTCGGCAATGTGGAACACGTCCGGAGGAGTGAAATCCGGATTGACGTAGTGCCCTGGACGGATCGGCGCAGGACGCTCGCCCTTGCCCGCCACCATTGCATTCAGCACTGTGTCTGATTCGTAGAGGCGCTGGATCACCTTGTCGTCCGGGCTCTGGTAGTTCAAGCCCAGATTATCGGTGAGAATCACGATCGACCGCCGGCCTGCCTCGTCTGCCTTCTCGCGCATGTACGCGGAAGCATCGACCAGCGCGTCGTTAATCGCGGTTCCGCTTCCCAGGCGTTCGTCCCAGTTGGCGTTGTGCAGCTCGCGGGCGACAGCGTCGAAGTCTCCGCTAAAGTCCTGCCGCACCATGGACCCCTTACTGAAAACCATCACCGCGACTTTGTCGCCGGGCTTCAGGTAATGCAGCGCTTCGCGGGCTACGCTCGCCACCTGATCGACATATTTCTTCATGCTGCCGCTCACGTCTAAAAGCAGCAGTAGCGAGACTGGTTCCGCGTCGCGGCCGAAATAAAGGATCTTCTGCTGCTGCTTCTCGTCGAAGACTACGAAATCATCCTGCGTCAGATCCATCACAATCGTGGAACCTTCCGCTACCTGAACGTCCACGCGCACGTTGGAGACACCGGAGCGGAACGTAACAGTCGGCGTATCTTCTTTAGTCTCCAGTTTCGCTTCCTGCGCGAAAACAGGTAGTAGGATGAAGAACGCCGCCATGAAAAGCATTGTTGCAGGCACGGCTGGGCACATCGACCACGGAAAGACGGCACTCGTCCGCGCGCTTACCGGCGTCGATACGGACCGGCTTGAGGAGGAAAAGCGCCGCGGCATCTCCATCGACTTAGGTTTTGCGCACCTGGATTTAGCACAAAATTTGCGCATCGCTTTTGTAGACGTTCCCGGACATGAAAAGTTCATCAAAAATATGCTCGCCGGTGTCGGCGGCATTGATCTGCTGCTCTTTGTGATCGCGGCGGATGAGTCCATCAAACCACAGACACGCGAACATTTCGAGATCTGCCGGCTCCTCAACATCAGGCAGGGGATCGTAGTGCTCACCAAGTCCGACGCTGTAGATGCCGAAATAGTCGATCTAGTGAGGCTCGAAGTGGAGGAATTCGTTACAGGGTCATTTCTGGAATCCGCGCCCGTGGTAGCTGTCAGCTCCATCACGGGCGCAGGCCTGGATGAACTTCGCCAGGCCCTAAAGGACGTTGCGGCTACTATTATTCCCAAAGACGATTCGCAATATCTCCGCCTGCCGGTGGATCGCGTGTTCTCCATGCGCGGCTTCGGAACCGTAGTTACCGGCACCATGCTGGCGGGGTCGGTGTCGCTTGAACAGGAAGTGGAAGTGCATCCGGGTTCCCGGCGTCTTCGAGTTCGCGGCGTGCAAGTACACGGCGAGCCATCGAAGATAGCGCGCGCGGGCCAGCGCACCGCGTTGAACATCACCGGCGCCGGTGAGGGCGACCTGTTCCGCGGCGTTGTACTGGCCGAAACGGGGCGATTTCGAACAACGAAAATCATCGACTGCGCCTTTGAATTGCTCTCCTCCGCAAAACCTCTGAAGAACCGCGCGCCGCTCCACTTTCACTCCGGAACTTCTGAAGTAGTGGCCGAATATCGCAGCCTGGGGTCTCCGCAATTCGCACGGCTTCGATTGCGCAATCCCATTCTGCTGCTGCCCGGAGACCGCTTCATTGCACGCATGTTCTCACCTGTAGTGACCATCGGCGGCGGAGTAGTGCTCGACATCGCACCACCGCGCAAAGACACCCTGGAGCGGTTGCAACTCCTCGCGGAAGGCACCATTGAGCAACGGGTCGCACTGTTCATCCGCGAATCCCGCTTCGGCCTAAGCACCGCGGATCTCATCGCGCGAACGGGCCTCACCGCCGCCGTAATTGAGAAGGCCGCGGGCGCCAAGGCCGCGCACTTGGCGCAAAGCTGGTTCGTCGATAAAGCTTGGATGCACGCCACCATTGCGAAATGGAAAGAGCAGTTGGCCGGGTTCCACTTGAAATTCCCGCTGCTACCTGGCCTGGCAAAGGAAGAGATGCGCAGCCGCGAAGCGCCCGATGCCCCACCAGCCCTGTTCGACGCGCTACTGGCTGCCGATAAACAGTTGGTGGTCACTGGCGACATCGTGCACTTGGCAACGCACAAGCTAGCCTTGAAGCAGGACGAAGCGGACGCGCTGGCCAAAATTGAAGCCGCATTCGAACACGCCGGCCTCGCCGTCCCCGGACTGCCTGAGGTGCTTCAGCGTTCCGGCGTGGAAGCGGCCCGTGCCCGCAGCTTACTGCAGATCCTCTACCGCGGCAAAAAATTAATCCGCATCGGAGACGATCTGGTTTTTCATCATTCGGCCTTGGCTACTTTGCGCGAACTGCTGGCCAGCCACAAGGGCGAACACTTCAGCGTGGGCGAGTTCAAGGACTGGACTGGTATCAGCAGGAAATACGCCATCCCGCTGCTGGAACATTTGGACCGCGAACACATCACCATGCGCGACGGCGATTCCCGCCGGGTGCTATAGGCGCGCGCCCGCTTCTGCGCACCTATAGCACCCCGGGCCGCGCTCCCGTCACCACCTCCTACAGCCGGTCGATCCGCGCCCTCAACTCATCCAGCGAGAGATTCCCCGGATGAAATAAATTCACCATCCCCTTCCGGTCAATCAGCACCAGCGTCGGCGTCGTACTCGCCCCATAGTTCCGGAAATTCTCTTCACTCACCGGCGCCGGCATATCAAACAACGGACCATAGAATTGTTTCCGGATCTTTTCGATGTAAGCCAGCTCTTCCTCCGCCCCAACATCGCGGCCGGCCTCCGCATAGCCGTAATGCTGCGTCGGCCCAATCACCACCAAACCCTTAGCGGCGTACTGCTGCTTCACCTGCGCCACGATCTCCACCTCGTGCTTACAGTCGCTGCACCAATGCGCCCAGAAAAACAACAGTACAGGCTTTCCTTTAAGCGACGCCAGCGGCGGAGACTGCGGCCCCAGAAACGTCTTCATCTCCAGAGCCGGC
>JANXXL010000251.1 GCA_025350625.1 Bryobacterales bacterium | reverse complement strand
GTGAATCGCGTTGCCGAGCTGACCGCCGCCGGAATCGTTCCCGGCGCGTGGAGTGGTGGTGAGGCCTTGGGTCGGGATCGAATACTCATCTAGCTCCTGGCGCGTGAGGCGCTGGTGATCGCGCCATTTCACACGGCACAGATTCATCACGCCGTCCATCATCGCCACTTCCACATATTGTCCCTGGCCGGTGCGGTTGCGTTGATTGAGCGCGGCGAGCAGTCCGATCGCGAGGTGCAGGCCCGTTCCCGAGTCCCCTATCTGCGCGCCGGTGACGAAAGGCGGGCCTTCGGGAACTCCGGTCGTGCTCATGGCGCCACCCATCGCCTGCGCCACATTCTCGTAGGCCTTGAAGTCGGCATAGGGGCCGGAAGAACCGAAACCCTTGATCGAACCCATCACCACACGCGGGTTAATTTCGTGGACTTTTTCCCACGGGAAGCCGAGCCGGTCGAGCACGCCGGGGCCAAAGTTCTCCATGAGGATATCGCTCTTCTTCAGCAGTTCAACAAACGCTGCCTTGCCTTCGGGCGATTTCATGTTGACGGTGATCGAGCGCTTATTGCAGTTCAACATGGTGAAATACAGGCTGTCGGCGTTCGGTACGTCGCGCAACTGAGCGCGCGTTGCGTCGCCCGCGGGCGATTCCAGCTTAATCACATCCGCCCCCATCCACGCCAGCAGTTGCGAGCAGGTCGGTCCCGCCTGCACGTGCGTCATGTCTAGGATGCGAATGCCCTTCAATGCTTCCATCTATAGTTCTCCTTGTTTAACCAAGCGCGCGCCGCGTCTGAGCGGTCCATTTATACGGTGGATCGGCCTGCGGCGGACTACTTGTACATGGTCTGATTCGAAGTGCCCGAGGAGTAGACCTCGCGATTGATCACGACATCCACCAGCGCCGGCTTGCCCGAATCGCGGGCTTTTTCGAGCGCGGGCCGAATGTCCTCGGGCTTGGTTACGCGGATTCCAAAACCGCCCATGGCTTCTGCCAGGTGATCGAATCGCACATCGCCCACCACGTTGCCGATATCGCCCCGGCCCGGGTATTTGCGCTCCTGGCCAAAGCGGATCTGATTCCAGGATGAGTTGTTACCGATGACGCCGACATACGGCAGTTTGCGATGCACCATGGTCAAGAAATCGAAGCCGGTCAACGTAAAGGAGCAATCGCCGTAAAGCACCACTACGTCGCGATTCGGCTGCGCGAGCTTGGAGGCCATCGCGAAGCCCGTGCCGACGCCGAGCGTGCCGAGAGGGCCAGGGTCCATCCATCCGCCTGGTTTATGGGGCCGCACTATCGAACCTGAGAAGGTGACGATGTCGCCGCCGTCGCCAATATAGACCGTTTCTTCTTGCAGGAACTCGTTGATCTCATGGCACAGGCGAACCGGGTGTATCGGCACCTCGTTCGCGGCGATAATTTTGTCGTCCTTGTTCTTGCTTTTTTCCTCGTCCTCGCGCAGCATTTTCAGAAACGGATCGTGTTTCCTCGAGACATCGCCGCTCGAAGCTTCACACATCGCGTTCACGATAGTGCGCAGATTGCCGACCAACCCGAAATCGAAGTCGCGGTTGTTGCCGACATTCTTGTAATCCATGTCCATGATCACGATCTTCGCTTTGGGATTCAGGCGGCGGCCGTAACCCATGCGGAAATCGAGTGGCGTTCCGGCCAGCAGGATAACGTCGGCGTTATCGAACGCGGCCTTGCGCGAAGGCATGAAGGCGTGCGAATGATTACGCGGCAGCGTGCCCCGCGCGGAGCCGTTCACGTAAATCGGTATGTTGAAATGCCGCGAGAAGCGGTCTATAGCGTCGTGCGCGCGGCAAGTACGCGCCTGCGTGCCGAACAGTGCTACCGGGCGTTCCGCGTTGGCGATCAAGTCCGCGACTTGCTGGACGATATTGGGGTCGCCAACAAATTCCGGCACCCCGCCGTCCGCGCCGCGCACCCGGTAATTTTTCGGATAGCGGACCTTGGAAGCCTCAACCTTCGCGTCCATAATGTCGTGCGGGATTTCCAGGAAGCCCGGCCCCGGCGCCCCGTTGTACATCTCGCGAAACGCAATGCCCATCATTTCCGCCACGCGCTCGGTAGTCATCACCAGCGAAGCGAATTTGCTGATGGGCGTCATCATTTCGGTATGACGCAACTCCTGCAACCCACCCATGCGGTATTGCTTGAGCGCCGAATTGCCGCCGATCAGCAGCATCGGACTCTCAGCGCGAAACGCATTCGCCATTCCGGTCACGGCGTCAGTGGTGCCGGGACCCGCGGTGACCACTGCACACCCCAAACCGGTAATGCGCGCGTAGGCATCGGCAGCATGCGCAGCCACTTGTTCATGGCGTACGTCGACGATCTCAATCCCTTCGTCAATACATCCGTTGTAGATATCGACGATGTGTCCGCCGGAAATGGTGAAGATGTGTTTAATGCCTTCCTGCTTCAGCATTTTGGCGACGATCTGGCCGCTCGAAATCATCTCTGGCGTCGCGGCGGATTTGGTATCAAGAGCAGTATCTACAGCGGTTTCCATAAATCTCCTGTGTGCATTCTAGGCCTGCGAAACTATCCATTGTATAACATCGCCTCAAGATAGCCCGATCACCCGACCGGTGGCGGGATCGAGGTCGATATCGTAATATCCGGGGCGAGTAGAGAGCCCCGGCATCGTGCTCATGGTTCCAAGCAAAGGGTATAGAAAACCAGCGCCTACGCTGGCGCGAATATCACGCACCGGAACGATGAATCCGCTGGGAGCGCCCTTCAGGTTCGGATCGTGGCTCAGACTCAGGTGAGTCTTCGCCATGCAAATGGGCAGCTTATCGAAGCCCTGCCGCGTGTACAATTCGATCCTCTTCTCGGCTTCCGGCGAATACTCGACGCCGGAGCCACCATACATTTCGCGTACGATAATCTCAATTTTTTCCTTGATGCTTATGTCCAGCGGATAGAGGAAGCGGAAATTGCCGGGTTTCTCGCAGGCCGCCACCACCGCCTTCGCCAGGTTCACCGCGCCCGCTCCACCCTCCGCCCAATGATTGCTCATGACGCCGTCTTCCGCGCCGGCCGCGATGGATAGGCGCCGGACCAGATCGATCTCCTTATCGGTATTGTCCTTGAAGCGATTGATCGCCACCACCACGGGAATGCCGAAGGCACGGGCGTTCCCGATCAGCCGGAGGAGATTGCTGCAACCCTTTTCGAGCAGCTCCAGGTTTTCCTGCGTATAAGCGTGGGCCAGCGGTTTCCCCGCCACTACCTTGGGGCCGCCGCCATGCATCTTGAGGGCGCGAATGGTGGCCACCAGCACCACGCAGTCCGGCGCGAGTCCGCTCACCCGGCACTTGATGTTGCAGAATTTTTCCATGCCCATGTCCGCGCCGAAACCCGCCTCGGTCAGGACATAGCCCTCGGGTCCAACCAGTTTGAGCGCGATCTGATCCGCCACAATCGATGAATTGCCGTGCGCGATATTGGCGAAGGGACCGGCATGGACGAAAGCCGGCGTGCCCTCGATAGTCTGCATCAGATTCGGCATTATTGTGTCCTTCATCAGGACGGTGAGCGCTCCGCTGACTCCCAGATCGTCAGCGGTGATCGGGACTCCAGCGTGGCTGCTGCCAATGACAATTCGGCCCAGCCGTTCCCGCATGTCCCCAAGATCGGTAGCGAGTGCCAGGATGGCCATAATCTCACTAGCCACTGCCATATCGAATCCGGTGACGCGCGTGATTCCCTTCTCTTCCGGACCTTGCCCGATGGTGATCTGGCGCAGCATGCGGTCGTTGGTATCCACCACGCGCCGCCAAGTGATCGTATCGGGATCAATGTCCAGGCGAGCGAACCGGCTCTGCTCTTCCGGCGTCAGCTCGGCGGGATTGGTCTTGTCGATTCCCAACTTCTTGACACGACGCAGCATCACCGGGGAGAAGCGCCGGCTTCCGTCTTTCTTGGCAGGGCAAAGGCGGTCGAACAGAACAGCGTCGTCGTGCGTTTCCCGCTCGTGAAAATACCGGCTGTCGATGGCCGCTGCCAGCAGGTTATTGGCGGCCGTGATGGCGTGGATGTCTCCCGTCAGATGAAGATTGAACTCCTCCATCGGGATAATTTGGCTGTAGCCGCCGCCGGCCGCGCCTCCTTTTATGCCGAACGTCGGACCTTGGCTGGGCTGGCGAATACAGGTGAACACCTTCTTGCCGAGATATGCTCCCAGAGCCTGGCTGAGGCCGACCGTAGTGGTGGTCTTTCCTTCACCTAGGGGCGTCGGCGTGATCGCAGTCACGACGATGTACTTACCGTTGCGGACATCTTTGAGCCTGTCGCGGATAGAAAGGTGGACTTTGGCTTTAGTCTTCCCGTACAGCTCCAGCTCGTCCGGGAGGATACCTGCTTCCGAGGCGATGCGGTCAATCGGAATCGGCGTCGCTGCCTGGGCAATTTCGATATCGCTGGGGACATTGGTAAGGATGTTCGTTAGCTTGTGGGGCACGTGGGGACGATCACTTTCTAAACGGAAGCATTTATTGTAGCAATCGTTCCTGCCCGGAATAGACGTTGTAGCGCTGGCCGCGGACGAAGCCAATCAGTGTCATCCCAAAGTGCAGCGCGGTTTCAATCGCCAGACTGGAGGGCGCGCCAACCGCAGCTACCATCGGGATTCCCGCCATCAACGCTTTCTGCGCCAGTTCGAAACTAATCCTTCCACTGAGCATGAGGATCGAATTGTGCAGCGGAATTCGGCCCTCCAAGAAAGCCGCTCCGATCAATTTATCCACGGCGTTGTGACGCCCCACGTCCTCGCGCACGGCTGTTAACTTTCCGTCAGTGTCGAACAATGCTGCGGCGTGAAGACCGCCGGTATGGTCGAAAACCGGCTGCGAATTTCGCAGAATGTCGGGCAGTGTGGAAATCACGCGGGCCAAAACCCGCGGAATACCGCGCGGAAGCGCCGGACAAGCGGCGCGCAGGCCATCAATAGATGCTCTTCCGCACACGCCGCAGCTTGAAGTCACGTAAAAATTGCGATCGGCAATAGAGACTTCCACGCCTTCGGCCAGCGTGACCGTCACCGCGCCCCGGTCGTCGGACACGATGTCGACGATCTGCCCTGCGTTTTGAATCAGTCCCTCCGTGAACAGGAACCCGGCGGCAAGTTCCCGGTCCTGTCCAGGAGTCCGCATGGTAATCGCCACATCCCGTTCGCCGACGCGGATCTGTAGGGGTTCTTCGACAGCTACCAGGTCTTGTTCGGACGCGTTCGACCCGGGCTCCACTCTGTGGATCGGTACCGTGATGATATTGCGATTCACGCTTCCAGTTTCTCGAGCAGAGTCTCGGCGTCAGGATAGGCGTAGACTACTTTGTCGCCCGTGTCCGCCGTAGGGCCGTAAGTGCTGTGGACCTCGCGGTTCAACATGCGCAACATGGCCATCTGTTGCCCGCGATGGTGGGCGGTATGGGCCACGCGCCGCACCAGAATCCAGGCGCGGCTGCGCGGGACTTCAAAGAAACCCACTTCCTGTTCCCAAAACGTCTCGTCTTGCGCCTGCAAGGCGTCCAGACGGCGTTCGGAATCCTCCCAGTAGCGCCTAATGAAACCCTGCCTGTTTTGCGCTTCCGGCAGAGGCGGCCTGCCGATATCCACCCCAAAAAAGTTCTTAAACCAGTGGTCTTCGCTCACGCACTGATGAATCATCTGCTCGAGAACGCTGCGACCCCGGGTATCAGTGGGATGGGGCCGCGCGGCAAGGTCTGCATCGCGAAAACTACTCCACACGCCGATGACCTTAAGCCGCTCAGTATTATACGTTTGAAGGAGAAAGCTATAGCGCACGGTGGTTGTGCATTTAGTCTACAATATGTACGAATGGACATTGTGCGAGCACGCGAACGGATTGGGGCGCTGAAGCACCTTCCGGGCGCGTTGCTGCCGATGTTACATGCACTTCAGGAAGAGTTCGGGTATATCGACGACGCAGCTATCCCGTTGCTTGCAGAGACCCTGAATATTTCCCGCGCCGAGGTGCACGGCGTTATCAGTTTCTACCACGATTTCCGGCGCACTCCTCCGGGACGCCACGTTTTGCACATCTGCCGCGCCGAGTCCTGCCAGGCGATGGGTTGCAATTCCCTCATCGCACATGTGGAAAACAGCTTGCGCGTCAAACTTGGCGACACTACAGCGGACGGAAGCTTTACCGTCAAGCCGGTATATTGCCTCGGCAACTGCGCTCTTTCGCCCGCCATTATGCTCGATGGGCAGCCCTACGGGCGCGTATCGGCGGGTGTCGCCGACGCACTGATTGAAAACGCACGGAGGCAGGCGTGAGAGTCTACGTCCCCTGCGATTCTTCGGCGCTCTCGGTAGGCGCGGACGCGGTGGCGCGCGCGATTGCGCAGCAGCGGCCTGACGTAAACGTGATCCGCAACGGCTCGCGCGGGATGTTCTGGCTGGAACCGCTGGTCGAGGTAGAGACGCCGGGCGGACGCGTGGCCTATGGACCCGTCACCGCGGATGCCATCGCCGGATTAATTGACTCAGGTTTCCTCGAAGGCAAAGCGCATCCTTTGTTCCTGGGATTGACGGAAGAAATCCCCTACTTGAAACAGCAGGAACGGCTGACATTTGCGCGGTGCGGCATTAGCGATCCTCTTTCTTTAGCCGACTATGTCAGTCACGGCGGATTCCGGGGACTCGAACGCGCCCGGGCGCTGACACCCGAGGCGATTGTCGAAGAAGTAGTGTTCTCCGGACTGCGCGGCCGGGGCGGCGCGGGGTTTCCGACGGGTATCAAGTGGCGCACGGTGCTGAAGACTGATGCGGAGCAGAAGTACATCGTGTGCAACGCGGATGAAGGCGATAGCGGAACATACGCGGATCGCATGATCATGGAAGGCGATCCGTTCGTGCTGATCGAAGGCATGATCATCGCGGGCCTGGCCGTGGGCGCCACGCGCGGCTACATTTACTGCCGCTCCGAGTATCCGCACGCGTTCCGGACCTTGGAACGCGCCATCGCAATTGCGCGCGAAAATAACTACCTGGGCGATGGCGCAGGATTCGATCTCGAAGTCCGGCTGGGCGCGGGCGCTTATATTTGCGGCGAAGAGACCTCGCTCCTTGAAAGCCTGGAAGGCAAGCGCGGACAGATTCGTCCCAAACCGCCGCTGCCGGCACTCGAAGGTCTATTCGGCCAACCGACGGTAGTCAACAACGTGATCTCGCTCGCCACCGTTCCGATTATTCTCGACAAGGGCGGCCCCTACTATCGCGATTTCGGCATGGGCAAATCTCGCGGCACTTTGACCATTCAGTTGGCAGGAAATATCAAACACGCCGGCCTGGTCGAGAAAGCATTCGGCCTGACCTTGCGCGAAGCTATTTACGATTTCGGCGGCGGCACCGCTTCCGGTCGCCCCTTGCGCGCCGTGCAGGTGGGTGGACCGCTGGGCGCCTACTTCCCCGAATCGCTGCTCGATACGCCGCTCGACTACGAAGCTTTCACCGAGAAAAAAGGCTTGCTGGGGCACGGCGGCATTGTGGTCTTCGACGACACCGTAGATCTGGCGCAACAGGCCCGCTTCGCAATGGAGTTCTGCGCCGTCGAGAGCTGCGGTAAGTGTACTCCCTGCCGCGTCGGTTCGACGCGCGGTGTGGAAGTGATCGATCGCATTATTGCGAATCAGGATCGAGACAAAAATCTGGAAGTATTAGACGACCTGTGCGAACTGATGCTGGATGGCTCGCTGTGCGCCCTGGGCGGCCTCACGCCATATCCCGTCATGAGCGCGATACGTCACTTCCCGGGAGATTTTCATGCCCGTAATTAAAGAGATTGACTACGGCACTCCGCACCGGGTCGGGGAAACTCTGGTCACGCTGGAGATTGACGGCACGTCTATAACTGTGCCCAGAGGCACCTCGGTAATGCGCGCGGCGGTTGAAGCCGGCGTGCAGGTGCCCAAGCTATGCGCGACCGACAATGTGGAATCCTTCGGATCGTGCCGTTTGTGTCTGGTCGAGATCGAGGGCCGCCGCGGCACTCCGGCATCGTGCACCCTGCCTGCCGAACCCGGCATGAAAGTGCGGACGCAATCGCCCAAGCTGGCCAAACTTCGCCGGGGCGTAATGGAGCTATACATCTCGGACCATCCTCTAGACTGCCTGACCTGCGCGGCCAATGGGGATTGCGAGTTACAGGACATGGCTGGAGTAGTGGGGCTGCGCGAAGTGCGCTACGGCTATGAGGGCGACAACCACCTGAAGGCCCCCAAGGACGAAACCAACCCCTATTTCACGTTCGACCCCGCTAAATGCATCGTGTGCTCCCGCTGCGTGCGAGCCTGCGAAGAAGTGCAGGGGACGTTCGCGCTCACCATCGAAGGCCGTGGTTTTGAATCCAAAGTCTCCGCCGGTAACCAGCCATTCCTGGCTTCGGAGTGCGTGTCTTGCGGCGCGTGCGTGCAGGCGTGTCCCACCGCGACACTCATCGAAAAGAGCGTTATCGAAAAAGGCCAGCCGGAGCATAGCGTCATCACCACCTGCGCCTACTGCGGCGTAGGCTGCGCATTCAAGGCGGAGATGCAGGGCAGCGAAGTGGTGCGCATGGTCCCCTATAAAGACGGCAAGGCGAACCACGGGCATTCCTGCGTGAAAGGCCGTTTTGCCTGGGGATATGCGACTCACAAAGATCGCGTCACCAAACCCATGATCCGCGAGAAGATCACCGATCCCTGGCGCGAGGTGAGCTGGGAAGAAGCCATCGGCTATGCAGCCAGCGAGTTCAAACGCATCCAAGCGACCTACGGACGGGATTCTATCGGCGGCATCAGCTCATCCCGCTGCACCAACGAAGAGACCTACCTGGTGCAGAAACTAATCCGCGCGGCGTTCGGCAATAACAATACCGATACCTGCGCGCGGGTATGCCACTCGCCCACCGGCTACGGTTTGAAGACCACCTTCGGCACCTCGGCCGGCACGCAGGATTTCGATTCCGTCGAGCAAGCCGACGTGATCATGATCATCGGCGCAAATCCGACCGAAGCCCATCCGGTGTTCGCATCGCAGATGAAGCGGCGGCTGCGCGAAGGCGCGCACCTGATCATCGTCGATCCGCGCCAGATCGCTTTGGTGAAGACGCCGCATGTCGAAGCCG
Organism: Bryobacterales bacterium; assembly: GCA_025350625.1. Lineage (GTDB taxonomy): Bacteria > Acidobacteriota > Terriglobia > Bryobacterales > Bryobacteraceae > Palsa-187. Next base: position 5,681 of record JANXXL010000251.1, on the reverse strand, counting down.
ATTATCACTTGCCGCTGCGGCCCGGCACCAATGTCGCAGTGATAAACGCGATAGCGCACGTGATTATCACTGAGGGTCTGGCGGACGAAACCTTCATCCAGGAACGCTGCGACACGCCGGCTTTCGAGCGCTGGCGCAAGTTCATCGCGGAAGAGCGCAACTCGCCCGAAACCATGGAGCCGATCACGGGAGTCCCGGCGGCGGACGTTCGCGCCGCAGCCCGGCTCTACGCCACCGGCGGGAACGCGGCTATCTACTATGGTCTTGGCGTGACCGAGCACAGCCAGGGCTCCACCATGGTGATGGGCATGGCGAATCTCGCGATGGTGAGCGGCAATATCGGCCGCCGTGGCGTGGGCGTGAATCCGCTGCGGGGGCAGAATAATGTGCAAGGGGCCTGCGACATGGGCTCCTTCCCGCACGAGTTTACCGGCTACCGGCACGTTTCCGACGAACCCGTCCGGCATATGTTCGAAGCGGCCTGGGGCGTCAAGCTCGAAGCCGAGCCCGGGTTGCGCATCCCCAATATGCTGGATGCCGCCGTCGAAGGAACCTTCAAGGGCCTGTATGTGCAGGGCGAGGATATCGCGCAATCCGATCCCAACACTAAGCATGTGACCGCCGGTCTTCGCGCGATGGAATGCGTAGTGGTTCAGGACCTGTTCCTCAATGAGACCGCCATGTACGCGCACGTGTTTCTGCCGGGGTCCTCGTTCCTTGAAAAGGACGGCACCTTCACCAACGCCGAGCGCCGCATCAGCCCGGTGCGCAAGGCCACGCCGCCGCTCGCAGGACTGGCCGATTGGGAGATCACAGTGGCGCTATCGAATGCGTTAGGTTATCCCATGCACTACTCGCATGCCTCCGAAATCATGGATGAGATTGCGCGGCTGACGCCCACTTTCGCCGGCGTTTCTTTTAAGAAGCTAGATGAGGTGGGCAGCATTCAATGGCCTTGCAACCAGCAGGCTCCCGAAGGCACACCCATAATGCACATCGGCGGGTTCGTGCGCGGCAAAGGCAATTTCATTGTGACCGAGTTCGTTCCCACCGACGAACGCACTACCGATCGGTTCCCCCTGATCCTGACCACCGGGCGCATCTTGTCGCAATACAATGTGGGCGCGCAGACCCGCCGCACGGACAATAACATCTGGCACCAGGAAGACGTGCTCGAAATTCATCCCTTCGACGCGGAAAATCGGGGCGTTCGCGACGGCGATCTGGTCGCAATCGCCAGCCGCGCGGGCGAAACCACGTTGCGCGCGGAAGTGACCGAGCGCATCCAGCCCGGCGTAGTTTACACAACCTTTCACCACCCGGTCACCGGCGCGAATGTCGTCACGACGGGGTTCTCAGACTGGGCCACCAACTGCCCCGAGTACAAAGTCACTGCTGTCGAAGTGCGCCTGGCTAAGCGAATGTCGGAGTGGCAAGCCCAATATCTCGAAACGCGCCGCCAGACCACGCAGATCCTTCACGAAGTTGGCCCGGCGAAGTGACTGCGGAGATCATGATCCACATGGCGAATCAAATCGCCCAGTTTTTCGCCAGCTATCCGCCCGAAGAATCCATCGCCGGCATCGCTAATCATCTGCAGAAGTTTTGGGAGAAGCGCATGCGGCAGCAGTTGCACGAATACATCGCCCAAGGCGGCGGCGGCCTGAATCCGCTGGTGGTCGAAGCCGAGAAGCGGCTTGCTCCTACGTCCGTATCACGTATTTGAGCGTACATTGCTCGAGCAAATGCCTTACAGCTAGACTGATTATGCGGGCGCGTAGCTCAGGTGGATAGAGCATCAGCCTTCTAAGCTGAGGGTCGCTGGTTCGAGTCCAGCCGCGCCTACCAAACCCCTTCAGAATTAGAGCGGCATAGACCACCCCATCTCATTCTAGGAATTCCTACGGCGAAGGACCCGCCAGTTGCCGCGTGGATTGTGAGGACGACTGGGGCCGGATTTGCTAACGCGACTTCTCCGAGATCCGCTAGCCGTCTAAGGCCGCGCTGGAGTACCATGGTAGCCCGTGGGACCCAAAAAGGAAAATCCTGGTATAGCGCGACGGCTCCCACGCCACCAAACAAAGGAAGAATTCAAATGAAGTTACCGCATATCAAAACCTCGGGAATGGGATTTGCAATTGTTGCGATGGTTCTTGTAGGCACATCGCTCAATTCGCCACGAGCGCGCGCCGACAGCAGTGACGAAAAGAGCGACGAGTCCAAGATCAAGACCGGCTTCGATATTGCTCCTGTGAAACTTGATTTGCACGGGAAAAACCGGGCGCTAGTCGGCTTGGGCAGCTATATTGTTAATGCGGTCAGTGACTGCAATGGTTGTCACAGCGCGGGCCCTCAAACCGAGTTTCTCGCGGGGGGAAATCCCTACCTGGGCCAGCATCCCACAAAAATCAATACGGCGACTTATTTGGGTGGAGGGCGCGATTTTGGTCCTTATGGACCCGGCGGGGCTTTAACGCACCTTTATTCCCGCAACTTGACGCCGGATAAAACCGGACGGCCGCTAGGCGGCGCCGAGTTCTCGGAGTTTCTTGAAATTATGCGGACTGGTAAGGATTTTGATGGTGTCCACCCGACCTGCACGGGGACCCCGAATGGGACTTGCCTGCCGGCTCCTTTCGACGGCAGTCTTCTCCAGGTCATGCGTTGGCCCTTCTTTACCAATATGACGGACCGGGACCTGCGGGCTATTTACGAGTATCTCAGCGCGATCCCCTGCATCGCGGGCCCAGCTACCGGCCTGCTGCACCACGATTGCTGAGGAGTTTGTTTCCCAGCTGCTGCAGGAGCAGATGAAATTGATCTAGTACGCAAATCTAAGCCACTCACGATCTGCACAAAAGGAGATCCCATTGACGCGACAAATTCTATTACTTCCGCTGTTAGGAATCGCACTTGCCGGTTTGGTTCAAAGCCAAAGCACAACCAAAGCATTAGAGGATCCCGCCGGGGAAGCTGCAAAACAAGAGATACTCGCCCTGTTAAAAGATTACGATCAAGCCACCAAGACAGGCAATGCAGACGCAAGCTCGCCGCTTTATAACGACGATATGCTTTTACTCAGCGAGAGATTTGGGCGGGGAGAAGTCCTCACCAAGGCCCAGGTTATGGATCTTCACAGATCCGGGAGATTGAAAAACCTCAAGTACGTACATAACAACATTCGCCTGCGAGCGTTTGGAGGAAATACGGTTGTAATGACGGGACACAGCGACACTATCCTCGAATACAAAGGTAAACTTTCTAAGGGCCCCAGGTTGTTTACGTTCGTTTTCGTTAAGTTGGATGGGAAGTGGCAGATTGTGTCACAGCATATATCTGACATTCCAAAGGGTGACGGTCCTTGGAATTGAGGTCGCCGCGCCGCGCCGCGGGAACCCGCCCTGTTTATTCCAATAATTTCAATAATTTGCGAACCGATTAGTCTACGTCGGCAGCGAATCGGGAATCCTGACGCCTCTTCGGGAATTTGCAATGATCTCCTGCGCGGTTTATGCTTTACAAGTCATCCCTTTAGCGCGTATAAATGATGTGGATGTAGTTCGCCGGTCGGCACCGGGAACTGGCCAAGGAGGCCACCATGAGACATTTGAAATTCGGCACGTTCTCTCTAGCTACGGCGCTCTTAGCAATGAATCTGGCGGCCGCGAATCCTGGCGTTCAGCTGGTCGATGCCGTCAAGAATTCCGACAGGGCGGCCATTAAAGAGTTGCTGGCGAAACATGTCGATCTGACGGCGACCGAGGCCGATGGCTCAACCGCACTGGCTTGGGCCGTGCGCAGGGACGATTTGGAGACGGCCAACGCCCTCATTCGCGGTGGCGCGGACGTGAAAACGGCGAATCGCTACGGAGTCGCGCCGCTCTCGCTCGCCTGCATCAACGGCAATGCAGCGATGATTGAGGCGCTGCTAAAGGCCGGGGCGGATCCGAACACCGCCATGCCCAGGGGTGAGACAGCCTTGATGACGGCAGCGCGCACCGGAAAAGTGGCGGCTGTAAAGGCTCTTCTCCTCCATGGAGCAGACGTAAACTTCAAGGAAAGCCGGCGCGGCCAGACCGCCTTGATGTGGGCAGCGGCTGACGGCAACACGGCGGCCGTAGAAGAACTGGTGGAGCGCGGCGCTAATATTCATGACCAGACCAAAGGTGGATTTACCCCCTTACTATTCGCAGTGCGGGAGGGACGAATTGGAGCTGTCCTCGCCTTACTCAAAGCCGGAGCGGACGTAAATGAGACTTGGCAATCGGGCAGGGCTTCGGGTACCTCAGGCATCAGCGCCATGGTTTTGGCGGTAGCGAACGCTCATTACGAACTCGCGGCGGCGATGCTCGATAAAGGGGCCGATCCCAACGCTTCAGTCCAGGGATGGACTGCCTTGCATCAGATCACCTGGGTCCGCAAACCTGGCCGCGGCGACAACGACCCCGCCCCGGAGGGCTCTGGAAATTTATCCAGTCTCGACTTGGTAAAAAAGCTCGTCGAACACGGAGCGAACGTGAACGCCCGGATGACTAAGCCGGGAAACGTGGGACGAACCTTGATGAACATGAAAGGCGCAACCCCGTTCATGATGGCAGCCAGAACAGCGGATGCCCCGTTGATGCGCCTCCTCGCTTCGCTCGGCGCCGACCCCTTATTGCCGAATGCCGACGGGACCACTCCGCTTTTGGCGGCCGCTGGAATTGGCACCTATTCACCCGGAGAGGACCCGGGCACCGAAACTGAGGTGCTGGAAGCTGTGCAGGTGGCCTTGGAACTGGGTGGCGACATCAACGGCGTCGACAGCAAAGGCGAGACTGTAATCCACGCCGCGGCCTATAAGCAGGTCCCGGCGGTTGCCAAATATCTGATCGATCACGGCGCCAAGATCGAAGTCTGGAACCAGAAGAACAAGACTGGCTGGACCCCCTTGAGGATGGCGGACGGCGTCCTCGTGGGCGGAAGCATCAGGACTTCACCGCCTATGTCAGCCGTGCTTCGCGAAGTGATGACTACAGCCGGAGTCTCCACGGTTGTCGAAGCCGACATCGAACGAGCCGGGCACTAATTTACTTTGTGACCGTGATTGCGGTGAACGTCCCATTGGGCAACATATCGATGTTGTGGGATTTCACGATCAATTTCGTGTCAGGATCCCGTTCCTGTTTCGTGACGACCTGCTTGAATTCCGGATCGTCGTGAGCCGCGGTGAGGCGTTTATCGCGCTCCTCTTTCGACGGATAACCCCGCATGTAAATGAAAGTGTTTTCGGCGCTGATGCCCAGCTCCGGGTCGCTTTGCTGCGGAATCCAATATCCCACATTGGTAATTCCGTGCCGGGAATAGATGGCGGCCGTGCGTTCCGCGAATCGCGCCGCGAGCGCATCCCTTTTCCCTGGCTGGGCTGTATATACGCGCAGCTCGAAGAACCCAACTGCCTTTTTCTCCTGCGCGTAGCCCCAGGCTAACCCCGCAACTCCGAACGCCAAACCGAACACCGCGAGAAGTTTCCACTTGAGCATGCTGACTCCTTGTCAACGTAGTATATATGGAGGAAGAAGAGGAGCGCATCATGGCCGACACAGCAAGTTTAGAGAAGATCATCCACCTTTCGCGGCGCGCTTTCGTGGCGACGGGCGCGGCCGCTGGACTGAGCAAGTTGGCATTCGCTCAAACCAGGG
>JANXXL010000248.1 GCA_025350625.1 Bryobacterales bacterium | reverse complement strand
CCGGGTTGAACAGACCTCTTGTGATCCAGTTGTCACACCAGTGGCATAGCTGGGTAGCGAAGTCTGGTCGGGATAAGCGCTGAAGGCATATAAGCGCGAAACCTTCCTCGAGATGAGATTTCCCAAGCGAAAGCTAAGAAGAAGCATTCAGCCCCGATGATACTGCACGCGCGAGTGGGTGGGAGAGTAGGACGTTGCCCAGATTAAATTAAAGCCCCCAGTTCGGAGGATAAGCTCCAGCTGGGGGCTTTTTCTTTTTGAGTCGGGGCAGGTAGCCTCGATAATTCATGCGCCGTCATCCGCGATTAGCCCCAATTGCCGACGATCTGTTGAAGCTCGTTTGGTCCCGAGACTCACGCTCGACGAGGCTCGTATTGTGCATCCAGACCATATACCCGCCAAAAATCCACGCCAATGCAAAGACGTAGACGGCACCTAAAACCAAACTCCAGGGATTACCCCAAGTGAACCCAGGAAGAGTTTCAAGTAGCGCATCGTGGAGTTCCGCCCCTCGCGCCGTACGGAGCGGCAGATAGCCACCCAGGATACAGATCACGTAAGCTACTTCGCCGCCTAGTACACACAGCCAACCGTATCGCTTCAGTGAGAGCATAGTGCCTCCTAAACATGTGCGCCGCGTGGCGCCTCGGGAAGATTTCCTCCTGGACGCCAGAGCCGCGGTATAAATCCCGGAGTGCGCGCCGCGTAGTCATACCAGGTCCGCCCAAACTCCGCGCGGACTTCTGCTTCCTCGCGGTGCGCCAGCCGGATATAAACGGTCACCATAATAGGGAACATGATGAGCGTGATAAAGGTCGGCCATTGGAGTAGGAAGCCGAACATAATCGTGATGAATCCGACGTATTGCGGATGCCGCACATAGGCGTACGGTCCCATGGTGGCGAGCGTTCCGTTACGTTGGGCGTTGTAGAGCACGCGCCACGCGGCCGATAGGATCAGGAATCCAGCCACGATGAACAGGTTGCTCGCGATGTGAATTGGGTTTAAGTGCGGATTGCCTTTGAAGCCCAAAAGCGTGTACCAGAGGTGACCAAAATCATGGCCCAGCGGGTCGACGCCGGGGAACCGCCGCGCCAGCCATCCGGATAGCAGGTAGATCGTCAGCGGGAAGCCATACATCTCGACAAAGAGCGCGACGATGAACGCCGAGAATCCGCCAAAACTGCGCCAGTCGCGCTTGGTCTTCGGCTTGAAAAAACTAAACGCGAAGATGATGAACACCGCCGAATTTATGATTACGAGAGACCAGAGGCCGTAGGCTGGAATATCCTGTCCGTGATTCATGGTTGGCCTCCCGCGCCGGTTGTGGGTCCGCTTGGGCCTTTGTGGTTAGAGTCATGACCGTCGTGGCCTCCGTGCATGAAGTAATGCATGAGAGGGCAGATGAGCAGAAGAAGGTAAGGAAGCGCACCAAGGATGTGGGCGCTGTGCTCCTCCCAGAGGAAGAACACTGCAATGGCGAGGAACACGCACACTCCCCACCAAAATGGGAATCGAAACCTGGCGGGCATCTTTGATCCTCCTGTTCTCTAGCTGGAAAGGGAGCAATCCAGACGCCAGTGCCTGCCGAATTCAATTTACTGCAAAAACGGAACTTCAACTGCCTGTGGGCGGCGAGCCGGGCACGAACCTGAGTGTTCCGACCCAGTTTGGGTGGTTTTCGCGCAGTTGGCAAAATCTGACCGTTTTCATTGTATGAAACGTAGGCCCGGTGAAAGCGAAGGAGAATCGACGCGCCGCCGCCGAAATGGCCGAATAGGGCCATTCATCCAAAGTCTGACAACCTCCGCAGGCTGTAAAAACAATCGGGTGTCTGCTGCTTTGGTACGATCCTCAGCGGATAGGCCAGAGGCGGAAAATTGGCAGTCGCTGTCATCCGAAACATCATCGTAGTTGGCCCTTTCCCTGGCACGGCCCCTTTATTGCGCTGGGAATACCCGTAGAAGAGGAACGAAGGAGAGAATCACTATGAAAACGACAACCGCCGTGAAAGATCCTGTGTGCGGCATGGATATAGAGGCGGCGACTGCCGCTGGACGGACCGAATACCAAGGACAGACCTATTACTTCTGCGGTGCGAAGTGCAAACAAAAGTTCGATCTTAATCCAGCCCAATACTTGGGAACTGGGGCGGCGCCGAAGAGCGGCCACGGCTGTTGCGGTTAAATCCAATAAGCGCCGAGCGTCCAAACCACTATTACGGGCTGCCGTCTAGGGCGGCAGAAGTGCGTTGAGTATTGCGGAGTCAATATTGGTACAGGTCTAGATGCAACACATGACAGGCGGTTCTATGATGGGCGGCGAACACAAGAAATAAGCGATCTAAGGCGCACGCTGCAACCTCAGTCGACGAAGCAATTGCGCGTTTGCCGCCACGATGATCGTGGAGAGGCTCATGGCGATCGCACCAACGCTCATGGGCAGATCGAATCCGCTCCGAACGAAAAGTCCTGCTGCGACTGGGATGGCGATAAGGTTATAAGAGGTCGCCCAAACGAGATTTTGGATCATTTTCCTGTACGTCGCGCGTGAAAGTTTGATTGCCCCGACAACATCACGAGGATCACTTCGCACGAGTACGATTCCGGCAGATTCAATCGCTACGTCGGTTCCAGCACCTATCGCGATTCCGACACTTGCCGTCGCCAGGGCTGGCGCATCGTTGACGCCGTCACCTACCATTGCGACCTTCTTGCCACCGGCTTGAAAGCGCTTCACCGCTGAAGCTTTGTCAGCGGGGAGAACTTCGGCTGCGACCTCATCAATTCCGATTTGCCGGGCGACCGAATCGGCAACAGTCTTCGAATCTCCGGTGATCATGGCGACCAGGATACCCAGTTCATGAAGTTCCTTGATGGCTTCACTAGACTCGGGCCGAATCTCATCTTCAACAGCGAAGGCTCCGAGCAGTCGGCCTTGAGTGACGGCATAGAGTACCGTCTTGCCATCTGATGCCCATGCGGTGGTCCGTTTTTCAACTTCTGGAGGCATTGTTATCTTAGCCTCGGTCAGCAAGCGCGGTCCGCCAATTTCGACACTCGTGCCTACCACCAGAGCCCTGGCTCCTCGGCCAGGAAGGGACTCGAAACTCGTAGCTGGCAATTGGGCCACGTTTCGGCGTTTGGCTTCGGCGACGATTGCTTTTGCGAGGGGGTGTTCGGAGTTGGATTCGACAGCGGCAGCACGCGCAATCAAATCGTCTTCGGTGGTGCCAGGTGCAGCCGCGACTTCCGACACCGCAGGAGAACCACGTGTCAGGGTTCCGGTCTTATCGAAAATGACCATATCCAAGTTGCGGGCACGTTCGAGTGCGAGTCTATCCTTAACGAGGAGTCCGTTTTTAGCCCCTAGTGATGTCGAGATCGCGATTACGAGCGGAATTGCCAATCCAAGGGCATGTGGGCAAGCGATGATGAGGACGGTTGCCGTTCTAATCAGGGCGTGTTCTTTGTCACCCGCAAACCACCAGTAGGTAAAAGTAATGGCGCCGGACACGACTGCCACATAAAAGAGAATTGCGGCTGCACGGTCGACGAGAGCTTGCGTGCGAGAACCCGAAGCCTGAGCAGAGGCGACGAGTCGCATGATTCCGGAGAGAGCTGTTTGGTCCCCGATTGCCGTAATGCTGACGCGAAGGCTTCCGCCACTGGCCACCGTTCCCGCAATGACTTTTGCACCTTGTGCCTTCGGTATTGTTTTGGACTCGCCGGTGATCATGGACTCGTCAACATCGGCAGCGCCCTCAACGATGGTGCCGTCTGCTGGAATACGGGCTCCGGGCCGGACAAAAATGATGTCGCCAACGCGCAATTCAGAGAGCGGAACAGACTCCGTGTCCGCACCCTTTACGCGCTCGGCCGTGTCCGGGAGCAGCGCAGCGAGTGCATTCAGCGCGCCTCGAGCCTGGGAAATGGCTTTCATTTCCAACCAGTGACCGAGGACCATAATCGTAATTAGTGACGCGAGCTCCCACCAAACGTCAATCTCGAAGAGTCCAAATGTCGCAGCGAGCGAAGTTCCGAAAGCGACTATGATCGCCAGGCTGATGAGCATCATCATTCCGGGCTTGTGGTCGGCGAGTTCACCCCATGCTCCGCGGATGAAGACCAGGCCGCCATAAACGAAGACGACTGTTCCGAGGATGGCGGGGATAAAAGTCGAGCCGGGGAAGGAAGGGGCTGTATAACCAAGCCAGTGTTGAACATCGGTTGACCAAAATACGACGGGAATTGTAAGAGCGAAACTCAGCCAGAATTTGTCGCGAAAGATGGCAACGGAGTGCCCGGCGTGACGGTCGTGGCTTCCGCGCATGTCCGACATATTGTGACCGGCGTGAGAATCGGATGCCGGTCTGTGATCGCTGTGTCTGGTGTTGTCCATTTTGAGGTCCAGTCGTCCAAGGTGGTAGTTCCTTTTACCACGAGCCCAGTGCTGGTCGCATCTAGGTTGCAAGAACCTGCGAAGGAATGCAGTTCAACGCCGCAGGCCCGTCAATATTCAAGTCAAAGAGCTGTGTCCTTTAACGGGCCGGCTCTTTGAATCAAACAGTTTCGAGAATGGGCTCGCAGATGGGGACCGATGGACGCAGATCCAGACGTCGAAGTCGAGTGACCAGGTCTCATTGAGTTTTGGGTGACTGTAGCGAGAGGGATCCACCCGTTCCCATCCCGAACACGGAAGTTAAGCCTCTCAGCCCCGATGGTACTGCACGCGCGAGTGTGTGGGAGAGTAGGACGTTGCCCAGATTAAATTGAAAAGCCCCTAGGAAACTGGGGGCTTTCTGCATTGGGAGTGAAGGGTAGCGGTGTTAGAATCGAGATCGCGAGATGCCCACAATCAGCGTGTTTTATGGGATCGTGATCCGAAATGTATTTCAACG
>JANXXL010000149.1 GCA_025350625.1 Bryobacterales bacterium | reverse complement strand
CAAGGCCGCCGCGACCTGATGGCGGCTGCCAAGCGCCCGCTCAGCGTGCAGGTCGCCGAAGGCTTCTCCATTCGCGGCGGGAAGATTCGCAAAGTGGAGGCTGCTAATAACAGCGCTGTCCAAACGGCGCCAAGTAGCCGTTCGTGCCGGTGCAGTAATTGCAGGACGCAGCGAGGTGCGGGGACCGCGCCCCACACCTCGGTTTTGCGAGCCAGGGGTTGGTGGCAACCTTGCTGCCGGTCACCGGAAATCGGGCTGAAGATAGAGATGCCTGTGGGAACGGTGGTGCCGGGATCACAAGCGGACTGTCGTCTGAGATTTAACGTCTGATCCGGCGCATGGAGGCGGTAGAGCTCAGGGAGGGGAAAGTATTTTCGCGCCAATGGAGACGCATTCTCGCTTTTCCTATTTCAAGAGCGCTTGTACGGCCGCCCGCAAATTCCCTCAGACGGCGGCGCGCGATGTTGAAGGCTGCGTGAACCGCCATGGAAACATCTTTACGCTGAGCTCTCACTTCTAGGTGCTCCGTGTCTTTCTTGGCTTCGACCCCTCGCCACTCAGCCTGTACGGCTGCATCTTAGGCGGAACGCCAAAGTCGATCCGGACCTTGGAGACGCTGCCACGGCGTTCGTGTCTGGGAGCCTCTACCTCTACCCGGCAGCTCACGAGGCGTTTGTAGAACCTTCTCGAACTCCGCCAATTCTCGTCGAATCCGGAATTCAACAGTTTCTATGGGCTGGGTGTTGCGAAATTCGATCCGTAGTGGGGAGATCATGTTATTCGTCTTCCTGCTTACAACGGACGCGCCGCCAAGTCGATGGACTTCAATCGGACGCCCACACTCCACACATTTGCCGTAGGTGCCCTTTTCTATCCTCTGTAGCGCGTGATAGACCTGCGTGAAGAGATTCCAGTCCAGGTGGTTTGGTAGTAGACTGACCGATTCGCGAAGAACCACAGCGCACTGTAACAGGACACGCCTACAAGCGGCCATGCAACGCACCAGGGAACGCCAAGACCGCCGCTCACAGCCGCAATGCGGCTTCTACCGCCGGGGAGAACTTTGCGACCTTCGGCTGAACCAGCCTCGCGAAGTCCTCGTACGAAAGCCGGATCAACTCGTGGTGCGTGCCGGCGTTGAATGTGATCTCCTTGTTTCTTGTGAGGCTTTCGTCGACGAAGACTGGCATCCCATAAAGCTGCCCGAAGGGTGGCATCGCACCGGTTTCACATTCGGGAAACCTGTCCCGGAAGTGTGTCTCGGACGCGAGTGCGATCTTCTTTGCCTTGGCGGCCGCCTTAAGAAGCGGAAGATCCGCTTGATATGAAGCAGGAAGAACAGCCATAACTAACGAACCATCGATTCTGACAATGACGGTCTTGGCGAAATCTTCTCCCCGGATGTGTTCCAGCGACGCAATTTCCTGAGCGGTATAGGCGGTTGAGTGCGTCATCGTCAGGTATTTGACCTTGTGGCTATGGAGGAACTCTTTCAACTGTTTTGCGGGCATATCGACCTCCTAGATTCCATCGCTACTTCGTTCGGTTTTACGCGCTTGATACACCGACCCTCAGGATGCTGAAGGCGCTCGCCGAGAGGAGCTGGGACGTGGCTCTCCGACGGAATTGGCGCAGCATCGCAGAACATACGGGCCGATTTGAACAGACCTGCTCGGGGTCCTGATTTGGCGGCCTTGACCGTGGGTGGTTTCGCGCAGCGTTGTGTGATAACGCCCGTTCCCATCGTTGGCTCTACTGCTTCTGAAGCTCCGGTTGCGCTGCCGCTGTAGCCGGTAACCGATCGTGTCCGAGAAAGTGCTGAACTTCAGCGTCAGTCACTTGCCGGAAATCGACGTACCACTCGGCGACTGCCGCAAAAGGCTCCGGAGTCGCGAGACAAACGCAGTCGTCGGCCTCTTCCCGAAGCCGTTGGCATGCCTGAACGGATCCGACCGGCACTGCGATCAACGTTTTGCCGGGCTTCAAACTGCGAACATAGCGCGCCGCGACCAGCATAGTCGATCCGGTAGCTAACCCATCGTCTACGAGCACGACGGTCCGACCCTGCAAGTCTAAAGCACGGCGGCCTCTGCGGTAGAGTTTTTCGCGGCGTGCAACCTCGGCGCTCTCTCTAGCTACGACAGCGTCGATTTCCTCGCGGGGAATGCGGAGTGCCCCAATCAATTCTTCGTCAAGCGTTTGAAATGAACCGCTCGCGATCGCGCCCATCGCCAGTTCCGGCTGCCAGGGCACTCCCAGTTTACGGACGATCACCAC
>JANXXL010000144.1 GCA_025350625.1 Bryobacterales bacterium | reverse complement strand
TTCAAAGCCGTGAGCAGTTCTTCTTGGGTGCGGTACGCTACGCCCCCACCGCTATCGTCGATGACTTCCGGCAAAGCGCCCAGATCGCGCGCGATTACGGGTGTCTTACGGGCAAACGCCTCGACGCTGGTGAGTCCGAAGGTCTCGTAGGTCACCGATGGCACGACGCAGGCGACAGCGTGATAATACAGCGCGCCCAGTTCTTTCTGGGGTAACGGTCCAAGGAATTTGATGCGGGGATTGGCGGCTGCCATGGCTCGCAGCTCCGGCTCATAACTTCCGGTGCCGACGACCAGCAGGTCGTGTCCGGGCATTTTATCCCAAAGTTCTATGAGGGTTTGTAAGCCCTTAATCAGCTCGAGCCTCCCCACAAAGAGGAAGTAAGGCGCATCCTGGGGACGCGGTTCCGGCTGCTGCCAATCGCTATCCACTCGATCGATAAAATTTGGAAGATAAGCTACGGGGCGGGGGAAGCCGCGCTCGGTGTGCATGCCGGCGGTGAAACGGCTGGGGGCGAGGAACTGATCGACGTTCTGCGACATGCGTTCGAGCAAACCGGTATAGCGCCATAATTGCGGCGGGCGCTTGGCGTGGAGGGTGCAGCGCAGGCACTCCGGCTGCCGGCAGGGTTCGCGGTTCATCTTCCATAAAACGTGCGTCGGACAGATCAGCCAGTGCTCATGTGTGGTGTACATCTTTACCGCGTTCCCGTGCGGGGACGTGATGGATAAGATCTCGGGGCCCAGCAGCGAAATGTTATGAAAATGAATCACGTCGTAGGGCCGGGAGGCAAGCACCTCGGCAATGGCTTTGTGCTTTAGCCAAGGGCGTCCGGTTTGCTGGCTTAAGAGAGGCGAGAGCGTTCCATAGCCGCTGCGAAGCTCGTGCCGGATGACGCCGGGATGTTCGGCAAAGGCCACGGGAGGGGGAGCCGGATGCATCATGTGATACGAATCCACGCAATGGATCACGTCGACGTGGTGTCCGCTATCGGCCAGTGCGTGCGACAGCCGGTACAATTGCACCGCATCGCCACCGAAGGCGTAGGGCGGATAAAAAGTGGTCAGGTGAAGAAAATTGAGCGGGCGCCTCATCGCCCGGTGACCTTGTCGATGACATCCATCATCTGACGCCCGGCATGATCCCAGGTGAGGCGGCGGGCGGCTTCGAGACCACGCTCGCTCATGCGCGTTCTTAAATCGGGAGAGGACAGGACTTCGACGAGCGCGCGCGAAATCTCAGTTTCAATCGGATTGATGTGCATGCTGGCATCGCCGAGCAGACCTTCGAGCGGGCTGGCCTTGGTGGCGATCACCGGGCATCCGCAAGCCGCAGCTTCGACGGCGGGGAGTCCAAAACCCTCCATCAGCGAAGGCAACACTAAAACGGAGGCAAGATTGAGCAACACTACCAGCTCTTCATCTGCGAGGAACCCGCTGAAGATCACCCGGTCTTGGAGGCTCAGGGCTTCGACCTGCGCGGCTATGACGCCGAAGTAAGTGTGAAAAGCGTCGCCCGAGGTGTCGCCGACCATTACCAGGCGAACGTCGGCGAGGTCATCGCGCTCGGCGATTCCCGCGAAGGCAGAGACCAGCGCTTCCAAGTTTTTGTGCGGACTGAAGCCTCCTACATATACAGCCAGGCGATGGGTGCTGTCGATTCCCAGGCTCCGTAATTTCGGCCCGGGGACGGGGTTTTCGAGGCGGCGAAAGATAGGATCGGCGGCTTCTCCGACTACGAATACGCGTTCTGGCGCCAGCCGAAAATGCTTCAGAATGCCGGCGCGCGAATAATCCGAGACGGTAATCAGCGCATCCGCCTGCATGCGGCCCAAGGCTACTTTGGTGTTCCAAAAGATGCGGGAAGCCAGGCGGGGCGTGGTCAATTTCGGAAACGTTTCGGCGATGATATCGTGCACCATTACCAGCTTACGCGCGCGGCTGAATACGGGAACATAGCTATAAATGGTGGGAAAGAGCACGGCGCCGAACTCATCCGAAGAAAGAGCGCGGGACATGCGCCACATATCGGCGATGGAGCGGCGTCCGTTGGCCGAGGCCGCCTGCACGGTGGGGACGGAGGGTCGCAGCACTCGAACGTCGCAATCTTCGGGAGTAGGCTCAGCCGCCTCGGTCGAGTCCAAAAACAGCGTGTAGCGGGAGTGGGCGTCCTGGCGAATTAAGGCTCGCAGAAGGGCCCGCGCGTGGCGCCCATAGCCCCGCCGGTTATGCCAACAAGTTGCATCGACCGCGATCTGCATGGTTACGAAGTTGCGTGCGTGCCTCGCGCAATCGCGTCTGCGGTTTGGGCGGGATCGGAATTCGCGCGCCCGGTGACATAGCCCATGAATTCGCCGCAGGCCCAGGAAACGAGCAGGATCGCGGTTAGCGGCAGAGCCTTTAGGAAAGGTACAAAGGTGCGGCGCTTCTTAAAAGCTAAAATGCTCATCCGAAGCAGCAGAAGAACAGGTAAAGCGGGTGATAAGGCCGCCCAAACTACTCGTTGCCCCGTTCCCGCCCGTGTAATTCGCGCCGCGGCGTAGGAACGTCCCCATACGAATCGTTCTTTGAGCGCCGATGCTAACCGCAGACCCAGCCGATGCTGGTGGAGCACAACCTCGGGCGCAAGCGCCACCGTCTCGCCTTGCGAATGCAGGGTATCGTTGACCGACGATTCGCGAAAAATCTCCTGCCAGACTGGCCGGATGGATTCGAGGGCCGCGCGCTTATAGCTCACATTCGCATCGCTCGCAAAGGTTGACGCTCCGGCCTGGAGGGGGTTTTGATAGCGCAGAAAATCGCAATAATATACGGCCCAATTCAGGGGGCGGTCGATGCCGTTCTCGATCGCGCCTCCCACCACCGCGAAAGGCTGGCGGTGGCTTTCTGTAATGCGCCGGCACCAATCCGGCGCAGGGATTCCGTGGTCTTCGATGAGGGCAACAATATTGCCGCGGGCCAGGGCCAGCCCGCGGGCGCGCAGTTCGTCGTGATGCTCTCGGCTTCCACTGCGGCCGGTAGACATTCGAAGATCCGGCACTTCCGCGAACCGGACGGCCGGGAATTGCTCACGGAGAAGTGAGATCCCGGTAGTCGAGGGAAGGTGCGGCACGATGATCTCGATTGATCCGGCAGCGGCTTGTTCTGTCAGCGCCGCCAGGCAGCGAGCAAGGTGGAGGGAATTAGGGGCGCCCGTCGTATCACTGACGATCGCGACCACCACCGAGAGACTGGGACGATCAGACGGAAGCACTATTCCACCTTCGAGAGCGCGTCGCCCGGACCCGCAAGGTATCCGACGAACTCCCCGGCTACATAGACGAACAGAGCGGGAATGAGCAGCGGCAGCGATTCCGCAAACTTTCCGACCTGGCAGTTCCTCGACAGAATCCGTTTCGACATGCGCCCCAATAACAGAAATGGCAGCAGCGGGGCCGCCAGGACATAGGCGATTCTCCGCGAAGCCGGCATCTGTTGCGAGCGGCAACCGGCAAAGGCGCGGCTAAACCAATACCTCTGCTGCAAGTAATAGCCGTAGTCGAAGGGGCCGCGATGACGCACTTGCATCTCGGGAACCGGTCGGAACTTGACCCCGTCCGCCAGCAGACGCGGATGCAAACCCGCTTCCCAGTATCCGTCTCCCAAACATTCTCTGTACTTCATGAGAAGGGCCCGCGAATAGGCGATATTAGCGCTCCCGAGTTCATGCGCCTCGCCTTCGCGCCAGGGGGGAAGGTAGCCGTTGTATTCGAGAAAATACACTGTCCAATCACGCAATCGCAGGTAGGCGTGATCGACCACCGGCCCCCCGACCACTCCATATTCGCCCCCGGCATGAGCTTCGATCAAACGCGTGAGCCAATCCGGCGCCGCTACACAATGCTCTTCTATGATGGCTACGATTTCGCCGGCCGCTTGCTCCACGCCGCACTTGCGTAGTTCAGGCACGGTTTCCCGCGCGGTGCGAGAAATCACTCGTACCCAGGGGAATTTGCGCGCGATCCGGGCGGCGTATTCATCGGGGCCGCAGGCGACCACGATCACTTCCGCATCCCATTCCTTGGCCTGACGCTCTAAGGAAGCGATGCAATCGTCGATAAAAGGCGCACCGACCAGGGATGCAATCACAACCGACACGCGCGGAGACGGAGCAGGCATGTGCCTACTGTCCCGCGCCGGTGGATTCGACTGGCGCGGCTTTAGGTTCCGGAAGGACTCGCGGTTTCACGCCGCGCATTCCTTCCCATAGGATGCGCATCAGGAAACGCGTGCCATGATGGACCACGCGAGACTTCATTTCGCCGCCCGCGCGCGCCCTTTCATGGCTGATCACTTCGATCACGCGATACCCTTTTCGCAGCGTGTTCGCAATGATCTCGATCTCGATCTCGAACATGCGGGAGTTATAGCGAAAGTCCGTGAACACATCGCGGCGGAATAGCTTGTAGCCGTTGAGAGCGTCGGAGAGATAGCGCCCGGTGCACAAGCCGGTAGTGGCGCTCAGAAATACGTTGCCCAGCGCGCGCACGTGATTGTATTCTTCGCTTCCGCCGAAGACTCGCGAGCCGATGACCAGGCCGACGCCTTCGCGCATAGCGCTCAAGAATTCCCGCATGTCTTCAGGACGGTGCGAGTAGTCCGCATCCATCATGATCAGCAGATCTCCGGTAGCGGCTTCAAATCCGGCGCGCAGGGCGTTCCCCTTGCCGGGTTTGCGC
The DNA here is from genome assembly GCA_025350625.1 of Bryobacterales bacterium. Lineage (GTDB taxonomy): Bacteria > Acidobacteriota > Terriglobia > Bryobacterales > Bryobacteraceae > Palsa-187. Next base: position 27,328 of record JANXXL010000144.1, on the reverse strand, counting down.
GTGTTTTCGACCACGCGCGCGCCTAGCGCCTTTGCGATTGCAGCGGTGCGGTCCCGGCTGTGATCGTCTACACAAATGACTTCGAAAGTGTAACCGTCGAGCGTCGGTATGGTCTTGTTCAGGTCTTCGAGCACCATCCCTAGAGTTGCTTCTTCGTCCTTGGCGGGAATGATTACGCTTACTTTAGTCATGTCCGTTTCTCCTGTTGCTTTTCCGCGTTGCCATCAGGAGCGCACTCCTGCACCGGCAAGAGCATTCAGTTCCCTGGGCTCGAAGAGTCCTTCGTTGGCCTTGATCCAATCCGTGAGTTGAACGATTCCCTGTTCGACGCCAACCGACGGTTGCCAGCCAAAATCTGCCTTCGCCTTGGCGATGTTGCTTACGAATACCGGCTGATCGCCGGGCCGCCAATCTTCAAATTTACAGTCCAGCGTACATCCGAAACGGGGGTTCAGAATCTTGACCAGTTCTAGGAGCGAAAGCGTATTTTGCGGACCCCCGCCGATGTTGTACGCTTTGCCGGATGTGGTTTCTATGTGGCTCACCGCGGCGTCGTAGGCTGCGACTAGATCCTGGACATACAACACGTCGCGCACCTGTTTGCCGTCACCAAAAATACTGACGGGTTTCCCCTGCTGCGCGCGGATCGAAAACCACGCCAGCCAACCCTGGTCTTCCATACCGAACTGCCGCGGCCCGTAGATACAGGATTGCCGGAATACGATGGTCTTCATGTCGTAGATGCGTGCATAATCCAGCACATACTGATCTCCGGTGCACTTGGAGCAGCCATAAGGCGAGTAGGGGTCAAGCGGACGATCCTCGCCGATTCCCTCCGCGGCACTCTGATATGCGTAGCGGCCATTCTGTTCGATAATCCCGAGGTCCGCCATTTTGCCGTAGACCTTGTTGGTCGAGCTGTATAACATCGTGGGCTTCGAAGGGGCCTGGCGGGCCGCTTCGAGCACATTGAATGTGCCGAGGGCATTAACCTCGAAGTCGTGGCGCGGGTCGGTTACCGAAGTGGTGACGGCCACTTGGGCGGCCAAATGGAAGACCACGTCGGCGCTGCCGATGGTTTCAGCGAGTACCTGGTCCGCGGCGCGTATGTCGGCACGCACCACTTTTAAGCGGCTTCCGTGGCGGGATTCGAGCCAAGCCAGATTTCGCTCCGATCCCGGACGTGAGAAGTTGTCCAGAATGGTGACGCGATTCGCCTTCGAAAGATAGAAGTCGGCCAGATTGCTTCCAATGAAACCGGCCCCCCCTGTAATCACGTAATGTTGCATAGTTACCTCTCAGGAGCGGTGATTCTCGGCTCCAAAATCGAAATCCGGCCAAAGTAATACGGATCGTGTCCCGCGTTTTGCACTGCGAAAGGCGGCTCCACGGCGCGGATCAGGCCGGTTTCGCGATAATTTTCCAGCAGTGCTTTGCGGATTCCGCTCGACTTCGGCCACAAATAATAGTCATATACGAAATCCTGGTCGTGAAAACCGCGCATAAGGATTTTCGAATAGCGCCGGCTTCCAATGCGCTCCAGGATGCCCGAAAAATCGCCGGTCTGGCTGAAACCACGTTCGCCGATTGACGGCGCTCGATCGCCCATGATCACACGATCTTTCAGGTAGACCCAACTGCCCATATCCAACAGAACGCGTGAGGCAGGCTGCCCTTGAAATTCTTTCTCGATATCGCGCACGTAGCGGTAGGCGTCGTCGGAGATGGGACGAAGTGGAATTCGCACCAATCCCATGCCGCTGAACATCAGTGCTACGGTAGCCGTGAGTGCACCAGCGCGGATCCAGGCTTCAGCGGGGAGAACCGCCGACAATCCGGTGGCTGTATCCCAAATAGAAGTGAGGCCCGCGAAGAACCACACGCCTGCTATGAGACAACCGGGACCCATATGGTTCAGCATCCATGCGATGCCGCTGGTGTAGGCTTCGGCACCGAGGATCCCCAGCCCGACCAGCCAGGCCCCCAGTAACCTATTCGATTTCCTGCCGCGTAAGATTGCCGCTCCGCCAAGCAGTCCGGCGGCGACGTAAGTCCAGCAGCTCAAGAGATGCTGAAAGGCCCGCAGTGGAGAGACGGGATGCCGGCTTAAAATGTAGAACACCCAGTAAACGAAGGGCTCGCCCCAAATCAGGAAACACGAACCGATGACGATGGCGCACAGTCCCGCTGTGCCGCCGACAAAGGCTGCCAGGCGTTTAGGCGAGCTCCCCCAAATCGCCAGAAATACCGCGTAGCAGGCTGCCCAGATCAATAGATTCTGTTTAAGCAGGAAACCTACGGGAGCCATGAAAGCCATCGCCACCAACACACGCGGGCTTCCGGTTTCGATGTAGGTCAACAAAAGATAGTACGCCGCCAGCATTCCAACTTGTGCGAGTGCGTCGGCGTTGAGGTTGTGGCTGAACGGATTGCTGATCGAGTTCGAAGCAATCAGCAACAATCCGGCGTACCACATACCTATCCAAAGCGGCGAATCCGCCGCCCGCAATTCAGGCCAGGCCACGCGGAGAATCTTCCGGCAGCACAGGGTGGCGAGAAATGCCGCGATTGCGGTGTAAGCCACTTGGATTCCCCGGTACATGGGAATCGACCACGCCTGCCCGGCAAGCGATGCGATCAGGTGTGTCAGGAGAGGCGGCCCTGGGACGTAATGGAAAGAATCGTTATTGATCTGCGGACTATAGAGCGGGTATCCGACCGAGAATTTCAACATCTCGTTGACGAAGTCGCCTTCCGACCAGATCAGGAAATCGGCGGGGAAGAACACGTACCAGCTCACCCAGAAAAAGTAGATCGCCAGCAGCAGTATCGAGCAGGTCGCCAAAAAAATCAACCCAACCATTCCGGGTTCGGCTTGGCGGCGCATCCGCAGCACATAGAAGCAGGGTATCGCCGCAAGCATCGCGGCAAATACGATACCCACTACCAAGACCGCTTTTTCCGGCTGACGACCCACCTGGAGTGCGTGGATACCGTCGGCGAGCGCCAGCGCCACGGCTAGGACGCCAGCCGAATAAAGCGCGATTCTCCGAACCGAGGCCACTTTCGGTTCGAAAGACGGGGGCGCTAGCGTTACTGGGGCGAAATTCGTCATTCAGGCACTAACCGGTGAGTTCGTTGCCTCCCCGGAAGCTATTGCAACTCGCAAAACGAGGGCCATTCGCCGGACCTTAGCTTGCGCGCTTGTCCGGAGCGGTAGAAAGGTCGAAAGTCGCGGTGAGGGGGGTTTTCGCGCAATCTTCGCGCGCCGCCAGTCGAAAAGAAGGGATGTTTTCCAAACCATCGGTACCGTCTTCAGCTAAGTCACGGTGCTGCAAGAGGCGCTTCATTTGGGGCAGTTCATGCCTGGATTACCATTTCGCGAACGCCAAGGTGTTCCTCGTACCAGGCGATGGTTTCCTCTAATCCTTGTTCAAAGCTGAATACGGGCTTCCATCCAAGCAGACGCTGGGCTTTGGAGCAATCCAAATATTGCCGCGGGATTTCATGCGAGGCCTCGTTCAGGATCACCGGCTGGAGCGAGGTCTGGCCCATTGAACTCAGAATCCGGCGCACCACATCGATCACCGACAACGGGGTTTCATTGCCGAAGTTGAACGCCTCGCCGGCGATCTGCTCCTCGGAGAGCTTTTCGGCGAGCAGCAGATAAGCTTCCACTGCATCGCGAACGTAAAAGTAATCGCGCACAAAACTACCATCGCTGCGGATAATAGGTGCTTCGCCACGGAGAATCGAGCGAATCGTGCCGGGTATGAGGCGGTTGTAGTTCAAGTCGCCTCCGCCAAATAAATTGCCGCAACGCGTGACCACCACGGGGAGGCGGTAGGTGTGGAAATAGGAGAAGGCAATCAGGTCGGCACAGGATTTCGAGACATCGTAGGGGAAGCGGCCCTGCAGAGGCATATCTTCGGTATAGGGCAGATGGTCATGCGCGCCGTAGGCTTTGTCGCTCGACGCGATCACAATTCGCTTTATCAACCGCGAACAGGTTTTGCAGGCTTCGAGCAGATTCCAGGTGCCGCGAATATTCGATTCGAAGGTTGACAGCGCCGAACGCGACGCAGTGCCCACGATGGTCTGCGCCCCAAGATGGAACACTGTGTCGATTTCGTACTCATTCAGCACGCGGGTTAGAAGCGCCACGTCTTCGAGTTCGCCGCGGACGATATTCGACCGGTTCGATAGGCCCGAGCTTACCAGCCGGCTGTCCGGCACCCAGTCGCGCAGCAGACAGGTGACGGTGGCGCCTCGTTCGATCAAAGCCTCGGTCAGCCAGGAGCCGAGCAGGCCCGCGGCGCCGGTAACGAAAACGTTGCGATTCTTCCAGCCGTTCAGTTCCATATTTTCCAGGGGGCTTGGCCCGCCGACCACAGCGATTCGAGAAGCTGCTTTTCGCGCAAAGTATCCATCGGTTGCCAGAAACCCGAGTGCCGGAAAGCCATAAGCTGGTGCTCCTTCGCCAGCCGCTCTAAGGGCTCTTGCTCAAGACATGTGTCGTCATCGGCCAGGTAGTCGAAAATCTCCGGGCTGAAGACGAAGAAGCCGCCGTTGATCCAGCCTTCGTGGGCCTGAGGTTTTTCGGCAAACTCGGAAACAGTCGTGCCCTGCAATGTCAAATTCCCGAAACGCGAAGGGGGCCGCACGGCAGTCACGGTGGCGATCTTTCCATGTGACCGGTGAAATTCCGCCAGCGCGCAGATATTGATATTTCCCAAGCCGTCGCCGTAGGTCACCATGAAGGGCTGATCCCCGATCATTTCCCGAAGCCGCCGTATTCGCCCGCCGGTATTGGTTTCGAGGCCGGTATCGATAAGCCCGACGCGCCAGTTAATCCCGCTGCCGTGCACCTCGGTTCGATTCCCGGTGGCCAGATCGATAAAATAATCGCTGCTATGGATGGGGAAATTGTGGAAATACTCCTTGATCATCTCGCCCTTGTATCCGCAGGCGACTAAAAACTCGGTGAATCCATGCGCGGCGTAGACCTTCATGAGATGCCACAGCAGCGGCTTCCCCCCGATCTCGACCATAGGTTTGGGGCGCACGATAGTCTCTTCTGCGAGACGCGTCCCTTTACCGCCGGCGAGTAGGACCACTTTCATATCAGTGCACCACCGGTTCCGGCACGGGAGTAATGAAGCGTCCGCCCTGGGCACGGTACCCTGCCTGCTGCTTCATAATTTCGCCGGCGAAGTTCCAGGCGAGAATGAGAACGTCGTCGGGCTGGGATTCTTCGAGGACCGAAACCGGCCGCACCGGAATATGCATTCCTGGGGTGTAGAGTCCCACCTTGCGTTCATTGCGGTCGACGGTATAGGAAATAATGCTGGCGTCGATGCCGCAATAGTTCAACAGCGTATTTCCCTTGGCGGGTGCGCCATAAGCGGCTACAGTACGCCCCTGGGTGCGCAAACCGCAGACCATCTTGCGCAAAAGCAAGCGGCTTTTCTCGACATCGGCGGCGAATTTCCGGTAGCGCAGCGGAGAATGCAGCCCCATCTCCCCCTCGACGTCAATGAAACTGGCCACCGCCGCGGCGTGAGTTGGCTGAAGGCCGGCGTAGACCCGCAGCGACCCGCCATGCACCGGCACACGATCGATTCGCATAATGGAAAGGCCGGCGCTTTCGCACAGTTTGCGAAGGGCCATCACCGAGAAGTAGCACAGATGCTCGTGGTAAATCGTGTCGTATTCCAGGCGATCGAGTAATTCCGCGACGTAGGGAACCTCGAACACCAGCAGGCCGTCGCTCGCGAGCAGGTGGCGCGCCCCGCATAAAAAATCGCGGGTGTCGTCGACGTGCGCGAGGACATTATTTGCGATCACCGCTTTGGCTGCCCCGTGAGACTCGCGCACGGCGCGCGCGGTATCGGAGCTGAAAAAATGGTCGACCGTCTCGATACCACCAGCTCGCGCCACCGCCGCAAGGTTGCGCGCCGGTTCGACCCCTAGCGTGCGAACGCCCAGCTTTTGAAATTGCCGTAGCAGGCTGCCGTCGTTGCTGGCGACCTCTACCACTAAATCGCTCGACATAAGATTCAATAGATCTCGAACCGTGTGCGCGTAGGCGGCATTATGAGTCGCCATGGTTTCCGAAGTCCCGGTCACATAGATGTAATCGCGAAACAGCACGTCGGGATCGACGACATCGAGCAATTGCACCAGGGAACAGTTCTCACAAAAATAGACTTCGAGCGGATAAAACGCCTCGCGCGCAAACTCGTCGGGGGACTCGAGGAAGGCATTCGCCAAGGGCTGCCGCCCCAGGTTCAAGAATGGCATCAGGCGTTCACCGTCGCAGGCGCGGCAAGAGGTTCGCCGGTGATGAAAGCTTCTCATCAAACCACATTGACCTCGGGCGCAGGTATTTCCGAGACCTGTTTGCGCCATTGACGCCACGGTCCGCCAAAGCGATACCTCACGATGTTGCCGGCGAATTCGAACACCGTCTGAATGCGAACGTTTGAATTCCCTCTTTGCCGCAGATAGCCGGGGACATCGATTTCCATTACCATCAACCGCAGATACTGGGCTTTCAGCATCACCTCGGCATCGACAAACCAGTCGGTTGATGTGAGGTCCATCAATGCCAGGACCTCGGCCGGCAAAATTTTGGGGTTGCCATTGATATCGAGAGAGGGCATGCCGGGAAACAGCAGTAACATCAGGCCGTTGTACCCCATCGAGACGATCTTACGAATCCAACTGTCTTTACGGAAGCGCCGGCGCACTTTCGCAAGCGTCCTTCCATCGGCGGCGTGGAGCGCGCGGTAAACCAGCAACACACTCTCGGGAGCGACTTGGCCGTCCGCGCAAAGGTACCCGGCATAGCGTCCCCTGCAGATTCGCAGACCGGTAAGAATCCCCAGACCCAGACCCCGGTTGACCGGCACCACTGCTTTGACGATGGGAAGGCCCTGTTCGATGAGACGGCTGATGACCGCGCCTGTGCCATCGACCGATCCATTATCTACCAGGATTAATTCCAGGTCGACTCCCGCCTGCTGGAACGCCTGAACCAGCGGCGGTACGGTTAGCTCCAGGCATTCTTCCTCGTTGTAACAGGGCATCACTAAGGAAAGTTCGGGCCTGCGCTCCCCCATGCCCGCTAGTGGGTTTTCAAAAGGCACAAGTTACGCCCTCCCTTTTTGGGCGCGCTTCGGTCGGCAGCCGCAATGTTTTTGAGGAAAATTAACCGTCATAATTCCCACGGATTGGGAGGTCCCGGCCGTCAAGTCAGGCACTCCCGGAACATCCATTGTCCGGATTCGCATGGTATATAGTTAGGCGATTGCAGGAATTGGGCCAAACATTTGCTGGATGTTGGCAATTCCGAATCCCCGTTAGGGCCTGTCCGTTAAGGCGACCTGGCGAGCGCCGGCGAGCATTTCAGGCGGTGGCAAAGAAATCAGGGTCCGCCGCAGGTCTCGCGCAAACATCGTACGCGTAAACTTCCCCAATCCGGACGGATGCTCGCCGAAGGTTCTGAGCCGGTTCTCGATCAGGGCCTTCCGCTCGGGTTCGACGGCGGTTGCGAAGGTTCGGGTTGCCGGGTAACGGAAAGCAGAGAGAGGTTTCTGGTACTTTTCTTCCCTCCATGCCTCGACATCGAAACCGCCCTTCCAGGCCGGAGTTTCCCTCAAGGTTTCGATAAAAGGAGAGTGCAGCAGAAGGCAGCGCAGATACTCGACAACGTCTTCAGTTTGCTCCCGCGTGCCGGCTGTCGCGGCATGTACGGCTTGGCGCAGGAAATCCAGAGCATCGTGCGTCACATAGAACCGGCCGAGCATGGAGTACTTGCTGAGCAGGTTGCCCCCTAGCTCCCCGCTGAGCAGTCCGGCAAAATTCTGGCGCGCCCAGGCCACGCACTCTTCTCTGGTTGGAAACAATTCTTCACGGCTTTCGCGCACGAAATCGTCGATCAACTGGCGGAACTTCGGCGGCGCGTCGTCCAGCATGGCTTGCATACGCACGACGAGGTCGAAAGCTTTCACGCCTTGCTGGCGCGCGAGCTCGAAGACTTCTTCAAAATTGCCTTCGTAGTAAAAGATGGTGAGTAAGAGATGAAATACGCGGACTTCCAGGTATTCCTCGAAGCTGAACGTGGGCGTGCTGACAACCATCTCCTCGGTCTCGATCACCGGTTCGCCGGTGTAATTTCCGATATCCCTCGCCACCACTCGCACCATGGTCTTCAAGCCAAACTTTTTGCGGCTCTCCGGATTGCTGAGCGGCGCGCCGTGCAAGAGCATTAACTGGTGGGCGGAGATTCTGGTCACACCCGCGTCCATCAGGTCGCGGACGCCTTTCATGAAGGACTCCTTGCTCTCGCCAGGAAGGCACAGGATCATCTCGCCATACGACTGCATGCCTTGCGCCCGGACCTCGGTCTGAATCTGCGTATAGGTGTCCAGCTTGATGTTGGATCGTTCAATGTTCTTCAAAACCATTGGATTCATCGATTGAACGGCTGCGGTCATGGGCAGCGCGCCGCGAATCTTCCGCATGATTTTGATGATCCGCTCGCCCCGATTTTTGCCGGTCGTGGTGCGAATGTAGTTCGGCCATTCGTAGCGTTCCTGAAGATGCGCGATGAAGTCTGCGACCTCTTCGTCGGCGTCGTACATGCCGAAGTTATCGTCGGCGAAGGTGAGAGCCACTTCGGGCCGGACTCGCTCCGCGACGTGAATCAAATCGGCCCGGAGGTTTTCGATCGAATGACGGTAGACCTTGCTGTTGGAGCGGACCGAAGAATTGCAGAAAGAACAAGTAAACGGGCAACCACGGGTAATCTGCAGCATGGGCAGATAGCCGGTGGAATAGAATGAATTCATAAATCCCGCTAAATAGGGGGAAGGGATTTCGTCCAGATCCAAAATGCGGTCCACTTCCGCGCCCACAACGAAGGCGCGAGTTCGCCGGTCAATCCACAGATTGCCGGGTACGGACTCTTCCTGGAGTCCATCGATCGAACTCCCGGTGTCCAGGTAGCGTTGGATCAAGTTCCGGAATGCACGTTCGCTTTCGTATGTCGGACCGCGCACTGCGATGTCGATCTCGGGCATCTTTCGCAGCCAGCTTTCCTGCTCCTCCCTGATCAGCGGAAAATTCGGCCCACCCATCAGCGTCAACGCTGCAGAATTTTTGGCCTTGGCGTATCTGGCAAAGGACAGGGCAAGATGGTGATTCCAGGAATAACTGCTCAAGCCCAGGATGTCGGGAACCTGCGCATCAATGGCGGTTTTAAGATCTTCCGGTTCACGAAAGATGCGGACTTTGAGGCTGGCTGAAGAAACGGTGGACTGCGCATAGGTCGCCAGGTTCGCGACTCCCAGGGGATAAACGTCGGAACTGACCGTCAACTGATTGTGCCCCAGATCGGCGAGATAGATCAGCGTATCCGTTGTTTTACCCAAGCGTTGCCTCAGCCCTATCGTTGTGAACTGGTCCCTCTATTGCAGGTCCTCGGCCATCCTTCGGCTAAAAGACGCGCTGGCGTTCACGACTTAAAAGCGGTCTGGCAGAGAGTGCTGACAGCCCGCCAATAGGTAGTGCGGCCCTCTTCCATCTTGGCGGCGTAGGGGGTCCGCTGGATGAAAGCTTCCATATCGGCGAATCGGGTATACGAAATGCCGGGGTCCCAGTGATGGAGCAGGTGGTGATTGACCCCGGCGGCGCCGAAGTAGCGCGAGAAGATATCGTTGCCAAAGTGCCGGTTGATCGCGCCGTGCTCGATCTTCGAAAAATCGGTCTTACAGGGGGCGTCGTAAGCCCGGTGTTCGAGCATCTGACGAGTTGAGCCGAAGCAGGGGTAAATGGCCACCAGGCCGACCAGCCAAGCTAAGGCCGGACCGAAAATCCCCAAGAGGGCAGGAACGGCAATCAACAGGCCGTGAATCAGGCCCGTCCGAGCTACCGCCAGCAGCAGGTCACGCTGCGAAGCCGAACCGCTCTTGCTGGTGCGAGCCGCGGGCTTTGGTTTCAGGAGGTTATGTCCCAGCAGCACCACTAATTGAACGCCGGTAAGACACTTGGTTATCAGCCACGGATGCATACATTCGTGGTAGTTTATCTCGGTGTCCTGGAGGTCGCCCAGATGTACGTGGTGTTGCATGTGGCTTACGCGGTAGGTCCGAACTGTCTGGGCGAAGAGGGGCCAAAGAAGCCAGTCTGAAAGCAAGTCGTTACGTTTGCGGTCGCGGGCGAGGTTACCGTGGGCTCCCTCATGCGCGAACTGATTGAGGGCATGCAGCCAGAACCCGATCCATAGGGCCGACAGCGGCGTCAGTATTAGCCCAACCGTGTTGCCCCGGTGGACGGTAATCGCGATGTGCAGGGCAAAGGCGCCGAACAGCATGATATAGCAGAATGCGGCGTCCCGCCACGCGCGAGCATAATCGGGTTTCAGGGTCTTGCGGTATTCGAGCCAAGTCAAACCGTCCTCGGTGATGAGCTCCGATGCCGGCGGTGCGCCGTTATAGACCGTTCTCGACTCGCTCATGCTCGCCATATTCCCAAATCCTGGGCAAATGTCGCCAAGTTCCAGACTCCCGAGGGATAAACGCCAATATTAACGCCTAACCCATCGTGCGGTATCGACAAGATAGATCAGCCTATCCGATGGCGATCCCACGCGCGGCGCTTCCGATTCCTTAGCTATGGCCAAGTTGATTGCAGGTCCCAGGCCAACCCTCGAAACTTGCCAGAGAAGCCGTGGCGATGCGTTCCCGCGATGAAAAAAAACTGGTTAAAATCCCACAAAATCTGTCGGCTATCTGGGAGCGGCGGTCAGCCGGATGCCGTCTTTGATTAAGGTTCGGGGCATCCACCCGAGCATACTTCGAAGTCTATGAATGGAGATTTGATCGTGCTGCATTTCTTCGAGCCGGGTAGGGAGCGCTCCAAATCTTAGGTTGACGCTAGGAACCTTCAAAACGGCCGCTGCTTCCTCGATAAAGACACGGACGGAGACTAATTCACCGGTCGCCAGATTCACCACGGCGCCTGGTTCCACTCCTTCCGCCAACCCCAGGCGAAGCAGGCCGTCGGCGACATCCTCAACGTATGTGAAGTCACGCTTTTGTGTGCCTGCAGTGAGATTGAGAGGCTCTCCGGTGCGGCTCGCCTGGATCATAGAGGGCAGGAGTCGATCGGCATGTTCGCCGGGGCCGTAGACCGTGAACAGGCGCGCCGTTAGGCCGCGCAATCCGAGCGCGGCGCAATGCTCCGCTATCGCCTGCGTTCCCTGTAGCTTCGATTTACCATAGACCGTGGTGGGCCGCGCGCCCCCGTCCTCGCGTAGATCCCCGCCGATTTCCCCGTATTCGAGAGCCGAACCGGCGTGTACGATATGCTGTCCGGCCCAAGTTGAATCCTTCCAGCCTGCGGCCGCTTCACAAATGTCCTTGGGAAGGGCGGCGTTCACACGATAGGAAATGGCTTCGTCGCGCTCGCCGGGATCGATTCCGTAACCCACCAGGTTGAAGGTAATCGCTGGACGAATACGCGTGTAAATTTCGCGGACGGCTGCGGTATCCGAGAGATCGGCTTCGACTAATTCGCCAGAAATTCCGCTTCGCACCGCGCCTGCAGCATCCCTTACAACCAGGTAGGTGCAAGCGCCGGCCGCGTATAGCTTTCGCGCAACCCACCTTCCGATGAACCCGGATGCGCCTAAAACCGCCACGCGGACGCCCCGGTAACTGCCATCGTAATCACTCATAGCGGGCTGCCAGGAGGCAATGGCCCGGCTGCTACCCGGTAGCCGGCGTGCGTGATCGAGGGGCCTTCGACGATCCAAGTGGGCCGGTCCGGGTAAATACTCAATATTTTCGCGCGTACCGAGGCGTCGTGGTCCCATACGAATACTGGAGCGTTGGAGTTAAGATCCAGAGGATTGTAAATCGCTGCGGAGGCGTAATCCGGAAAGCGCTCGCCGCGCACCAGGACCAGGCTACGGCCGAAACTCCGCTCCTGAGAGAGGGTGCGGATATCGGGGCGCATCCGAAGATAATGATGATATTTGTCTAGCGATCGCCAAGGTAAATAGTTGAATAACGCCAGGCCGCACAGAACCGCCACTGCCGCAGTGGCACGTACGCCGCTGACGGTTTCCAGCCATTCGAGGCCGCGCGCGGAAAGGGCTACGCAAGGCACCAGAATCAGGTACCAATAGCGAGCGCCGAAATCCGGTCCGCCGTTCCCCCAGTAGGGCGCGTAGGCGAGAAGGACCACCGCGATTGCCGACAACATCAGGTAGTCAGGACGCCGCAACGCTCCCGAGAATAGCAGAGCGGCGATAAGACATAGAGAGCCGGCCCCCCAGCCAAACAAGTCGGTATTGAGCGATGCCCCATTCAATTGGGCGTTGATGAGTGCCTCGAAGGGCGTGTGGCCGGGGTACGCGTCGGTAGGCCAGCCCATGCCGCGTTCCGGCCCGAAACCGTAATCGTTGGAGTGTGGTCCGTATTGTTTATTCAAGTAACTGATTAATGGAGAGGCGGTCGGATTTCCGGTGAGAGCCTTGTTGTAGGGGAGCACCAGCGCGCCTACCAGCACCGTACCCGCCGCAAGTGCGACGAGTCCCGAAAGTTTCAGGCGGGTTCCCCCGACCCCAATGGCCCAGGCACCGACAAGAACTCCCACAATCAGGCCATCGAGTGGGCGGACCAGGCTCCCGGCGCCGACCGCCGCGCCTGCCAACAATGCCCAGGCTGTCGAACCGTTCCGCCGGGCGCGCGTCACGCCCAGTAACGCCAATAGCGCGAAGGTCATGGTTACGGTATGCGTCATGAAGCTCATGGCTAAGAAGGCGTGCCACGGGGAGGCGCACAATAACAGCACCGAAATGCGGGCAATTCGAAGAGAGTAAATTTCGCCGAGCAGCAGGTAGACCAGAAGGACATTAAAGCCGGCCAGGATCGGGTTCACCAGCCATGGAATTCCCAGCGCGGCTCCCACAGTCAAAACCGCCGGCCAGCCCAAAGGTACGGCGGAAAACCATTTATCAGGCTGGTAATCCATCAAGTCGACGTTGAATGCGCCGACGAGCGGCGGCGGAGCCATCACCACTTTTCCGGCGGCGAAATACCGGGCATTGTAGAGATAGGCGACTTCATCGGCGACGTGCGGATGACGCTGGTAAACGCCCCAGGACAGCCCGGCCGAAAGCAATGTTACCCACAGCGCGGCCAGCAGCGCGAAGCGATCGAGGGCTCCGGGTCGCGTCTCACGGCTACCGAGCCAAGAATCGAATCGCATTGAAAGAACCTTGAGTTTATCCTGCGGAATAGACCATGCGAGGAAGAGGATGTTCGCCGCATTCACCATTTGAACAAACGCGGCGAAAGTAAGCTCCAGCGCGAAAAACCGTTGATCTCGCGAAACTGCCGCGGCGGCGCAACTGCTCAGGATAAACACCGCCGCGAGACGAACGGCATGTCCGGGGCGTCTCATCCACTGGCCGATGAAGCCTGCTTGGGCTCCGATCCCGGCCAGTACGGCCAGCGTCTGAAGCCCGACCAGTAAAATCGCCCAACGCAAAAATGGATCCGCCAGAACTTCGGGAGGCAGCCGGTAATGCTGAAAGTGAATTCGCGTTCCGGCGTCAATAAGCTGCAGGGCAGCGGCCTGACCAACTAATGCCAGCGCCAGCCAACGTCCGAAGTGACTCCAGCCCGTACGTGCTGTGAATCCGAGAAGGACGCCGGCCCCGGCCAGGGCCAAAGCGAGCACGAAATGCCCATTCAGATCGCCTTCGTCGTTGCGGAAAAAAGGGCTCCCCCACGCAGCCGCCACGATCCAGACTGCGGCGCCCAGGCTTAGTAGGCGGATTCCATTCCGCATCAGCTCGCGATAACCTTCGCGGACGGCCGAGTCGCAGGCATGATCCAGATTAGCGCCAACGCCAGTCCGAGCAGTCCAAAAGTCACCCACGGCACGGCGCGACCCATCTGCACGCCTGCGTCACTGAGGCGCGTCATCCAGGCGAAAACCAAACGTCTGGTCAAAAGAGCATCGACAGACGCCCGCAAGCTATTTTCATGGACAGCAGCCATGAGCAAGCTTTGCCCTAACGAGGCCAAAGCAATTGCCGAGTTCACCATTCGGGGAAAAGATTGCGCGACTTGCATAGCAAGCAGGGCGAGTCCGGGGACTACTGGCACAAGATAACGAAACCCGGTCAATGGCTGCAGCCAGGAATATTGGTTCGCAGCGCAAAAGAGAACGAATAGACCAAAGTAGAGCAATAAAATCCAAGTCTCGCGCCGGGGGATTCTATAGGCCACACGCGTCACGAACGGGGCCGCCAGTCCCAGCAGCAAAGCCGGACAATACGCAAACAAGCCGAACCGCGGATCAAAGAAATTGCCCCATAAGAGCGCTGGAGAGGGCCAACCGAAACCACGATACCCGAGTGCCGTAGGAGCGGTGGGGGTCATATAATGCTGCGATGGCCGGAAGAGCGAACCAAAAGCCCACGCCTGATAGATCGCGAGTGCAGCCACGGCCGGAAAGACGCCAGATCCATATGCGATGAGGATACGCCAGCGCTCGCCCGTGTACATCCCGGCACTGCGGAGCCAAGTGTAAAGCGCGGCGACCGCAATCACCACCACTCCGCTGTAATCGCATAGAAGCGCAAAGCCAGCGAACAGTCCCGCGAGAATGGCCCGTTTGGCGGCAAGCGGTTTGCCTTGCGGATCCCAGAGCAGCAGGAGGGCGGCGATCCCGGCATCGCCGGCCAGCAAGTTGTGATTTAGATATGCAGTACGGTAAAGCACCGGCGTCGCCAGGCCATACAAAACAGCTGCCTGCGCGGCGGATCGCAGCGGCACGCCCCCTTGAGATAAACGGGAGCACAGGTACGCAGCTGTGCCTGCCGTCGCCGGCGCCATCACCAGGGCCACAGTCAGAAAGGCGACCAACAGAAAATAAAATTCCCGACCCTCTGCCTTTGTGCGCCAGAATAGCTCTCCGTCGTTTTTGAGTGGCATGGAGCGCGGCCGCTGTTGGTTCCAACGGTCGACTCCGGCGAGAAAGGGCCGGAGCAGCACCAGCGGAATAGCTCCCACGAGGGACGCTCCGGGATTATTGTTGATGTACGCGCCTCCTCTGGGACCTTGAAAAATATCTTCGGTCCAGCCCAGGTAGCGCAGGACATTCATACTGCTTTGTTCGGCGATGGTGATTGCGGGGAAATGCTCACGCACGATGTAGGGCGTCCAGAAAACCGCATACACCAGCCAACAGGTCAAGAACACGCGCCGCGCCACTGAGCTGCTTTCGTGTGAGTGGCCTGCGGACACTTCCACCATCAAAGCTTTACCCCGATCGTGCCGCCGAGTTTGTGGACCGGGAGCTGGAGCACTCCACCCGGAGGATTGACGGGGCCGTTAAGCCGGTAGATATCAATTGTGCCGGTGCGCCAGCGTGAACGAGACGACGCAATCGGAAACGATTTTTCAAGCTTCAAATACGCCGGGCGGGCGTTCGCCAGGTTGGACCATAGCTGCTTACCCTGCACGTTCTCAAATACGATCCAATCAACCCCGTAGCGGCGGCAAAAGTTTTCCAGGGCATCCGGCTCAAAGGTAGCCGGCGGCAGTTTTCCGGCCGGGATCACCGTGATCTGCAATTTCGGATCGAGGCTGCGGATCGCGAAGATGAAATTCCCGTCGGCCTCTCCTGCATAGAGCACACGCGCGGGTGAGCCATGCGCTATGAAGGCGGCGGCTTCTCCGGGTCCACGTAAAAATTCTCGAGGAATAAAAAATCCCACTACTAACCAGGTAATTGCGAATCCGCCGGCCACGAAGCGCGCGCGACGCTCGCCCCAGAGGCGGAAGCATCCTTCAAAAAGCCATGCGTAACCGATCGCCACGAAAGCGGGAGAAATGAAGAACAGGTATCGTGTATTGGTGTCTCCCAGGAGCAGAAGAACGAAGGCGTAGGAAAAGATCCAGGAGAAGTATATGCCTAGCCGCAGGGTTTGCCGGCTGCGCTTCCGCCACGCCGCAAGATATATCGCGATCGCGCAAAGCGCGAAGACGCCCGCGAGTCCCCGCAGATCGGTCGCGACCCACATGAGATACGCCGGAATCGTGCGGGTAAGAATCCAATGGATATCGCTCGCCGAGGTGCTGACCTGATCGATTCCGGTATTATTCGATTGCTTCGACAGAGCGATCAGGCAAAGGACGGCTATGCTGAAGATCGCAGTGGCAATCCACAGCGGTTTTTCGAAGAAAAGATGCCGCCGCCCTTTCCCTAGAGCGCAGAGGAAGGGCATCGCGCCCAAAAACACGGCGTGCTGTTTGGTCCACACCGCGGCGGCCGCAAGCACCCCGAAAAGGAGCGCCCGGCGCACCGTAAAGAAGCGATCCATGTCGCGCAGGCAGTACAACGCAGCGAGAGTGAACGCCAGGGCGGGGAACTCCAGCATGACATCCCGCGATACCACTTGGACCGTCCAGAGAGAAAGTGTGGTCACGGTAACGCACGCCGCCAGGATGCGGCTCCCGAGGGTAGTCTCGACCAGCCGGTACAATAGCAGCACGGAAATTCCCACGCTGATAGCAACGGCCGCGCGCGCCGCGACTAATTTGACTCCCAGCAAGGCAAAGAAGAGCGCCTCTATCGCCGGGAACATTGGCGGATGGTAAGGCATCGAGAGCGCCGGAAGGTGACCGTAATACTGCTGGGCGTACTTGATCGGATGCATGATATGGCCACCGCGAACCATGTCATAGATGAAGGCCCCGTTCATCGCGTGCCTGGCAGCGTCGGTATCGATTACGTCTGTGTTGCCCACGCCCCATAGAACGGAAAGAGAAAAGAAGATCGCCAAGACATAGGGTATCCATGCGGCGCCGGCAGGGACTTTCGCTTCCTTCGCCTGCGAAATAGAGGCGGGTGTCCCGCTTTGCACCGAGTCTTTTGCCGTTACCGCTTCCATCAATCTTCCACCACGTGCTTCTGAAATTCCTGTTTGTATTCTTCCCAGCGTTTCTCGTCGAAGCTTCCGTCGTCCTCTAAACAGCGGTCAAGGGCGTAGGCCATGGCCAGCGCGTGGTGCGTATTGTCATGAGCAAACAAGCCTTGCCGGCCGAATGTGATCAACCCATCAAAACCGCTCACCCATTCATCAACACATTCAAAATGTTGCCGATAATCTCGCGAGTAGATCGGGTAGGCTTGCGGTAAGCGGCGGCTGGCTACTTCCACCACCGGGGAGCGCACCGGCAACTTCGCGGTTTCAAGCGCCGAAGTGACGATTTTCGCCAGCTCAGAGTCGCTCGCGCGCCACACCGCGTCATTGATCGAACAAGGAAGTTCGGCGCAGAGAACGGTCTGTCCGGGAACGCCGGTGAGGCCGTAATTTTTTGGCTCGGACAATCTGGTGATCATGATATCGGAGTCCGGAAAATAGTGGGCATCGTATTCGGTGAACCGGTCAGTTTTTAGTACCAGATAAATGAGTACCATCGCCCGGAACTTCAGGGCGCATGCCGCCTTCTGGACATCCTCGGGAGCCGCAGGCTGCACCAGCCTGGCAAGTTGCGCAATAGGGATGCTCGAAAGCACGTGGTCTGCCTTTATTACTTCTTCGCCCGCCGGTCCAATGGCCCGGATCGCTTGCACACGTCCGTCACAGGTTTCAAGGGCAGCCACGCTGGTTAACGGTCTTAATTTCGCCCCCAGCTCGACGGCGGCGCAGCCGTATGCCTCTGAAATTGCACCGTAGCCGTTCTGCGGATAGAAAAAGCGGCCGCTGCCTTTCCGTTTAATTCCCGGAACGGCGTTCAGGACTTTGCGGACCATTTTCAGAAGGGAACCGGCCGATACCCTCCGGCGGGCCTGTTCGGCATCCAGCGAGTCCGGGTCCACTCCCCAGATTTTTCGCGCATAAGGAAAATAAAAGTCGCGGCAGATGGTCTTTCCTAGCCCTGCCTCGAGTACCGCCGCGAAAGTATCGGGTTTCTTCTGAGGAATTAATTTGGCGACGCTATCCCAGGCGATGCCGCCCAAAAAAGATGGCGGCAGGTGCGAAATCAGATCTGCCGGCTTGAGAGGGAAGTGCACCCATTTTCCGTGCAGCCGAATGCGACCGTGCCGGGGGCGGTCGAGCAGCTCGTTTCCCAGCATGCGCTGGAGGTCGGCCAGAATTTCCGGGGCGCAGGAAGGATGCAGGCGGTGACTGCCGTAATCGACTTTCATCCCCGCCAGGTCAAAGCTGCCGGCGTTCCCTCCGACCGCGCCTCCCCGCTCTAGAACGGTTATGTTGAACTTTCCGCGACGCGCCAAGCGGTAGGCGGCTCCCAGGCCCGCGGGGCCCGCTCCGAGAATAGTTATGGGGATGCGATTCGCGCTCATTCAGGCCCCCACCCAGCTCTGGCGCACGCCCCGAAGCGACCTGCGCGCGGCGATATAGGCGGACCCATATCTTGTGCCCATAGATTTGAAGCAGAGAAGGTTTTGGAGATAATAAACGTCGATTCTGGGAAGTTCGAGAGCGTCGGAATCGGGGGTAATAAAGTCAAGCTTCGTGCCGCACGCGAGCCGGAAATGACGCGCCACCGCTTGCCGGACTGACGGCGTGGAATCCCCGTAGGGATAAGCGAATACATCGACCGCTGTTCCGGTGCGATCTTCCAGTTCCGACCGGCTATTCCGCAGTTCGTCTTCTACTTCGGCTTCCGGGAGGCGGCTCATTCGCGGATGCGTCACGGTGTGCGATCCTACCGAGACCCCGGCTTTCGAGATTTGCTCCAGTTGGCTCCAGGACATCAGATCCAATGCAGGAACAAACGGGCGCTGCGGCTGAGAAGGCCAGGTATTTTGGCGCCCGCAGTATCCTGAGACGGCAAACACCGTCGCCGGGAAGCCGTATTCCTGAAGCACGGGAAATGCATGTTCGAAAAAATTTCTAAATCCATCGTCGAAGGTCAGCGCCACGGCGCCCTCGGTTTCGCGAATCGCAGCCAGCGGCACTACCGGCATCTCCATCTCGGCCAAGCAGGCCATTTGCTCGCGGAACAATTGCGGAGCGACCGAGATTACAGAATTCGCGGTATCCAGGGAGTGATAGGTGAGGATCGAAGAGCGCCCGCCGGTCATGGATCCTGCGAAGCCGGAATGCTCTTGGGCCGTGTCGAAAAAACCCGCCGGAATACATGACGGACGACTCCGATCATGAATGAGATTCCATTGTAGAAGTGAAATAGAAGATGGAAGGGAATCGCCGCCAATGCCAGAAGACGGCCAGTGCGGCCAGCCAGAAAAACATAGAATTGCGTGTTCAACAATATGATCACGCTTAACATCAGGTAGCACAGGAACACTAACGGATGGTGCGGCAAATAAACCAGCACAAAAAGCATGACGAAAAGAAGATATCCGCCGCAGAAGAAGCCCGTTATTTTGCGCCGCCGCGCTGAAATGAAGGCGTAGCGGTGGCGGATAAACAACAGCGCGTAAGCCAGCAGCACCGGAGGAATCAGCCAGCGGCTGTTATTTTGATACGCCAGGTAAACAATTGAACTGACTAGCACCAGCGTGCCGATCACCGCCTTGGGCTGCGACTTCCAGGTACTTTCCACTCCAAATTGCGCCAGGAACAAAAACAGAAGCGTCAACAGCGCGAGCACAAACGAGCGCCCTTCGTAAAGAGCCGTAAATCCCGCCACACCAATCAGCAGGAATACCAGAGCGACGCTGACGCGCTGGCTGAGTTGCAGGTTCAGGTCATTCGGCAGATGCCGGTCGCGCAGGATCAACTCCGTCCAGGGAATGCCGCGGTCCAGGATGTCGGTTTTCACCAGACCGAAAAAGCTCCAGCGCTTCAGATGCCTCACCAGCATGGTGGTGTCGAGCGCTAGTTTCTTCCCTGCGGCTTTGAGCCGGTAGCCCAGTTCGATGTCTTCAATGGCCGGCCGGTCGTAGGATTCATCGAATCCGCTGGCTTCGAGGAAGACCGTTTTGCGGATGGCTCCGCATCCGCTCCAGAAAGTGCACGCCTCACGCTTGGAGTTGTGATGAACGTAACAGTGCATGAGGTTCTTATAGAGCGACAAGAAATCCTGGGAGTCGGGTTCGTCGTCGTAGGACCCCATCACCGCAGCCAGGTCCGCGTCCTGCTCAAAATTCGCGCTCACGCGGTCTAACGTGTTCGCCGCTACGCAGACATCGGCATCGATGAAAAACAGGATGTCGCCGTGAGATGACTTCGCTCCGAGATTACGGGCAAAAGCCGGTCCGCGGCGCTTGTCGGTGGATAAAACAGTCACGCCGAACTGGCGTGCTACGTCGGCCGACGTATCGGTAGACCCGTCGTCCACTACAATACATTCGTAATCGGTTAAACTCGAGCGGCGCAGGTGTTCCAGACATGTATGCAAATATCCCGCTGAGTTGTAGACCGGCACGATAACCGAGATCGAAGCAGCCATTGCAGGGACTCACTCGCGAGTGCACGTCCGATGCCAGTCCAATGATTCCATTCGGACAAGCTTTGCCGCACGAGCGTACAAAATGTGCGGCGAACATCCCAAGGTTTGGGATTCTTTCTGCCGTTTCGGAGTCCACCCAGTCTAGAAAGCCTCTTCTGCGATCCGGGTAGCGTTTGCCATCAAGGTAAAAGTAAGGTTCTTGGCCGGGAGGTCTGGGAAGGTGCTGCCATCCGCATAATATAGATTCTCGACGTCGCGGCTGGCGCCGTATTTTGTGCAGGTGTTCGGCCCGGGGGTATCCGTCATGGGGAAAGTGCCGGCATAGTGGACGCTCGCTCCCATGGGACGGATGTGAACCGTCCGGCTGGGCGCAAAACAGCCTAACTTCCGCAAAATGTTCCTAAAATCGGTAATGGTGCGTTTCAGTCTCTGCGGCTCGGAATCCTCGGGACGGTAATGAATCGCCAGCTTGTGGGGAGTACTGTCAGTATCGAGGGTAATGTAGTTGTTGTCGCGAGGGTGATCGGCAAAGTTTATATTTATCATTCCCAGCGCCCCATGGATATTGCGGAATGCGGAGGCGGCCGTTCCCAGGTCGAACGGGAGGGTCTGCACCAGAGGATGAACGAGCGCGGTTTTCAAGGTAGTAATCAGGCCGTGAACGGCATCGCCAGTCTCCGGCGTTCGCACCGACATGGCTACCTGGTGGTACTGATAGGTCTCGGGATTCCAGGGCTTGCCGAGCATCTTCAGATTCACGAACGGCATCAGGATCTGGCGGTTGTCCATGACGCCGCGAAGTTCTGCGACCTTACCGGTGTCTCGATACATTGACTCGAGAAAGATCCTGGCCGAGCAGAGCGTTCCAGCGGCTAAGACCAGCGAAGTAGCTGCGAATTCCCGCGTCTGCCCGTCCGCCGAATGCGCCACTACGGCTGTGACTTTGCCCGCGCCGTCCATGCGGAAATGGTCCACGTAAAGTCCCGCGCAATACTGGAAATTCGGGAATTCGCGGCACTCTGCAAGGGTCACCGAAGGGGTGTAGAGCGATAGGTTCGGACATCCCCACAAGCAACGTCCGGAGTAGCTACATTTCTTTCTGCCGTTCAGATCGCGGCTGAGGACCGCGACGCGCGCACGGCCCATGCGGCAGTGAAAGCGCTCCTGCAAATCGGCACGGTGCTTCCCGTAGGCCGCTAGCAGTGCTGCGGAATGGCCGTCCAGATCGAGCGGCTCCATGAGGCCGCCATGCAAGGGAAACACGGCGGCCATATCGTCCTCGGTACCGGTGACTCCGATCTGCTGCGCCACACGAGTGTAATACGGGCCGAGTTCCTGGTATCCAAAAGGAAACGCCGTCAGATCGCGATCGTCGAAAGGATAGGAACCGCCAGTCCATACCTCGGCCAAGCCCCCTGCGGCGAATGAGTGGAGCGGCGAAAATCCATGCGACTGCATTTGAAATTCGCTGCGAGTCCGGAACACGTGCTCTTTCGCGGGAGGGAATGCGTAGTACTCACCGGCATTGCCCGGCAACACCAAAGACTGATATCGTGTTCCCAGGAAATAGGCGGCCGGGTCCGAAAGGTTTTGCTTTAAACCGTTTAGGGTATCGCCCGGGCGCACCGTCTCGGAGCCTTTATGGCCCACGTCCAGCATCAGCACACTCCGCCCTTTGCGTAGAGCCGTAAGTGCGAAATGAATCCCGCTCGCTCCGGAGCCTACTACAACAATGGGATGATCCATCAACGCTCGCTCATCCACAGGCGTGCGGGCGTGAAAATGATTGCCGCCAGCAACAACGTAAACGCGTACTGCATGGCGCCGAATCCGAGCCGGAATAGGGCGCCCAAGGGACCGCCGCGAGGAACCCGATCGAGGGCCGCGAAACTAGGGGGCGTGCACTCGAGCAGCGCCAGGGTCAGGACCAGCTTCTTGCGGACACCGGAGTTCTTACGCAACAGACTGGCGTAGCTGTCGGCGAGACGCGCCCACAAGGGCGACCGTGCGGACGCGGCTATCAGGTACCGGTCGAATCGGTCGAGCGCCAAATCGGTTTCTAATTGTTGGTGAAAAATTCGATATTTCTCGATCACGTAGCCGGAGGGATCTTGTCCGATCAAGCACCGTGAATAGGTCCGGCATTCCCGCTCGATCTGATCTACTTGACGGGTAGCCAAGCCCGTTTGCGACAATCCTAGCATCTCGTCGATGCCCTTCATCCGCGTCTGGCGGTCTCTAACCCATGGGCTTGCTGTAATGGTCCCGTCGTTGGTAAAGGAGCACAATTGCCCGGCGGTAATTGGGAGCACGGGTCGCAAAAACGTTTCCAAAAAACCCAATGACACGGAGATAGGCCGCGCCGGCAAGTGCAGAACCGTTGTCTTTCCACGCCGAATGCGCAGCAACAAATTCTCGATGCTCAGTACCTCTGGTGCGCCGATTTCGATGGTCTGGCCGGCGAGATCCCGGGTGTCGCACATCTCGGTCAGACAGTCGGCAAGATCGTCCACGAAAATCGGCTGCACAAGGGCGCGGCCGTCGCCAAAAACCGGCACCAACGGCAGCGTAGCCAACCGCGCCAGCCCCTCAAGCACGGGTGATCCGCTGCCGAAGATCATGGTCGGTCTCACGATAGTCCACTGCAGCTCGCTTTGCATGATCGCTTCCTCGGCCAGTTGTTTCGATTGTGCGTAATAATAGTGGGACTTATCGGGAAATTTCACGGCGATCGTGCTCACGAACAGAAATCGTTCGACACCGGCCCGCCTTGCGGCATCGAGAAGCGCTTTGGTTCCATCGCGGTTTACACGCATATACTCAGCGGGCGCGTTTTTCCCGGTGGCAGCGGCCAGATGTAAGACCGTGTCGCACTCGGTTAGAGCTTGGGTATATAAGGCTGGTTCGAGCAAATCGCCCCGCACGAAGTGGACATTCGGGGGATGGCCGCTGGGCGGTGTCCCGCGAATCAGACAGATGACCGTCTGCTGCGGGTTCCGGGAGAGGCGCGTTAGAACGCGACTGCCCAAGAAACCGGTCGCCCCGGTCAGAAAGATCAAGCCATTCATACCTAGGTATTCTGGCAAACGAAGGACCGAACGCGCTCTATGGTCCCAGATTTGCTCACCGGAAGGGGAATATGGCTCAGTTCGGAGGCAGTAGTGTGCTTGGCACTCCCAAGCGCTGGATCTTTCCTACCCAAGGCTTAGCCGTACGTCTTTTCCTCACCTGCTGGCTTATTTACTCCATTCATCTGGCAACGAACACGGTTCGGGAGATTTACCTGGCGCTCGCTATCGGCGACCACCTTTCATTCCGGGTGGACGACTATGCCAATATGCATTCCGATCTTTTTGAGAAAAAGGGATTCGGTTGGCATATCGGGGCCAATCCGGGCGCGTCCATGCTGGGCGCGGTACCTTATTTTTTAAGCCGCCCCGTGATCGATCGCGTTGTCGAAAAGGTAAACCGCAGCCGCGCTGCCAGCGGACTGAAGGAGCCCCCGCAGTACAACTCGCCCTGGCCCATGGCGAGGGAGTTTTACCGCGAGGCTTGGCGGCGGGGGCTGGATGTGAAATTCGGCCTTGCAGCGGTGGTTATGCAGGTCTTTTGCATGGCGCCTATCTCCGCCGTGGGTGTAGTGGCTATGTTCTACCTTTTGCGCCGAATTTTTGGTTCCGACAGGACAGGACTCTTGCTGGCATTGCTTTATGCGTTTGGCACGCCGGTGTTTTTCCGAACCGGTTTTCTGAACCACAACATGATCCTGGGCCACCTTTCGTTTATGGGGTTCCTGGCGATGTGGAATCCTGGCGAGTCCACTCGCTGGGGGGAAAATCGTCGATATTTTCTGGGAGGACTCGCTGGGGGAACGGCGCTGCTGCTGGATTATTCGGGGGTGGTCCTGTTGGCAATTCTATTCTGTTACGGAGTTGTCAAGGCGTGGGAAGAGAAGCAGGTTCAGCACGTTATACGCAAATCCGCAACCTTTGCTTTAGGAGCGGCCGGCCCCATCCTGCTTTTGTGGCTCTACCAGTGGCAGAGTTTCGGCAATCCGTTCCTTCCCGGACAGCACTGGATGCTGCCAGTAGAATGGATCGACATCGGGTATCAGGGCTTTTCGTTGCCACAACCAGAATTGCTCCGGCTGCTATTGGTCGATTACCGGTATGGCCTTTTTGCAACCTGCCCGCTTTTGCTCATAGCGTTGCTGGCTCCGTGGTTCAATCGCGGAGTTAAAAAAGTCTTGCCTACACGAGAGTTCCTGGTGTTGATGCTGGTTCCGCTGGGCCTATGGCTGTTTTGCGGGGGAATTAGCTATGTGCGCCTGCAATTTAACAACGGGCTGCGTTATCTGGCGCCGCTACTGCCTTTCCTCTTCGTCTCTGCCGCGATTGTGCTGGTTCGCCTGCCGCGGCGCGTCGCTTATATGTTCTCAATCATCGCCGTTATGGAGGCTTGGTCAATGGCTATGTACCGCGATGTCGAGCGTGGTGTGGGCGTACTCGATCCGCTTCTGCACGTATTCATCGGGGGCTTCCAATTACCCGCGCTGACGGTGATCTCTCGGATGAGCGGGCAGTACGGCGACTACGCCTCTTTGGGCGTTTCTCCATTGCCGGTGTTTGCGGTCGCAGTGGCGTTGATTTGCGTGATTTGGTGGCCGGGAGTTTCCGTTCCGGCCAGCACGCAGACGGAAGAACACACCGAATTCGCGGCGCTCAGCCATTAGACATACCAAAGCTTTGGAAACAGAGAGGTTCTTTGGGATTATCCAGCTTTGGCGGGGAGCTGAAAAACGGTCGATTGTTATGGCCCGGATTTGGAACATCAAGTGCCTTTGCCAGCCTGGTTTCCTCAAGCGAGCCCATCATGAAGGATGACGTTAATTTCACTGTCGACGTAGTTATACCGGTTCTTAACGAAGCGCATGTGCTGCGTAGAAGCGTTGAAACCGTCCGTGGTTTCCTGTGCGCCTATGCTCGTTACGGGTGGCAGATCGTGGTCGTGGATAACGGATCGACGGATGGCACACAGCAAGTGGCAGAACAACTCGCCGCCGAGCACCATGACGTGAAGTTTATTCACCTGCTGCAAAGAGGCCGCGGGCGCGCGCTACGGCACGCGTGGCTGCAAAGCAAAGCTGATATCGTGTGCTACATGGACGTCGATCTTTCAACCCGCCTGGAGCATCTGCCGGCGTTGCTTAGCGCAATCGCTTATGAAGGCTACGACGTCGCCACGGGATCCAGGCTCATGTCAGGATCGCGCACGACCCGGTCATTCAAGCGTGAGGTTATCTCGCGAATCTACAACCTGCTGGTCAAGGCGGTGCTGTTTACAAAATTCAGCGACGCGCAGTGCGGTTTTAAGGCCGTAAGCCGCCGCGCCGTCGAGGCGATCGTCCCGAAAATCGAGGATCAAACCTGGTTTTTCGACACGGAATTGCTGGTGCTTGCGGAAAAACAGGGCTACCGGATTAAAGATATTCCGGTGGTTTGGGAAGAAGACGACGACAGCCGGGTCAAAATCTTCCGGACCGGTTGGGACGATATCAAAGGTGTACTCCGGGTCCGCCGGCAGTTATGGAACCGGCGGCTGGCGCAAGCGCCCGTGGCGGACGCCGACCGTCGGCGGCTATGACCGCGAGGGCCATCCGCTCGCCGTTGATGATTGCGGCCGGCGCGGGTCTGGCGATCGCGGCGATCCTGGTGCCCAACGCTTTTTTCGAGCAGGTGTCCGGGCGAGCTCCTCATTCCCTGGCCTGGGGCCCCACGCTATTCCGAGTGCTTCTAGCTCTGCACGGAATCATTCTGATGCTTGCGAGTTTCGCGAAGCGGCAATCCGACGGCGGGACGCTTGGAGCGGGCATGAGCCGCCGGACTTGGATACTGCTCGGGGCACTCACCGGCATTGCCGTTCTATTACGTATTCCAACTCTCAATTCATGCCTGTGGCTGGATGAAGTCCTCACCATGGTGAGCTACGGCCGCCCTCCATTAGCCTGGATATTCACTGCCTTCCCGGATCAGAATCAACACCTGCTTTACTCGCTGCTCGCGCATGGCTCCATGCAGATTTTCGGACAACAGGCCTGGGCACTACGGCTCCCTTCAGTGCTCTTTGGCGCGGGAAGCGTGTGGGCGCTCTTTTTGTTGGGTCGCCGGCTAATCGGAGAAACGCAGGCGTTGCTGGCCTGCGCACTGATGACGGTTTCCTACCATCACATCTGGTTTTCAGGAAATGCTCGCGGGTACATGGGGCTGTTGTTCTTTACGCTTCTGGCGACTTGGCTATGGCTGGAGGCCATGGACCGGGACGTTTGGCGCACCTGGCTCTTTTACGCCGCTTCGGTTGTGATGGGACTTTGGATTCACATGACCATGCTATTCGTGGTGGCGGCGCATGTGGCGATATTCGCGATTGTCTGGCTGCGCACAGGACGGCAACTTGCACAGCTAACCAGAGCCGCAGCGTCCTTCGCGCTTTGCGGCACCGTTGCGCTCCAACTTTACGCTCTGGCATTGCCGGAATTTCTGCGCACCGCCGCGGCGGAGGTGTCGCCGGACTCGGAGTGGACCAACCCGCTGTGGGTGGTGACGGAAAGTATTCGCAGTCTGCGGATCGGTTTCGCCAGCTCTGCCATTCTGCTTTGCGGCGCGGTCATGGTCGCTGCCGGATTCCTCGATATTCTCCGCCGCCAGCCTCGAGCGGCGTGGGCTATGATTCTCCCCGCTTTAATCGGTGGCGGTTCGATGCTGGCGTTAGGTCATAATCTGTGGCCGCGTTTTTTCTTTTTCTCAATGGGATTCGGGCTGCTGATCGTAGTTCACGGCGCCATGGAGTTGCCGCGACTA
>JANXXL010000195.1 GCA_025350625.1 Bryobacterales bacterium | reverse complement strand
GGCCTGGCTGCAGTGAACCTGGTGCAACCGGGAGCGGGCGTCGCTCTTCCGCGCGATCTCGCATCGCCCGTGGAGGTGACCCATCCCGGTGTTGCTGAAATCCTGGAGCATACGTTCCCCACCAGCATCGTCGACGCCATGGCGCGCGGCGAAGTGCTCCAGATCGTCGTGTTCTCCCTGCTATTCGGAATGGCCTGCGCCACCATTGGAGCCCGAGCGCAGCCCGTGCTCACTCTCTGCGACTCGCTCACCGGCATCATGTTCCGTTTTACCGACTATGTAATGTGGTTCGCGCCATTCGGCGTTTTCGGAGCCATCGCCTCCACCATCGGCGAACGCGGCCTGCGAGTTTTATTGAGCCTTGGCAAGCTGGTCGCTACGCTGTGGGCCGCCGAAGTGTTCTTCGTAGTAGCCGTGTTAGGCGCTGTCGTCGGCATCGCCCGCATTCCTCTGCGGCGCTTCATCGAGACAGCTCGCGAACCCTTTTTGATCGCCTTCTCGACCGCCTCGAGCGAAGCCGCCCTTCCCAAGGCTCTCGAAAATCTGGAGCGCTTCGGCGTGCCCAAACATATAGCCGCCTTCGTGCTCCCGGCCGGCTACAGTTTCAATCTCGACGGCTCCACTCTCTATCTGGCGCTGGCGTCGATCTTCGTAGCGCAAGCAGCCGGCATTCATCTCACCTTGACCACTCAGGTTCTGATGATGCTGACTCTGATGCTCACCAGTAAAGGTGTCGCGAACGTGCCCCGCGCGTCATTGGTAGTGCTGGCCGCGACGGCCGCCTCATTCGGTCTGCCGAAAGAAGGTGTTCTGATGATCTTCGGCGTGGATACCTTGATGGACATGGCCCGCACCTCCGTCAATATGCTCGGCAATTGCCTGGCCGCAGCGGTGGTGGCTAGATGGGAAGGTGTGGATTTGAAGTCAGCGTCGAATGTCGGTGAAGTGGTTCCCGGCTAAGAGCGCGCCGGCGGGGGAGCAAGCACCGCCAAAACCACCAGCCGCTTCTCACTGCAGTTGCGGACCGAATGCACAGCACCCGCAGGAGCAAAGGCGCCTCCACCGGCCGCGACCAACTGCTTTTCGCCGCCCACCTCAATCTCCGCGTCGCCCTCCAGCACGACATAGAGTTTGTCCTGCCCCGCATGCGTATGCGCTGCATGTTCCTGCCCTGGCTCAAAACAATTGAGACCTGCGAACAAAGTCTCACCGCTCGCGATGTCGGTCTTCGCCATCTTCTCATACGAAAATTTGGCAAGTGCGGCTAGATTTTTCGTCACCATATCTCGAATCTCCACCGGCCTGCGATCTACAGGTGTGCCGTCAACCGGATATCGCGAGCCACAGGAGTTACCCATTTTTGTCTTCCGTGACCAGGCAATGTTTTTTCGATCACCTGCACAACGCCGAAGCGGGCCAGCACCTGGACGTCGCGCGTCACCGCACTTCGATCCCGCTTCAATCTCCGGGCGAGGCGCGCGATCGAATCGGGCTCGTACTTTACCTCTCGAAGAAGTAGCACCCGCTTTTCCGTGAGCACGTGCAACAGGGATTCGAAGTCCTCGAAAGCCAGCACTCTGCTATCCGGTATGGCGCCGCCGCGATCCGCCCGCTTCGCCATTCCGCGCCCGCGTTCAAAGAATGCCTCTGTGCCTTCCACTCGGATCTCACTTTTTCGCACGTTTCATCTCCTTGGCAACCTTGGCCCACTCGTCCTGAAAGCGCTGTTCGATTTCCTCAAAGCTAACCCGTTCCAGCTTAGTCACTTTGCCGCGCCAGTGACGATGAGGCGCTCCATGAGCCGAATCATAACCCAGCACCCGTCCGTTGTCTCGCGAAAAGATCAGCGAATTTATATATGCCAGATTGTGACGAACCACCGAGCCCTGTTTGTTTATCCAAATCTCCCGACGCAACATTCCGCCGCCCGACGCTTTCGAAAGGTACAGCCGCTCGTCGACTGCCTTCCGCATATCAGGCATGATCTAGAATATCACGCCTGTAATCGGGGGTACGGCTCTGCTGACAGGAGACGAATGCCTAGGCGGTTGCCGCGATTCCCATCTTCTTAAACCAGGGCGTCGCGCCCTTGAGCGCCGCATTCACCGCGTTGATGTTTTCAACACCCTTAGTGGAAAGGAAATCTTCCAGCGCCTTCAGCCCCTTGGTAGCGTATATCGGCATTCCATCTTTCCAGGTAGCCCGCCCGCATAGGACTCCCGAGTAATCCGTGCCCGCCTCCGTCGCCATGCGCAAGCTCTCCACAAACTGCGCATTGCCCACGCCGGCGCTCAAATAAATAAACGGCTTCGCAGCCACCGCGGCGGCCTTGCGGAAATGGTCCATCGCCTCCGCCATCGAGTACGCCTTCTCGCCCTTATAAACCGAGCTGCCTTCGACGAACTCGGCGTTGATCGGCACTTCCACTTTGAGCACATCCACTTTATATTGCGGCTTGGAGAATTCCTGCATGGCGCCAATCACCACTTGCGGCTTGATCTTGGCGAACTCGACGCCTTTTTCATTGCCGCCCTTCGGATCGTACCCCACGAATTCCAGGAAAAAAGGAATCTGATTATCTTCGCACTCGGAGCCAATGCGCTCAATGAAGGCATGCTTGATGTCATTTACCTGAGGCTCGTCGAAAGGCGAGTAGTAGATCAGAATCTTCACCGCGTCCGCGCCCCAGTCGACGATTCGCTTGACAGATACGTGCGGCAGCAAGTCAGGCAAGCGCCCAGGCTTAGTATTGTCGTAGCCGGACTCCTCGTAAGCCAGCAGCAAGCCCGCGTTCGACGACCGCGCCTTTGCCGCCTCCAGCCCAAATTCCGGATCGAGCAGGATAGCGGAAGCATGCGGCGTCAGAATACGGGTGACGGCCGTCTTAAATTCCGACATCATGTCCCAGGTGATCGCCTTCTGATCCACGCCCTTGGCGGCGGCCAGCGATTTCTGCAAGCTGCCCCGTTGATCCATCGCTGCAGCGGCGATGATTCCGTCCTTATTAGACAGGGCTTTTAAGTATTTAAGTTTTCCCGCGGAGAGTGCCATAACCTATTCTATTGCGCGCCGCACCCATTTTGTGAGACGCCGGAAGTAGGTCTCAGCGCGCCCCACATCGCGCAGGATTTGCGCCTTCAATGCCTCCGGTGTTTCAAACTTGCGCTCCTCGCGCACTCGCCGCAGATACTCCACCCGAATATTCTCCGGCGCCGGTGCTTCGAGCGGGTCCAGCAGAAATGTCTCAATCGTTAACTCCGGAGCGCCCAAAGCATCCGCGAACGTGGGACGAAAACCAACATTCGTAATCGAATTCCAACTGCGCGCCGATCCCTCGCCAAAAGTGCGCGTGATGTAAACCCCAGTCGCAGGTAATACCTGCGCATGCGTTCGCAGATTGAGTGTTGGTACCGTCTGCCTTGAGCCTACTCCATGCCCCGGGACCACCACGCCCGCCGTCGCATACGGCCGCCCCAGCAGCCGTCCCGCGAGCGCCACTTTGCCCGCCTCGACCGCGCGCCGGATCTCACTCGATGACACCGTTCTCCCGCGCCGCTTCACCGGAGAAATCACGCGGGTCTCAAAACCAAAAC
Organism: Bryobacterales bacterium; assembly: GCA_025350625.1. Lineage (GTDB taxonomy): Bacteria > Acidobacteriota > Terriglobia > Bryobacterales > Bryobacteraceae > Palsa-187. The sequence goes on along the minus strand of JANXXL010000195.1, from coordinate 27,485 downwards.
GCTCGCCCAACTGAGCCAGTACACGGGTGTCGCCGGCCTGGTCGTGACCGAACAGGAAATTGTCGCCCACTACTACCACCCGCGCCCGAAAACCTTTCACCAGAACGCGCTCCACGAACTGTTCCGGTGTCCAGTGCGCGACCTCCCGCGTGAAGGGCAGCGCCAGCACGTATTGAATGCCCTCCCGCGCCAGCACCGAGCAGCGCTCTGCCTGCGTAGTGAGCAAACGCGCAGCACGCTGCGGAGCGACGATCGACGCGGGATGCGGATCGAAAGTCAGCACCGCCGCTTGCAATCCCTTTTCCTCGGCCGCGCGCACTACTTCATGCAGTAACTGCTGATGCCCGGTATGCACGCCGTCGAAGTTGCCGATGGTAACCGCCACCGGTTCAAACTCCGCGGCTTCCTCGATCGAGCGGGCCACCCGCATCTATAACTGCACCTCGAGTTGCAGGCCGTCATACGCCAGACGCACGTTTGGCGGAAATGCGGCCTCAGTTTCCGCATGCGGCAAATCGTGACAGATATGAGTGAAAAAAGCGCGCCGCGGAGCCAACTGTTTTGCCGACTCCAGACTCTGCGCCACCGTCGAATGGGTAGGATGCGGACGGTGCCGTAGCGCATCCAGAAACAAAACGTCCAGGTTCTGGAGCAACGGTTTGGACTCCTCCGGAATATCGCTATGATCCGTCAAATACGCCGCGTCGCCGAAGCGGAACCCCAACGTCACCCCCTTGCCATGCATCAATCGGATCGGAATCACCCGCAGTCCAAACAGGTCGAACGGTTCTTCCGTGATGGTGTACAAGTCCACGCGAGGCGCCGACGATTGCGAAGGTTCCGGATCGAACGCGTAGCGAAAAATGCGCCGCACGATGTCGAGCGTCGCCTCGGTTCCATACGCGGGAATCGACATCTTCTGGTGGTAATTCAAGGGCCGCACGTCGTCGAGACCCAGAATGTGATCGGCGTGCGCGTGCGTATAAAGGATTGCATCCACCCGGCCGATCCCGGCCCGCAGCGCCTGCGCGCGAAAATCCGGAGTGGTATCGATCAGCACATTCTTGCCGCCGTACTCGACCAGAACCGAAGGCCGCAACCGCTTATCGCGCGGGTCTGTCGAGGCGCAGGTAGCGCAACCGCACCCAATCGTCGGCACACCCGAACTGGTGCCCGAGCCGAGCACCGTGATGCGCAAAACCCCTGCCATCAGGACGACGCGGACGCGTCCTCCGTCCGCTCCGCCACTGGTTTCTTTTCTGCGATCTGCACGAAGCGAAACCGCAGCTCGGTGAGCGAATTTTCGATGAGGCGCTGCTCCTCAATCGTCAGGTTGCCGCGAGTTTTTTCGGCGATCATCGCCAGAAGATCGATGGCATGGCGCGCCGCGGGCAGGTTCGGGGCTCCTTCGGATTCCTCGCCGAAGTGCAACAGTCCGAGCTGCATTTCAGTCTGCGTCTTCAGCGAAAAAACTAGAAACTCAAAAGTAGGCGGCGGGAGGGGGAAATCAGAGTCGCTCATGGGCTTTAGTCATAGTGTAGTTTGGAATGGAATGTCTTCGCCCGAACAGGAACAGATGGACGCCATCTCCGGCGCCCTGGCCCGTGTGCTCGAACGCCAACGCCAGCTAGACGATCGCCTCTTGCGGATTGAAGCGGCGATGGGACTGTCTTCTGTGACGCCCCCGGTCGAGGCCCCGGTCGCCGCGTCGTCGGTTGAACCTCCGCCCATGCCACAACCGCCTCCCCTGCCGCAGTATATCCCGGCGGAAATTCAGCCCGCGGCGCACCCTGCTCTCGAAACCACCTTCGGCCTGGGATGGCTTAACCGCATTGCCGTGGTGACGCTGATTTTCGGTGTGGGTTTTCTATTCAAGTACCTGGTGGACAATCAGTGGATCGGTCCCGGAATGCGCGTGGCGCTCGGAATCGCCGCGGCCACTCTCTCCTTGTTTTTAGGCGAATGGATCTCGCTACGCGGCCAGAAAATCTTCGCGCGCGGATTAACCGGACTCGGCCTCGCACTGCTCTACCTGTCGTTCTACGCCGGCTTCGCGTTTTATCACCTGCTCCCACAAAGCGCCGCCTTCTTATTAATGTTCATCACCACCGCCGCCGCAGCGGCACTGGCGCTGCATTACGATTCCCAAGCCGTCGCCCTGCTGGGCCTTGCGGGAGGCTACCTCACTCCCGTGCTGCTCTCGACCGGCGAAGACCGCATGTGGACCCTGGCCGCCTACACCTTCGTATTGAACCTGGGCGCTCTCGCTATCGCCCGCATAAAGCGCTGGCCCGCGCCCGAGTATTTGGCCTGGGTGGCGACCGGGTTGTTATTCCAGGGCTGGTCCGCCGACTGGCTAAACGACGAAACTCGCCTCGCAGCGTTCACTTGGCTCTCCATTAGCTTCGTGCTGTTCTTTACCGCCAGCGCACTGGCTTCGCGTCTCTGGTTGTTGGCCGCGAACACGGGAGTCTATTTCGCCGCTTCCTACGCTCTGCTGGACCGTTCCTACCACAATTGGATGGGGGCGTTCGCAATAGCCCTAGCGCTCCTACACGGCGGATTGGCGAATGCCGTATGGCGAAAGCACAACTGGTTAGCGCAACTATCGGCCGCAATCGCCGTCGTCTTATTGACGCTGGCCATCCCGATTCAGTTCGCCGGTTTCCGAATCACCATGTTGTGGTCGCTCGAAGCCGCTGCCATTGCCTGGCTCGGAGCCCGCTTCAGTCAGCCGCGATACCAAATCGGCGCGTGGCTGCTGTTCGCCCTGGTGTTGCTACGGCTATTCACGCTCGATGCGCGCATTTATTCCACCTCCGCCTACACCGCCCTCGCCAATCGCCGTTTCCTCACCTTCGCGCTCGCCGCCGCCAGCTTGTGGATCGCGTCGCGCTTTGCGCGTTCGCAGGAACCGCAGTCCATCGCGTATGGCGCAGGCCATCTGGTCCTGCTCTGGGCACTGGCGTTGGAAGTGAACGGATGGGCCGCGCGCACCGCCGACGCGGCGGATGTAGCCAGCGTCGAATCCACGGGTATTTCAATCTTGATGGCGGTCTATGCGCTTGCCCTGGTGGTTGCCGGCGTCGCTCTGCGGTCCTCCCTCAACCGCATTCTGGGACTTGGATTGATGGCGCTGGTGATTGCGAAACTATATTTGCTCGACGTGTGGTCCCTCAGCCGCGGCTTCCGTATCACCGCATTCCTGGCATTGGGCGGCCTTCTACTGCTGGTATCGTATCTATATTCCCGTTTCAAACCGGCCATTGAGAAGCTTTGGAAGGCCGGAGACAATTCCTTCCTCTAAAAAATGCCGCGACATTTCACGCTTGCGCAAGCCGAGCAGTTGCTGCCCGAAGTGGAGCAGACCCTGCGCGATGCCCTGTTTCACAAGTCCGAATACCAGGCCGGCGAAGAAGCGCTGAATAAAAGCACCGAGCGCATCCGCATGGCTGGCGGCTCGCGGGTCAATCCCGGCCCCATCCTGGCGGCGCGCGCCCGCCGCGATACCAGCGCCGCCGCTCTCAAGGAAATCTTCGACCGCGTTGAGGAAATGGGAGTCCTGATCAAAGATCTGGACATCGGCCTGATTGATTTCCTCACCCAATATCATGGCAATGAAGTGTGCCTGTGCTGGAAATTGGGCGAAGACCGCATTCGTTTCTGGCATGGCCTAGAAGAAGGCTTTCGCGGCCGCAAGCCCATCGACGACGAGTTCCTCCAAAACCACCGCGGCGACGCTGTGGTTTAAAAAAGATACGCGAAAATCCACTCGGTACCCCGACACCAGCAGTACAGTACTGAAGAGTCTCCAAAAATAGTACGGCCGGGCGGTATATCTTTCGATACCCCTCCCCTATATTCAATCCATGCGAGCCATACTAATCTGCCCCAACGATCAGCTTCGAAAAGAGTTTGAACAAGCCGTAACTCCTCACTGGGTGTTACATATTTCCAGGACCTTGGATTCTTATCCCGCCGCGGACGACCTGCGCCGGGTAGTCCGGGCGTGGGCGCCCGAGATTGTCTTTCTCAATATTGAGAACGGATCGATGGCCGAGATCATCTCCAGGCAGTTGGAAGCCGAATTCCCGGCCATCCAGCGGGTCGCCATTCACCCTTCGCAAGACGTAACGGTTCTTCGACGGGTTTTGCAAATGCACATGTCTCAGTTTCTGTCGTCGCCTTTCGAAGGCGCGGAAGTCGGCCAGGTCCTCGATCAACTGGAGCGGGATCTTGAAGTCCGCCCCGCCACCATCGATTCGACCGACCGCTTTTTCGCCTTTATGCCGGCGAAGGCCGGAGTAGGAGCCTCCACTATCGCCGCCAATACCACCTGGGCATTCAGCCAGATGGAGAATCTCAGCACGCTGTTGGCTGACTTCGACATGGCCTCCGGCGTAACCGAATTCATGTTCGACACGCACCATGACCGCAACCTGGCGGACGCCACCGCCCACGGCAAGAATCTGGACGACGAAGCCTGGCGCAGCCTCATCAAAACGGTGGGCAACATAGATTTGCTGCTCTCCGGTGCGCCCCGCGTGGGCGAAGGAATCGCCCGGGTGCAAGTCGCCCAGCTCATCGAATTTGCGCGGCGCAATTACAACGTAGTCAGCGCCGACCTTCCCGATACCTTCGACGAAACCACGCTTTCCGTATTGCGCGAGGCCAACAAAATCATGCTGGTGACCACGCCGGAACTTCCGGCCCTCCGCCTCGCTCACCTGAAGGTGTTGCTGCTGCAGAAGCTGGATCTATTCGACAAAGTCTCTCTAGTAGTGAACCGCGTTTCGAGCCGCATGGAACTCTCCTTCTCGGAAATTCAGGAGACCGTCGGTTTGCCAGTGTTCATGTCGTTTCCTTGCGACTATGCCGACGTCACCGAGGCGATTCGCGCCGGGCGGCCTTCGCCGAAGCTCGCGTCGAGCGTCCAGAAATTTGCCGGCATGCTCCTGGATAAAGAGGTTCGAACCGAAAAGCCGCGCCGCTTTATTCAACGTTTCGGAATCGTCCCGCTGCGCTACGGATACCGCTAGCCGCATATCGCGGCTGAACCTAAGGAGATATGGATGACCACCACCGGCCGGGTACAACGCAGGCACACCAGCAGGAAACGCACGGATCCTATCGTTGTCAGAGTCCGTTTGAAGGATCAAGAAGGAAACCCCCGCTGGGCTACCGCCTATCTGGGCGACGTCACCGAAAGTGGAGTTGGCCTTTCCATCATGACGCCGCTGCAGATTGGTTCCATGGTTGTCGTTCGCGGCAATCTTGACGAGAATCGAACCGATGTCCAGATCCAAGCCGACGTGAAGTGGTGCTCCGAGCGCGCCGACGGTCTCTATCACGTAGGACTGGAGCTGGCGCAGAGCCGCGCAGCCGGCGCAGGAAATAGCCGCCAGCAGACCACAGCGGCCGATCCCCCGGCGTTTTCGGGTGATCCCGAGGAACTCGATTGCTACGAAATTATGCAGCTCAACCCGCGGGCCGACGCCGATACCATTCATCGGGTTCATCGGATCCTCGCACAGCGCTATCATCCCGACACTCCGAACACCGGAAACGCGGAATTGTTCATCCGGCTGAATGCAGCGGCCCAGATTCTGAGCGATCCGGAGCGCCGCGCGAAGTACGACGCCCGCTACCGCGCCACCAAGCAATTGCAGTGGAAAATCTTCGACCAGGCCGAGGCGTCCCTCGGACCGCAGGCTGAGAAATCCAAGCGCCGCGGTATTTTGGGCCTGCTCCACGCCAAGACCCTTCACAATCCGGAGCGCGCTTCCATGACCGCAGTGGATTTTGAGGAATTGCTAGGTTGCCCCCGCGAGCATCTGCAGGCCGCGTTCTGGTATTTGAGAGGAAAAGGCCAAATCGTTCGCGGCGACAACGGGCATTACGGCATCACGGTCCTCGGCTTCGATGAGATCGAGTCCCATTCGGCCCTGCCCGAAGCAGGCGACCTCAAACTTCTGGAGCAAGCCGTTACCGAAACAACGCGTTAAAATGTGAAGGCCGTCGCCTTACACATGAAAAACACCGCAATCGTGCTCGCCGCTCTGCTTGTATACGCCCGCAGCGGAGCGGGACAGACTTGGACCACGCCCGCGGCGTCTGAGGTGGACGCCATCTACCCCGACATCGAAGCCCTGTATATCGACCTTCACCGCAACCCCGAACTGGCGTTCCAGGAAGTAGAAACCGCCGCCAAGCTCGCCGCCCGCGTCAAGTCCCTGGGCTACGAAGTCACCACGGGTGTCGGCCGCACCGGTATCGTCGCTGTAATGAAAAATGGCGCCGGCCCGACCGTGATGTTGCGCACCGAACTCGACGCGCTGCCAGTCGAAGAGAAAACCGGACTCCCTTTCGCCAGTAAAGTAGTCATCAAAAACGCGAGCGGCCAGTCGACTCCGGTAATGCACGCCTGCGGTCACGATATCCACATGTCCGCCTGGGCCGGCACCGCGCGTTTGATGGCGGAACATAAGGATCGCTGGCACGGCACCCTGCTACTGGTAGGGCAGCCCGCCGAAGAAGGCGGCACGGGCGGAGCGTTGGCCATGCTCAAGGACGGTCTCTTCACCCGCTTCCCGCGTCCCGATTTCGCCCTCTCCCTGCATGACGACGACACTATGCCGGCCGGAACCATCGGCTATCACCCGGGACCTTTCCGCGCCATGTCGGACGGAGTCACCATCGTCGTTCACGGCCGCGGCGGACATGCCGCGATGCCGATGAATACTGTCGATCCCGTAGTCCTCGCCGCGCGCATCGTTATCGGCCTCCAGACCATCGTGTCGCGCGAGAACAACCCCGTCGATCCCATAGTCATCACCGTCGGCTCGATTCACGGCGGAACCCAGGCCAACGTCATTCCCGATGAAGTGCGCCTGCAGCTCTCGGTGCGCACCTACACTCCCGAAGTCCGCCGCAAGACTCTCGCCGCCATCCGCCGCATCGCCCGCGGCGAAGCCATCTCCGCGGGAGCGCCCCGCGAACCAGAAGTAATCACACCCGGCGAAAACGCCACCGAAGCCGTGGTTTATAACGACCCCGCCCTGACCGCCCGCCTCGCCGCCGCTCTCAAAGCCGGACTCGGCGACAAAACCGTAATCGAGATGCCCGCGAAGATGACCTCGGAGGATTTCGCCCAATACTGGGTCACCGGCAAAGTCCCATCTGCGCTCTTGCACATCGGCGCAGTCAACGCCGCGAAGTTCGCGGAAATCCAGAAAACCGGTGTCCCCGGTCCCGCACCGCATTCACCCGAATGGGCCCCCGACCGCGAGCCTACCCTCAAAGCCGCGATTCGCGTAGAAGTGACCGAACTACTCGAATTATTCAAAGCTCAGTAGCTGGACTGACGCGCGTTCGCTCCCGTGTCACGCTTCGCGCTTCAGCCGAATGGATGTAAGGCCGAATTATCGAAAGCTAGGCGAGTCTGTCCCCACCAAGCGGGAACATTTACCCGGAATCGGTTTCAATAGAATCATGCACCCATTACGGGCCAGCTGGGCAGCTTTGCCGGTTCTAGCGTTGTTAACTAGTGCTTGCGACTCACCCGCTAGGATCATCCGTCCGGTTATCTTCGCCGAGGACGACCAGGCCGCGGTCGCCATGAGGTCTGCTCCGGTGATTCTCCTGGTTAAAATTGCGGGGATGAGGATGACAGGTGATGTGAGGAACGTGGCTAAGCCACGAGTTGGGGGGCCGATGGTGCCAGCCATCCCGCTCTTTTTAGCACGAATAAACGCCGATGTCCTAATCACGGTGCAAGGGCAGACTCGAACCGCGGTTGAGTTCTATAGCTGGATATGGGCCTCGGGGTCGCATGGCGGTCCGCGCCTATTCCAACCGAGGCCCGGAGCAATTCGCGTCGTCTTCTTGCGAGATGAAGGAGGCTACCTGCATACCGTCGGTGACTATCCATCCTATGATCTTGTACTCCACTCTGACTGGCTGCCGATGCTGCTGTCGGCCTGGAAGTCCAGCCAGAGGAGTGGTGGCGACCCGGTGGAGCGTCTGCTCGCGCTCCGGATCCGCGCGGAATTTGAGAGCTTGTCGGAAAGCCAGCTACGCGCTCACTTTGGGGACGATGGCCCAAAAGTGAACTACCACTGGGCCACAGACATGGATGACTTGGTTCGTCTGGGGGGTCCCTTCTTCGTAGTGACGCAGTTGGATGACATCTGCCTTCACTCAACGAACCCCTCCGCCCGGTTCGCCGCATGCTTTGTTACCGCGCAACACTTCCCTGGACGCTGCGAAGCTTACCAACTCGCTAGAAAAGCAACTGCTGATGGCTTCGGCGGGGCGTTGCTTGCCGATTTATTCACTTCTTGCCATGTTGCAGAGCACAACCGAAACCACGACCTACGGTCAGGCGGAACGCAGCGTTGGGATTTTTACGGAGCAAACATGGCCCCGCAACACCGCCGAGAGACCCTGCGCGTTTATGCTACGGCAATGGACAATGAGGTCCACAATGCCGCATGCGAAGTCGCGGCCACAATCCCAGAGGCTCGCGACATTCCAGAGTGCTCTGCATCTAAGAGAATCGTTAGATAGCGCCAGATAGGCGGTCGGCAACCCCGTCCCGCATTGACACCCCTCGCGCGCCGCCTTTAGACTGTAATCTGACGGTGATCGGAGAGGGATGCTGCTCGCACGCGAATTCGTCGACTATCTATCGCGCCAAACCATTCGAAAACTGAGTCCTCTATGGATCGAAACCACCGACATGCAGGTGGCCGGCGAATTCATGTCCGGAATCATCGAGGAAGATCTCGCCGTCGAAGACCAATTGAACGACGAAGTCCGCGAGCTGCTCAGTCAGTACAGCGACTACATGCGCAAGGAAGGCGTCAGCTATCAGGACATGTTCCGCCGCATCAAGAACACCCTGGTCACGCAGCGCAAAGTGATCCGCGCCGCCGGCCGCGATTCCGGCGACCAGATGAAGCTCTCCCGCGATAAGATCAACGACCTGTCGCACAAAATCGTCGCCGCGCTGCGTAAGAGCCGCGACTTCCGCCTCAAGCGCGAGCCCAACGACGTGCGCCTCGAAATGGTCAAGGTCATCACCGATCTCCTGCAGACCGAAGAGAAAGTGGATAAAGCCGCCCGCACCAAGATCCGCACCCAGAAGCGCGAAATCACCGAAGGCACCGAAGAGTGGGACCTGCTCCACAAGCGCTATTACGCCGAAGAACTGAAAAAACTCGGCATCGATCTGGCGTCGCGTTAGCCCCGGCGGTTCGCGCCCGCCCCCAAAAAGGTGCATGATGGGATGCGGAGACCTCATATGAAATCTTTCTTCTTGCCCCTCGCTATGGCCGGCGCACTGGCGTTTCCGGCACTGGGACAGGCCCCCAAAGTAGAATCGATCCCCAACCCTTCCGCCACCGGAAGTTTGCAAGCCAGTTGGTCGACCGCTGCCGATGGCAGTCCGCTCTTGAGTTGGATCGAGACCCAGAAGGACGAGTCCTACACGCTCAAATTCGCCGTCCGCAAAGGCTCGCAATGGTCGGAGCCGCGCACTATTGCCGGGCACCGCCAGTTTTTCCGCCAGCCCGCCGAACTGCCCGAAGTGATCGCGCTCAGCGATGGGACCCTGGTGGCGCATTGGGTCGAGGCCCCCGAAGGCAGCGAAGCCGAGTTTTCCTACGTCTCCGTGTCGAAGGACGGGCTCAAATGGACCGCTCCCGTCATGGCCCATAAAGATCACGGCATGGTCCAGCATGGCTTGGCGTCCATCGTAGCGAGCGGTGACCACGAAGCGTCCATCGTCTGGCTTGAGGCGCTGCAAGGCGAGGACGCGCCGGTTTCTTTGAAGAGAACCGTGGTCAGCGCCGAGGGTAAGGTAGTCAAGGAGGAAGCTCTCGATACCGATGTCTGCGGCTGTTGCCCGACCTCGATCGTCAAGACCGCCCGCGGACTGCTGGTGGCCTACCGCGATCACACCCCGCAGGACATCCGCGATATTTCGGTGCTTCGGTTTGAGAACGGCAAGTGGTCGGCTCCGAAAAACATCAACCCCGATAATTGGAAGCTGAACGCGTGTCCCACCAACGCCGCCGCAGCAGCAGCCAAGGGCGACCGCGTAGCCATCGCCTGGTATACCGGCGCGCAGAACTCGCCCCGCCAGCAAATCGTTTTCTCGTCCGATGGCGGGACTACGTTTACCAAGCCGGTCCTGTTGAGCACAGGCCGCTCGTTCGGTTACACCTCCATCGCGCTCGACGGCCCGGACGCCGTTGTATCCTGGCTCGAACAGTCCGGCGGCGACGCCCGCATTGTGGTCCGACGCGTTTCCGCAGCAGGCGCCCCTGGACCGCCCATCCAGATCGCCCAAGGCTCGCGCAAGAGTTTAGGCTATCCGCGCATTCTGCAGGCCGGAAATGACACGTGGGTCGCGTGGGCCGACTCCACCAGAGACGCCAAAATTCAAACCGCGCGCGTGCCGAAATAAGTTCGCGCTAACGGCCGGGCGTCATCCCTTTGGCTTTGTAGACCGCCGCCGCCTCGTGCGATGAGAGGTAATCCAGCAGCTTTTTAGCTGCTTCTGGCTCCGCGTGGGAGGACACCATTCCCACCAATGCTACCGGAGGCAAAATCTGCCGCGGCAGCGGACCCACCGCGTCTACGCCCGGGTTGTCCATTTCACTCAGAAAAGTGATGCCGATTTCGCCCTCGCCTTTTGCGAGCGCCTCCATCGCAGCCGCACCGCTGGGCGCAACCTTGAGCTTTGGCTGCATCTGCTCGGTGATGCCGAGTTTCTTCATCGCCTCCGCGAAGTTTGCCCCAGCCGCCGTTGCTGTCGCATCGGGACTAGAGACCGAAGAAACCCCCAGCAACAGTCGCTTCACCGCGGCCGGTGTCGAAACGTCAGGCTTGGCCGCGCCCTTCTTTACCGCCACCGCCAGGCTAATAGTCGCGAGCTGGCGGGCGCTGTCCGCCATGACGTTACCCGAAGCAATCACTTCCGGATAAGGAGGTTGCAAGATCGTCAAGTCGAAAGCGTCGCCGCCCGCTACCTGCTTCTTAGTCGCAACCCCCGAGCCGAATTTAACCTTGACCTTGTCGCCTGTCTTCGCTTCGAAGCCCGGAATAAGCTGCTCCATCGCCACGCGAATCCCTCCGGGCGCGATCACCGCGATCTCCCGGCTCTCCGCGCTCGCATTGTGCCAATGCCCCAGCACTAAGCCAGCTAAAGTTAACGTAATCAGATGCTTCATGATTATTCATTCTACATTCGAAACTATTCCCACAACCAAACGAACCCAAGGCCGCCACGCCTCGCGCGAACGCATCTTCCCTCGCGTAGCCAATTACTTCGCGTTTGTCTTGTCCGCCCGCGCCGTTCCCGCGCGCGATGCTCTATTTGTGTTTAGCCGCGGAGGTGCTCGGTTTTTCAGCGGGCGGCTGGAAGCCCTTGAGCGAATTCTGGTGGTCGCGGTAATACTCGCCCGCCGGAGTAAGTTTCCGTGAGTTAGGAGGGTGACAGAATTCGCATTCCTTGCCGGTGCGGCGCGTGTAGTCCGGTTTCGCCGGACTTATTTTTACCGACAACAGCACCCCGGCCGCTAAAATTAATCCCGGCGCGAGGAGTCGCATGTTCATACTGACGCGGTCACCGTTCGGATGATTTCAATGGCCTCGCGGATTTGCGCGCAGGTGATGTTGAGGTAAGGAATCGCACGAATGCCGTCAGCCCCGGCCGGCAATACGCGTAGTCCCTTGGCGTAGAGGCGTTCGGCGAACTCGCCCGCCGCGAGGCTGGTGATCTTGAAGCGCACAATGTTGGTTTCGATGGCAGCCACGCCTAATACGATGCCAGGGCAATCGTGGATTCCCTCGGCCAGCATTTTAGCGTGCGCGTGATCCTCCGCGAGGCGTGCACGGTTGTGGAGCAGCGCATAGAGCGCGCCCGCAGCGATGATCCCCGCTTGCCGGAATCCGCCGCCGAATTGCTGTTTAAAGCGCCTGGCCCGCTTCACGAAATCGCGGCGGCCGCACAAAGCGGAGCCTACCGGAGCGCCCAGACCTTTCGAGAAGCAAACGCTGATGCTGTCGAAGGATTCCGCATATGTTTTCTCCGGAATGCCAGTGGCAACGCTGGCGTTCCACAACCGCGCGCCGTCGAGGTGCGAGGGAACCCCGCGCTCCCGCGCCGCGCCGGTCACGGCTTTGATCTGATCCAGAGCCCAGATCTTGCCACCTCCACCGTTGTGCGTATTTTCGAGGCACAGCAGCTTCACCGGAGTCGAAATCGTCGAGACCGAGAAACGGCTGGGGACCCCCAGCGCCGCGCGAACGTCATCTGCCGAAAACACGCCGCGCAGGCCCGGCAGCAGCCGTGGCAACACCCCGGCGAGCGCCGCCATCGCTCCCGCCTCGTTCATATAAATATGCGCGCCCTGGTCGAGCAGCACTGCGTCGCCCGGTTCGGTGTGCGCGCGCACCGCGATTTGGTTCGACATGGTGCCGGTGGGAACATACACCGCGTCTTCGGTGCCCAGCAGCGCAGCTACCTCGGCTTCGAGTTCCTTGACCGTCGGGTCATCGCCATAAACATCGTCGCCCACCGGCGCGCGGGCCATGGCCTCGCGCATTGCCTCGGTCGGCTGGCTGCAGGTGTCGCTACGCAGATCAATCATATGTTCAACCATGATATACGGCCTAAGGAAATAGTTGGATCGAAAACCCGGCGAGCGTCATGCCGATCCATAATGTCATCGAAACAGCAGCGGAGAAGCGCAGCCTGGATGCGGAACCATTCGAGTCGAGCGCCAGGGGAAGATGCACGGCGAAGTGATAGCTAAACGCGATTACCAGCAACAGCATCTTCAAGCGGAAGGGCGTGCTCTCAGAGAGCCGCATGGCCGCGTTCATAAACAGGAGCGGCCCGGAGACGACCTGCGCCACCAATCCAAACTCAGTCACAGGCGCCAAACCGCGAGCAACTTGTGGGACGGGCTCCGCTCGCAGGATGCGGCCAAAGATGCGAAGGTTCAATACCAGCATAGAGCCGAAAATCACAACCAATCCCGCGATGTGGAAGATCTCGACTGCCGGAAAAGTCCACTTGGCGCTATTCATGAGCTGACTGAGGGCATTGGTCTGGCACCACTTGAGAAAGCCTGTCATGTGTTGTAATCGAGCGAATATCCCAGCGCCCTTCCGGCAGCCATAATGCAGAACCACAGCGCCAGCGAGAGCGCACCCGCGACTCTGGCCTGTAGCGGCGTGATGGGAGCGCGATCCCACGCCTCCACTGTTCGATAGACAGTGAGATGGAAGATCAGAACATTCAGTCCGGCTAACAGCAAGGCCGCTACCTTGATGCGGAAGAAGACGTTAGTATAGAGGCGCCCGGCTTCGATCACCACCAGCAGAGAGCCGCTGACGAACATCACGCCGAAACCTCCCCAAGTCCACGGGAGCAGGCTTTTGCCGACCTGGGAAACAGAGGCGCTCGAGAGCCCGCGGCCTAACAGGCGCAAGTCCCAGTAGACTACGGTTCCCGCAGCTACCACCAGACCCGATAAATGAATCAGATTGAGGAGCGGAAACCAGTAGTTGGATACCCGCATGGCAGTGGCGATTGGCGACGCTTCCACCGCCTTGGCGACTTCAAATAGCGACATTCCCTGATTAGTGTGACACGATTAGGCCAGTGCACCATTTTCATTCGGAGCAGTTGGTGGATCGTCCCCTCGAAGAAGTATTCGCGTTCTTCTCGGATGCCAATAATCTCGAGGCCATCACTCCTCGTCAGCTTAAGTTTCACATCCTGACGCCGGGTCCGATCCGGCTCGAAGCCGGCGCGCGCATCGATTATCAACTCACCCTCTACGGAGTCCCCGTGAAATGGGCTACTTTAATCGAACGCTGGGAACCGCCGCACGAATTTGTGGATGTGCAACTGCGCGGGCCTTACAAAGTGTGGCGGCATACGCACCGTTTTCTCGCTGAAGGGAAGGGAACGCGGATGATCGACGACGTGGCCTATGAACTGCCGCTGGGGCCGCTTGGCCGAATGGTCGAGGCGCTATGGGCACGGCGCGAGGTCGCCAAAATATTCGCTCACCGGACTGAAGTAATCGCACGTCGATTTTCGTAGACTAAGAAGAAGGAATCCAACTCATGTCCACCATTACCAGCGGCGTTTCGAGCGGAATTGAAAATCCACTGAAGCAACTGGCTCGCTTCGGGCAATCCATCTGGCTCGATTACATCCGGCGCAGCCTGATGACTAGCGGCGACCTCCGCCGCATGGTGGAAGAGGATGGACTGGGCGGGATGACGTCCAACCCGTCTATCTTCGAGAAGGCCATAGCGGGCGGAGAAGAGTATGCCGATTACCTGGCGCAATTGCGGACCGACAAGACGCTCGACGCGAAGGGCATCTACGAAGGCCTGGCCATTCGCGACATTCAGGATGCGGCCGATGTGCTCCGCCCGGTATACACCAAAACCAACCGGCACGACGGCTATGTGAGCTTGGAAGTGGCGCCCTACCTCGCTCATAAAACCCAGGAAACCATCGACGAAGCGTTCCGTTTATGGAAAGCGGTAGATCGCCCGAACCTGATGATCAAAATCCCGGGAACTCCGGCAGGCGTTCCCGCGATCGAGACGGTGTTGCGCGAAGGCGTCAATGTAAACGTGACTCTGCTCTTCGCGCAGGAGATGTACGAAGAAGTGGCGTGGGCCTACGTGCGCGCGCTGGAACAGCGGTCTGCGAAGAGCCAGGATCTGTCTGGAATCGCCGGAGTCGCCAGCTTCTTTGTGAGCCGGATCGACACGGCGGTCGACGCTCTGATTGATGCGCGGCTTCCGCAGGCGAATGTCGAACAGCAGAAGCTGCTGGAGTCCGTCAGGAGCAAAGTCGCTATCGCTAACGCCAAGCTGGCGTATGAACGCTACCAGCGCATCTTTTCGGGGCCACGTTGGGAAGCGCTCACTGCCCAGGGAGCGCAACCGCAGCGGGTGCTTTGGGCGAGCACGTCGACCAAGAATCCCAAGCTGCGCGACGTGCTCTACATCGAGGAACTCATCGGCAAAGACACAGTGAATACCATTCCGCCGGCCACCTACGACGCCTTCCGGGATCATGGCCAGCCGCGGGCATCGTTGACGGAAGATGTGGAAGGAGCGCGCCGCGTAATGGCCGACCTGGCCGCGGCGGGGATCTCGATGGAATCGGTGACCGCCGATCTGGTGGCGGCGGGCGTGAAGCAGTTCGAGGATGCATTCACTAAGTTGCTCGCGGTAACTCAGCCACAGTGAACTAGCAGGTCACTTCGTTTCAAAAAAGCTCAACTCGCCGTTGTGGCTGGACAGAACCAAGGTGGTTCCGTCAAAACCTAGCGCTTGGGCCCATTCAGGCGTACCGTTTGAGAGTGCCACCGGGATCCATTTTCGAGCATTGCGATCAAGAAGCAGGATTTCCAGTTTATCTTGCACTCCCGGCCTCTGCTTCACGCTGAACCGTGTTACCACGACCTCATCCGCATCGCTCAGGGCCACGCCGGTGATCTGGTATTGATCGTCTCCAGGCGGACCATCGTAAAGTCCAGGAGGTCCTTCGTACCTCCCGCGTTCCGCTCCGTCAAGAGAGAACTCGAGGTATTCGTTCTTCTCCGTAAACCACCCGACGCGATCTCGCGACGCACGCAGATAGGTTATTCCACCCCTCGATCTGGCTCTTAAGTTAACCGACGTGAGGAGGTTCCCGGAAGCATCGAACCGCCGCAATACGTTGTAGGCGATTAAACGGGTATTGGCCTCGTCAGTCAAATAGCCGACAGTCCAGAGCGTTCCGTCTGAAGCGAAGGTGACGGCCTTTGGATGGTACGGCCAAACTTGCGTAACAATCTGACGTTTGTAATCCGGCGCAATCCGGGCGATGAATGCGGTGAGGGGTGAAGTGTAGGCAGCTCCGATTACGGCAATCTCCCCGCTCGGCGCGGCGACCGCACCAAAGTTTTCGATGCTGATCACAGGCGCGTTATCGAGAGTGAAGAGTGTATCGTTACTTCTTCCCTCCCGGTCAATCGTGTAAATCAGCGGCCCCTTAGAGGAGTTGCCCAGGTATCCGACCAGGAGTCCTCCGTCCCAACGTGGAACTTCCAGCCACACCGAATAACTCAACGCAGTGTGTTCGTGGGTGAACGTGCGCTTCGGCTCTACTTGCTGTGATTGGCTGTCCGCTGCTGACGTGCACAGCAGAACGAGAATGCCTAACCTCGCGATGAACAGGCAATCGATTGCGGGTTTCATAGCAATCCACTCTATCCACGGCCGTCAATACGGAGGCCCGGCACCCCTTGTTAAAGCAGAGCGAAGTCGTCTGTGATGGCGGCGGCCCGTTAAAAGAGCTCCACGTTAAAAGCGATCCACGGTTTGCTGGGTATGTCCTTGAACCAGTGCACTACGCCAGCCGGAACTACGATGATGCTCCCCTTGTCCAGTTTCCAGGTTTCACCGCCTTCCATCGTCTGACCAGGGAATTTTATAGTTCCACCTTCGTCCGCCGCCGCCTTTCCCGACATTCTCCCGCCCGTCACCAAGGTGGCATTTCCTTCAAGAACGTAGAAAATATGTGTTTTGGTTGTATGGAATTCAGGGTCCTGTTTTTGTTCCTTACGGCGCACAGTCACCTTGTAGCTGGAGGCGCTTTTAAACTTCGGAATCATCTTGGAATCCAGCAGTTCTCCCAGAACCCCGTTGGTGTCGTTGCTTGATTTTGGATCTTTCCCAAACGCGGTCTTCACTTGATCGCTAGTGTAGTAAAAAACCTTCTTTTCGCTGGGAGTCGTTTCAGCGGCCGGCATGAATCCTGCCACCAACAACAGCGTTCCCAATATTTTCGGCATCACGCGCATAGTCAAGTTTCCTCCCCTTATCCTCTGACGATTAAGCCGGGATTTCGACTTGGCCTCCCAGCCACAGAAAGTATACACCCATCTGCTTTCTGGAAAAGGGGAGGAAGTTTCCCTTTTTTCCGCTTGACGAGCTGTAAGCGACGTGGTTGCAAGGCCCTGATAGAGGTTTGCCGAGCAATCTTTGCGGGTCAGTGAGCATGCGAGACGCTGCGCATAAGCGATGCCCGCCGGCGGTAGGGCATAGCGACAAATTTTTGCGACTTCGCAAAGAGCGATCCGTATTACACAGACCGGCGCGTTACAATAAAACTTCCTCTCGTCTTGCGTCAGCAGTGCAACAGGGGCCGGTAGCTCAGTTGGTAGAGCATCGCACTTTTAATGCGGTGGTCGCGGGTTCGAGTCCCGCCCGGCTCACCATTATTTAGCAGTTGGCTACTGCTTTTTTTGTTCCACGGTGGTGGTCTGCTGCGTTTTCGTTTGAACGCTCCCGTCTGGGTTCGGAGGCGTTTGGGGTGTCTCAACCTGCTTCGTCTCGGTATTGGTAGTGGTAGTCTTTTCCGAAGTGGCGCTGCCGGCCGGCGGTTGAGTCACCACGACAGGTTGCGTGGGAGGGTTCTGCTGGCAACCGGCCAACATTAAAGCCATCACCGAACCAGGAAGAATGTATTTAAATTTCATGAATTTCACGTTTGTCCCCTTCCTTTTGACGCCTCCCTTTGTTATCGCTAAGGACTAGGAAGTAGCACGTTTTCGGCCAATGGACGGGTGGAAAACCTCCAGGGGGCTCCGGAAAAAGGTACTAGTCTAATTCCAACTTGTAACGCACGATGGCGGGCTCCAAAACGTCGGTGCAAGAATCCCGATCGATTGCTGGAATTTCGCGCCGGAAGCCTCTAGGGTTTGAGCAAGGGATGCAAATCGGCAAATCGGCCACGTACGTCTCGGTCTCGGATTTGCAGTATGCGCAGCGTGCCATCTATCGGTCTCCCCGGCAATCGGGCGAGCAAAACGGTCGTTCGTCCCATTAAGGGCAAACGCCCCAAAACAGTACAGAGTAACTCGGAGGAAACTACTTGGTACGGCAATATTACCAGTGCTGGTCTTCGCCGAAACGCTGCTTTTCGCTTTTTGACCGAAAGATAGTGCTCTGGTATGAAAATCGAAGGCTTATTGATCTCAGCTACAATAAAGTTTCTGATTACGTGTACAATCGTGTGATACGGCAAGCCCCAGCGGAGGTCCCACCAAAGGCTACCGGGGATTTGTAATTCCGGACCGGATTCAAGATGCAGTGCCCGTCTTGCAGCTCTCAAAACCCCATTGGCGCCATCCGGTGCGCGAATTGTAATGCGGATTTGAACGGGGACGCAACGGTCGCGATGCCGCCCGCTGAGTTTGGCCAAGCGACGGTCACACAATTAGGAACCCCAGGCGGCATGCGCAATGCTGCGGCGGTTGCCGGTGACTCACTCGCGCCCGAAACCGTACTAGGTGGGCGTTATCAAATCCTCAAAATGCTGGGCGAAGGCGGCATGGGCGCGGTCTACAAAGCGCGCGACCTCGAGGTAGACCGTGTAGTCGCGTTAAAGGTGATCCGCCCGGAGTACGCAAACCGGCCCGAAATTCTCGCGCGATTCAAGCAGGAACTGGTGCTCGCCCGCCAGATCACCCACAGAAACGTAATCCGTATTTTCGATTTAGGACAGGGCGATGGCATCCGCTTCATCACCATGGAGTACGTCGATGGCCAGGACCTGTACTCCCTATTAAGGAGCGGCGAACAGCTTCCGCTCGAAAGAAAAGTTAAGATCGCGAAGGAAATCTGCAGGGCGCTCGAAGCGGCGCATGAGCAAGGCGTGGTGCATCGGGATTTGAAACCGCAGAACATCATGGTCGACAACAGCGGACGGGTCCTGGTGATGGACTTCGGCATTGCCAGGTCGCTCGAAGATACCGGCCTCACCCACACCGGGGCGCTGATCGGAACACCGGCCTTCATGTCTCCGGAACAAGCCAAGGGAGAGAAACTCGATATCCGCTCGGATCTTTTTTCCTTCGGCGTGATCTTTTACGAAATGCTCACCGGCAGGGCGCCCTACGTGGCGGAGACCGCGGTGGGGCTTTTGCTGAAGCGGGTGCAGGAGCGTCCTGCTCCTCCCATTGAATTGAACCGGGAAATCCCGCAAGCCCTGAGCGACATTGTGATCAAGTGCCTGGTGGTGAATCGGGAGCAGCGTTACCAGACGGCGGATGAAATCGTTCGCGATCTCGACGGCTGGCTGGGCGACCCCACCACTTTTCGCACCGATGCCTCGGTAGAGTCTCTTTCGCCGACGGTTCTGGCCGACCGCAGGATCGGACCGTCGCTTGAAGGCAAGGCTATTGTCACGCCCGCCATGAAAACCATGGCGGCATCCAATACCTGGAAGTGGATCTCGCTCTCGCTGATTTTGGTAACCGTGGTGGCCGGAGCATTCTATGGCCTGGACCGGTTTTATTGGAACAAGCCGGCCGCGCCGGTTGCCCCGATGACGGTGATCATTGCGGATTTTGAGAACCACACCGGGGATTCGGTCTTCAGCGGCACGCTGGAGTCCACGCTGAAACTGGCGTTAGAAGGCGCCTCTTTCATCAGCGCTTACGACCGGCCGCGAATGCGCGACCTGGGGCTGAAGGCCGTATCCGGAACCTTTGACGCACCGAAGGCTGCGGAGATCGCAGCCAGTCAGGGCTTGAACGTGGTGGTTTCCGGTTCGCTCGAACGGAGCGGCGCCGACTACCGGCTTTCCGCCCGGGCAGTTCAGACCGTCACCGGCAAGGTGCTCGCCAACGCCGACGCAACGGCTCCGAACAAGGACCAGGTTCTGTTTGCAGTAACCAACCTCGGCTCTTCCATCCGAAAGGCTTTGGGCGATTCGACTTCAGAATCGGCACAGCGCTTATCGATGGAGACGCTTTCCGCCTCGAATCTCGAAGCGGTCCATGAGTACGCAGCCGGATTGGACACATTATCGGCGGGTAAGTTTGCCGAGGCGCAAGCCAACCTTTCGCGAGCCGTCGATCTGGACCCGAATTTCGGCATGGCCTACACAATCATGGCCAGCGCGGCTCGCAATCAGGGGCGCTTTCAGGATGCCGAGCAGTACATCCGGGAGGCGATCAAACGCGCCGGACGCATGACCGAGCGGGAACGTTATCGCACTCGTGCCTACCTTTACTTCCTGACCGGCGACTACCAAAAGTGCGTGGACGAATACGGCGCGCTTCTGGAACGCTACTCAGCAGATACCGGGGCGTACACGAACATCGCCGTTTGTCTGGTGCACCTGCACAACGTATCCAAGTCTCTCGAGTTGGCCCGGCGTGCCGTAACCATTTTGCCTAAACGCGCTGTGTACCATTCCAATCTTGCAATGGACCTGGCCTATACGGGCGACTTCCAGGGAGCTGCGAAAGAGGCCGCCGAGACGGTGAAACTCGGCTACGTTAACGGGTTCCTGATCCAGGCCTTCGCGAGCCTCGGCCAGGAACAAACGGTGCAAGCTGCGGAGGCTTACCACAATCTTGAAAAGACTCTTCCTTCCGATGCCGCTGCAGGTTTGGCTGACCTGGCGGTGTACGAGGGCCGCTACTCGGAGGCAGTCAAGATTCTAGAGAAGGGCGTCAGCGAGGATTTGGCGGGCCCACGGCCGGACAAGGACGCCGCCGCGACCAAGTATTGGATGTTGGCGCAAGTCCAGCTGATGCGGAAGCAAAATGCGCCCGCGCTCGCGGCAGCCAAACTTGCGCTCGATAACAATAAGGGGTTTCAAACCAGGCTTATGGCAGGTCAGGTCTACTCCGCGCTTGGCGAAGAGGGGAAAGCGAAGGAGTTGGCCGCCGGTCTCGCCAAAGAGTTGCAGACCGAGCCCCAGGCATATGCAAAATTGATTGCAGGCGAAATCGCCCTGAAGAACGGCGATAGCCATGGGGCGGTAAAGCTCTTTACTGACGCGAATAACCTGCTGGATACCTGGATCGGCCGGTTTGACCTCGGTCGCGCCTATTTAGAAGCCGGCGCTTTTGCGGAAGCGGATTCTGAATTCGACCGGTGCATCAAACGGCGGGGCGAAGCGCTGGCGTTGTTCCTGGACCTGCCCACCTACGGCTATTTTCCTCCCGTTTATTACTATCAAGGACGCGCACGTGAGGGCATGAAGACCGCGGGCTTTGCCGATTCTTATAAGAAGTATCTGGCCATTCGGGGCAGTGCGGGTGAGGATCCGCTGCTTGCTGACGCCCGGCGCCGGGCGGGCCAATAGCGAGATAAATCGCCTGGCGCGTCAGGCCGCAAGCAACAATCTGGCCGTCCTAGTACCAATCGCGGGTAATAAAGATCGATCATTGAGTTTTCGCGAGGCCCTAGAACAAGACTTCTGCTAAGCTAGATGAAACTTCGTTAGCGGCCACGTAATTTCGAAGTTCTGCCCAACGCAAACGCACCCACTGGCGTGAAAGCGTATGGCGTATTAGAATTGTAGGCATTCTAGCCGCGCCATTTGCAAAAAGGTAACGAAAAACCGAGGGGATCATGCATAAAACGAGCGTCTACCGAGTCCTTCTTTTTGTCTGCTTCGCACTGCTCGCACCAGTGACCTGGGCCGGCGACGCGCTGAGCTTCTTCAACAATTGGTTTGTCACCGGCGACTACGTCGTGGCGGGCGTTGGCCTCAGGGGGACGGCTGGCGCTGGCACCATCAACATGTCAGGTGTGCCGGCCGGCGCGGAACCGATCGCCGCGTTTCTTTACTGGTCCACGGTGGAGACGTCTGCTTCTGCTCCTAGCGCCAGAGTCGGCACTTTCAACGGCTATCAAATTCAAGGCGCTGCATTAGGCAGCTCCACGACTCCAAATCTGGCTTGCAGCAGTAGCGGAGGAACTATCGACCCGAACAGCAACGGGCGAGTCTACCGCGCCGATGTGCTGCGCTACTTGCCGGTCGACAAAAATAATGTTCGTCAAGCCAATGGCAGCTTTCCGGTGAAACTGGCTGCTTCAGGCGCTGTCCTCTACAACAATGGCGCCAGTCTGGTGGTGATCTACCGGATTGTGAAGCCGGGCGATCCGGACGAAGCGCCGCTTCGAGCTGTGGTGATCTACAACGGCGCCTTCACCATGAATAAGAACACGGCAGCGATGACACAAAGCGTTGCAGGCTTTTATCAAGCCTCGGCGAACTCCGCATCCAAAGTGACCAGCATCGTTGCCAACGGGCAGCCAGGCTTTTCTTCGCCGCTTTCGCTAAACGGAACCACAGTGGACCCCAGCCCGTTTGTTGGCGCGCAGAAAACCCGCTGGGACAATCCGACTTACAACTTCACTCTCGCGGCCAATGCCTCCTCCTTTTCCGCTCTCGCGACCGCGAGCTCGAACCAGACGTGCCTGACTTGGGCCGCCATTATCTCTAGCGCGATCGTCACGGATACCGACCGTGACGGACTACTCGACATCTGGGAGACCAAGGGATTGCACCGCAACACAAAAGTGTCTCCCGCCACATTCGGCACTTGCTCCGATTACCCGGCGGAGCCGTGCGAGAATCTGCCGGCGATGGGCGCAGATCCCACCAAACGAGACATTTTTATACAGATGGACTGGATGCACGGCACTAGCGGCGTCACTCACGTTCACATGCCTAAGCTCGCTGCGTTGAGCCAAGTCGCCTCCACTTTCGCTCTTCATGGAATCAGACTGCATTTCGACGTGGGCATAAGTAACAATTATCAGGGGAACGTCTGTGGGAGTGCGCCCTGCGGCTTTATCATTCCAGCAGCGTACGCGCAAGGCGGATCTGACATCTCCGAATCCACGCTGTTGTGCCAGGATAATCTCCCAAAACACACGTGCGACTACCACCAGCTGTATCCCGTGTTGAGCTTTGAATTCGGCTTCGCCTCAGTGAGAGACGGGAACAAGTTGCTCAACATCAGCCCACATTTCGCTCAAGACCGGCTGAATGTCTTCCATTACGCGCTCTTCGCCCACGCTCTTGGCGGGCCATTTAACGTGAAGGGCCAACCCGTCGATCCAATCACGGGACTGCTGACGTCGACTCCCCTGAGTTATTCAGGAATTGCCCACCGGCCTGGAGGCGGGTTCATGGTGACGTTCGGTCTCTGGCGATCCGATATTCCCGCCAACGATCAGGTGGGAAGTGTGCAGGCGCAGGCGGGCACCATCATGCATGAACTGGGCCACAATCTGGGCTTAGGGCACGCAGGGTTGTCCACCAAACCGAACTGCCTGGCAAACTATCCGAGCATCATGAATTACCTGTACCAGATTCGCGGATTGACGGATGCGGCCGGCAACGCGCAGGTCGATTTTTCCTCCGGCTTGCTGTTTCCCATTAGCGAGAACTTTCTGTCGACGAGTATTCCTATGAGTCTTCAAGGCATCCAGCGGTATAAGGTCAGATACTATGGGCCTTTAGCGCCGACTCAGACGGCCAGCCAAGCGGCGCAGCTCCATTGCGATGGCACGCCGATCAAGCCCGGTGAGCCGTTCGAGGTCCGTCTGGAAGGCTCTGCTGTCGCGACTCCAGACTGGAGCAACGGCACCGTCCCGCTGGGGCGTGTCAGTCCTCCTTTGGATGCGAATTACGACGGCGTCACGGGTCAAACTTTCTTTGACCAGCCCGACTGGTTTGCGCTCAATCTCCGGCAAATCGGCACGGGGTACAGTTTCGGCGGCTTGTCCGTCGGGGCCTTTGCGACCGACGGCGGTGCGTATGCCACCGACGGCGGAGCCTTCGCCACAGACGCCGGAGCCCTAGCCACCGACGGCGGGGCCTTTGCCACTGATGGGGGAGCGTTTGCCACCGACGGGGGCGCGTTCGCGACAGATGGGGGAGCGTTTGCTACCGACGGGGGAGCGTTTGCGACGGACGGCGGAGCGTATGCTACGGACGCCGGCGACATCGATCAGTCCACAGCACTTCTATCCTCGGTTGACCCGCCAACGGCGGTTAGCGCCAGCAACACTACAAACTCGATCGTGGTAAGCTGGTTGCCCCCCGACAGCGGTCAGGTGAACTATAACGTTTACCGCTGTGCCGGAGCAGGTTGCGTGCCCGCCAAGCCCGCGTTCAGGAACGTCACGGGAGGGACCGCGACGCCCAGCCTCACTGACACGGTCAACGATTATGGACACGCTGGAAGTGCCTGCCCGCCCGTTGCCACTGTCACCTGCGCCAACACGACCTACGTGTATTCTGTGACATCGTTGGCCTTGGTCAACGCCAAGCTCGCCGAAAGCGTGTTCTCGAAGACAGTCAACAGCGAAGTGAAGGTGCAGTTCGTCGTCCCAGACAGTAAGACAGCCACCTACGACGGTACGAACCAGTCTGTACCGTTCCATGTCTATGGCGACTTCACAGTGGCACTCGACCCGTTATCGGTGCACTGCCCGTCATTGAGTAACCCCGCACGGAATGCAGGCACCTATCCCATCTTGTGCACGGGACCGAACACGAGTTCCCTGACCGACGGCGTCGTATATCTCTCGGTCGGCGGCACCTACATCGATAACGCGGGTCTGCATACAGGCGGTAGCTTGATCATCAGCCAGCGCCCAATCACGGTGACAGCAGCTTTCAACCAAAGGAAATACGATGGGACAACTAACGCCTCGGGGATTCCGACCATCACGACGGGTACGCTGGGTGCTGGCGACTCGCCCAACTTCTCGGAAACCTACGACAACCCGAACGTGGGCACGACCCACTTTATGACTCTGGCGGGAACGGTGACCGACGGCAACGGCGGGAATAACTATGCAGTAACGCCGGTGCGCTTTAATGCCGGTGTGATTGACCCGGCACTACTGACTATTACGGCCACGAACCAGAGCAAGACCTATGGCACGACGTTTAGTTTCGCCGGGACTGAGTTCACGACAGGTACTTTATACAGCACCGACACGGTGACCAGTGTGACGCTGACCAGCGCTGGAACGCCCGCTACTGCGACCGTTGCCGCCTCCCCGTATCCCATCGTGCCTAGCGCGGCGGTGGGCGCGGGCCTGACCAATTATGCAATTGCATACGCCAATGGTAGTCTGACGGTAAACCAGGCTCCCGCCTCGGTTACACCGAATGCCAATAACAAGACTTATGGCAATTCCGATCCGCCCTTCACCGGGGCGCTGGTTGGATTCGTGGCGGCGGATGGAGTAACGGCAACGTACGCCCGCACGGCGGGCGAGAACGTGACTGGATCGCCCTATGCGATTTCAGGGACGCTGAGTCCGGCAAGTGTGCTGAGCAACTACAGCATTACCTACAAAACAGCGAACTTCACGATTAATGCTGCGCCTGCCTCGGTAACGCCAGACCCGAAGGTCATAAATTTTGGCATGGGTGAGCCGCCACTTACCGGAACGTTGGCCGGGTTCTTGCCGGCTGATGGCGTAACGGCGACCTATGCCCGCGCACCCGGAGCAGGTGCGGGAATTTACAGCATCTCAGCAACGCTCACCCCCACGGCAGTGTTAACCAACTACAGCATCGTCTATAACACGGCGAGCTTTACGATCAATATGGTGCCGCAAAACATTACATTCGGAACCCTTTCAAATCAGCCGTTCAATGCGCCCAATTTCAGCGTGAGTGCGATCGCGAGTTCGGGACTGACGGTTACATTCTCTACCGCATCAACCAACTGCTCCGTGACGACGGCGGGGATGGTACATGTGATTGCGTCTGGTAATTGCACGATTACTGCACAGCAGCCAGGCGATGGGAATTACTTTTCCGCAGCGAATGTCAGCCAATCGTTCACGATTGGAGACGGATTTGCGAGCGTTGATTTCACTACGCTGACTCCAAACGCTTTGCTGGGACCGATGGTACCAGTGGTACCGATAGCAACAGCCTTGGATATCACGATGACCAATTTCACAGACCAAGCCTCATCCGCCTGGTTTGGCACAAAACAAACGGTCGGAAACGGCTTTACGACACAGTTCCAGTTCCAGCTATCGGGGGCCACTACCGCCCAAGTTGCGGACGGATTTGCGTTCGTAATTCAGAACAGCAGTTTGTCGGCGTTAGGGAGCGGGGGCGGAGGCATAGGCTACGATGGGATTCCAAATAGCCTGGCAATCGAATTCGATACCTACTTAAACGGGTTTGATCTCGACGCGAATCACATTGCTGTACAGAGTAATGGGACATCAGCCAATTCCAGCAATCACACAACCACTCCTCCACTCGGTCGTGTTTCTCTGCCGGTCTCGATGACCCTCGCTAACGGAAAACCGCATATCGGGAAGATCACTTATGACGGGACCTCAACTCTGGTTGTTTTCCTTGATGGAACTCCGGTTCTTTCCGCGACGGGGGTCAACGTGAATTTGAATAACCTAGGACTTGACACGGGTGGTAAAGCGTTCATAGGTTTCACCTCCGGCACCGGCGCGGCCAGCGAAACTACGGTTATCTCTGATTGGAGCTTCAGCGCGTATTGATGAATAGCGGAGCCGAGGGCGAAGTAGGCCGCGCTGGGACCTCTCGCCCTTAGCCAGTGAGTGAAAGAGCATTCACCGCGCGAGCGGATCGGGACGCAACTGGACGTGATAAGCTTTGGGCCGCGCTTGCGTGCCGCCTTCATTGTGGAAGAACGCGCGGGTGCCGAGGGTGGTCCACAGTCCCCGTCCTTTCCAGCCGGTACTGGGATCGTCAATGCGACCATCCACGTTCTTGCTGAAGAATCCCATAGGGTAGGGGATATGGATATTCACAAACTTGCCGTTCACCAGCGCCAAGAGCGACTCGCTGCCATTCGCTTCCGCGATGAGCACGTTTGCTCCGAGCCCCAACGTGTTATATCGATCTACCCATAAGAAATAGGCGTGGTCGGCGCTGCCCGGGTCGGTGACGCCCTTGAACTGGGGTCCGGGGAACTGATAGAGAGTCCAACCTTCGGGGCAATGCTTTCCGGTTGCTGCGGCGGGTCCATTGAGGGGGCCTTTGCACTTGCGCCGGTCGAAGCTAGCAAGGTGGCCGCTCGATAGCGTGGTCCAGACCACGCCATTCAGATCCAGGTCGATGCCGCGGGAACCGTAGCCGATATCGGGCGGCAGATAGACTTCCGCGAGCGCGGTCTGCGCCGGATTCGAGCCGGGGACGAGCCTGATAATGTACCCAGGTTGATCGATGCGGGAGAAGCCGACATCCATCGACTGGCCCCAGATGGAATCGTCGACCGGACTCGGCTGCACGCCGTAGAACGCCGCCATGATGCGCTTGTCTTTTTTGGGATCGAGCGGCTGATCGGCTTCGACATAGTCGTCCCTTTTGCCATTGCCGTTGGTGTCGAGAATGAGCGGAGTCCATCCCTGTGATTTCGCTTCATCGCCGGTCTGCTCGTACATTTTCGTGTTCAGCCAACCGACTACGCCGCTATCGGGTCCTCCGGCGCTGGTCCACAGGGTGTTGTTGGCGTCTTTCGCAAAATAAAGATGCTGGGTCGAGAAGCAGGTATCGATGAGCGACCACTTGGTGGTTTTCGGATCGTACATCGCCAACTGGCGCACGGAAGTGCTCAGCGGCA
>JANXXL010000184.1 GCA_025350625.1 Bryobacterales bacterium | reverse complement strand
CCGGGGTGCAGCCTCAGTCCGAGACAGTTTGGCGCCAGGGCGACAAATATCACGTTCCGCGCATTTGCTTCATTAATAAAATGGACCGGGTCGGCGCGGACTTTTACCGCTCCATCGGCACCATTGTCGATCGCCTGAAGTCCAACCCGGTGGCAATTCAATTGCCTGTCGGCGCTGAGGAAAAATTCCTGGGCGTGGTGGATCTGGTAACCATGACGGCGCGCATTTGGCGCGATGATTCGCTGGGTGCTGAGTATGACGACGGGCCGATTCCCGAGGATATGGTGGAGCTGGCGAAAGAATATCGCGACAAGCTGGTAGAGGCGGTCTCCGAGGCCGACGAAACCGGGCATTTGTTCGCCAAATTCGTCGAAGGCCATGCCGTCACCGAGCAGGAATTGCGTGAAGGCATCCGGGTCGCAACCATCGCTCAGAAGATTTTCCCGGTGGTGTGCGGTACGGCGTTCAAGAACAAAGGCGTCCAAAACATGCTGGATGCGGTGGTGGCGTATCTGCCTTCGCCGCTGGATGTGCCTCCGATGAAGGGCACTGATGTCGACGATAAGACCAAGGAAGTCATTCGTAAGCCGGATGACGCCCAGCCATTTTCGGCGCTGGTCTTTAAGATCATGACCGACCCATTCGTCGGGCAACTGGCATTCATCCGGGTTTATTCCGGGAAACTAGGTTCAGGCGAAGGGGTTTATAACGTCGCCAAAGGACGCAGGGAACGCATCGGACGCCTGGTCAAGATGCACGCCAATAAGCGCGAAGACATCACGGAGGTACTGGCAGGCGACATCTGCGCGGTGGTGGGGCTGAAGTCGGTATCGACCGGCGACACGATTTGCGATGAAAGATCCCCGGTGATTCTGGAGTCGATCGACTTCCCGGCGCCGGTGATTCAGTTGGCCATTGAGCCCAAGACCAAGGTGGACCAGGAAAAGCTGGGTATGGCCATCGCGAAACTGGTGCAGGAAGATCCGACGCTCAAAGTTTCGACCGATCCGGATACCGGGCAGACCATTCTGGCCGGCATGGGCGAGTTGCATCTTGAAATCATCGTCGATCGCATGCAGCGCGAGTTCGGCGTGGGCGCGAACGTGGGTAAGCCCCAGGTTGCTTATCACGAGACCATCCGGCAGATCGCTCAATACGACTACACGCATAAGAAACAGACCGGCGGCAGCGGCCAATACGCGCGCGTGAAACTGCGGATCGAGCCCAACCCCGGCAAGGACTTCGAGTTTGAGAATGATGTCACCGGGGGTAACATTCCCAAGGAATTCATTCCCGCCATTCAGAAAGGCGTGGTAGAAGCGCTGGAGCACGGAATTCTGGCGGGCTATCCCATGTCGGACGTGAAGGTGGTGGTGTTCGACGGCGACTATCACGATGTCGATTCGTCGGAAATGGCATTCAAGATCTGCGCTTCCATTTGTATTAAGGAGGCAGCCCGGAAGGCCAAACCGGTTCTTCTCGAGCCGGTGATGCGCGTCGAAGTCGTGGTGCCGGACGAGTACATGGGTTCGGTGAACGGCGACCTGATCTCGCGGCGCGGGCGGCTCGAAGGCACCGAAATTCTGGGCAGCACGCACATCATTAAAGCGATGGTCCCGTTGTCGGAAATGTTCGGCTACGCGACCGAGCTGCGTTCGCGGACGCAGGGGCGCGGGGCGTTCACCATGCACTTCGGGCAATACGAGGAAGTGCCGCGCAGCATCGCCGAGGAAATCGTCAGCAAGGCGCAGGGGAAAGTAGCGGGTTAGAGTTTCGCATTCAACCAAGTTCAGGAGACCGGGAAAAACATGGCGAAGGAAAAATTTGATCGCAGCAAGCCGCACGTAAACGTGGGGACGATCGGCCACATCGATCACGGCAAGACCACTTTGACGGCGGCCATCACCAAGACGTTGGCGAAGCACAATCCGAAGGTGCAGTTCCGGAGCTTTGATTCGATCGACAACGCGCCCGAAGAGAAGGCGCGCGGAATCACCATTGCGGCGTCGCACGTCGAGTATGAGACCGCCAAGCGGCATTACGCGCACGTCGATTGCCCGGGCCACGCCGATTACATCAAGAACATGATCACGGGCGCGGCGCAGATGGATGGAGCGATCTTGGTGGTGGCAGCCACCGATGGTCCCATGCCGCAGACGCGCGAGCATATTCTGCTGGCGCGCCAGGTGGGCGTGCCTTACATCGTGGTCGCGCTCAACAAAGTGGACATGGTGGACGATCCGGAGTTGCTCGAACTCGTGGAGCTCGAAGTCCGTGAGCTGCTGACCAGCTACGGGTTCCCGGGCAACGATCTGCCGGTAGTGAAAGTCAGCGCGCTCGGCGCGCTCAACGGCGAAGCGCAGTGGGAAAAGACGGTTGACGAGCTGATGGACGCCGTCGACAAGTACGTGCCCATGCCGGAGCGCATCATCGACCGTCCGTTCCTGATGCCGATCGAAGACATCTTCTCGATTCAGGGCCGCGGCACCGTGGTGACCGGGCGTATCGAGCAGGGCATCTGCAAAGTGGGCGAGGAAATGGAAATCGTGGGTTTCCGCGACACCCGCAAGACAGTAGTGACCGGCGTCGAAATGTTCAAGAAGCTGCTCGACGAGGGCCGGGCGGGCGATAACGTGGGACTGCTGCTGCGCGGTATTGAAAAAGACGACGTCGAGCGCGGGCAGGTGATCTCGAAGCCGGGTTCGATCAAGCCGCACAAGAAGTTCAAGGGCGAAGTCTATGTACTGAGCAAGGACGAAGGCGGGCGTCACACCCCGTTCTTCAAAGGCTACCGGCCGCAGTTTTACTTCCGCACTACGGACGTGACCGGCGTGGCGCAGTTGCCGGTCGGCATGGAAATGGTGATGCCGGGCGATAACGTGCAGCTTGAAATCGAGCTGATCACCCCCATCGCCATGGATAAAGGCTTGCGCTTCGCCATCCGCGAGGGTGGACGCACGGTCGGCGCCGGTACTGTCAGCGAGATTTTGGAATAAGAATGGGAAAAGGCGCGAACAGCTTACGAGAACGGATTCGAATTCGCTTGAAGGCGTACGATCATCGGATTCTGGATCAATCGACCACTGAGATCGTGGATACGGCCAAGCGCACCGGGGCGTCGGTGGCCGGTCCGATTCCTCTGCCGACGGTACGGAATCTATACACGGTACTGCGCTCGCCGCACGTGGATAAGAAGAGCCGGGAGCAGTTTGAAATCAGGACTCACAAGCGCCTGCTGGATATTCTGGAGCCTACGCAGGACACGGTGGATGCGTTGATGAAGCTGGATCTGCCAGCGGGCGTGGATGTCGAGATCAAGGCGTTCGGGAAGAAGTAGCTCAAAAGTTTAAGGCCCGTGGGGGCCGCTGAAGGATCGCAAATGAGCCCAGGAATTTTAGGCAAAAAAATCGGCATGACGCAGATATTCCGGCCGGACGGGCAAGTAGTGCCCGTGACGGTGCTGAAGGCCGGTCCATGCATCGTGGTGCAGCGCAAGACGCCGGCGAGCGACGGCTACGACGCCGTTCAGTTGGGGTTTATGGAATACGCCAAGAAATCGGGCGTGTCTAAGCCGCGGGCCGGGCACTTCAAGAAGTCGGGTGCGGAAGGCGTGCGTTTCCAGCGCGAGTTTCTGCTCGACGAGAACACGGCGGGCGACATGAAGGCAGGGGATCGCGTGCTCGCGGATGAGTTCAAGCCCAGCGAGAAGGTGGATGTGATCGGCGTCAGCAAGGGGCGTGGGTTTGCCGGCGTAGTCAAGCGCCATCATTTCCGCGGTTCCGATGCGACGCATGGGTCCATGTTCCATCGCGCTCCGGGATCGATCGGCGCGTCGAGCTTTCCCTCGCGCGTGTTTCCCGGAATGCGCATGGGCGGGCAGATGGGGAATACGCGGGTGACGGTGCGCAACCTCGAGATCATCGAAGTGGATGCCGAGGACAACGTGATTCTGGTCAAGGGCGCGGTGCCCGGCCCCAACGGCGGTTACGTCATCTTGCGGAGGGCCAAGAGGTAGCCATGCCCAACGTAGACATCATCGATTTGAATAACAAGGTAGTCGGCTCGATCGAGCTTTCCGATGCCGTTTTCGCGGCACCCATCAATGAAGCGCTGCTTTATGAAGCGGTGCGGCATCATCTGGCGGGAACGCGGCGGGGCACGGCGTCGACCAAGACGCGGCATGAAGTGGCTGGGTCGGGCAAGAAGCTGTGGAAGCAGAAGGGCACCGGGCGCGCGCGTATGGGTTCGATCCGCAGCCCGCTGTGGCGGCATGGCGGGACCACACACGGTCCGCAACCGAGGGATTACTCCTATCATCTGCCGCGCAAAATGCAGTTGGGGGCGCTCAAGAGTGCACTTTCGGCCAAGCTGCGCGATGGCGAATTACGCGTGGTGAGCGAGTTTCCGACCGCCGCGCCCAAAACGAAGCTGATGCGAAAGGCGCTGGACGCGATCGCCATCAAGCGCAGCGTGCTGCTGGTCGATAATGGCGCGAATAAAAATCTGGAACTGTCGAGCCGTAACCTCGAAGGCGTGAAACTGGTGGCCAGCCGCGACGTGAACGTTTACGATCTGCTGCAACACAATCAGGTGCTGCTGAGCGAGACGGCCGCCCGGAAATTGTCGGAGGCATTGGCATAATGGCGAACTTATACGACGTAATCAAGCGTCCGCTGGTGACCGAGAAGGGCGTCACTAAGAAGGACGATCATCGCACGCTGTGCTTTCAAGTTGCAGTCGATGCCAATAAAACCCAGATCCGGCATGCGGTGGAGGCGGCTTTCAAAGTGAAGGTAGTGGAAGTTCGCACCTCAATGACGGCAGGCAAGCTGCGCCGGCGCGGAAAGTTTTCGGGCTATCGCGCGGACTGGAAAAAAGCCTGGGTGCGCCTGAAGACCGGTGAGAAGATGCCGGAGTACTCGGAGATCTAATATGGCCGTAAAGAGTTTTAGACCGACTACGCCGACGCGCCGTTTCCAGACGGTAGTATCGCGCGAGGACATCACCAAGCAGACGCCTGAAAAAAGCCTGGTAAAGGGCAAGCGGGCGACCGGCGGGCGCAGCAGCACGGGCAGGATTTCATCGCGTTTCCGCGGCGGCGGTCACAAGAAGGCCTACCGCGAGATCGATTTCAAGCGCGATAAGCATGGGATTGTGGCGCTGGTTGCGGCTATCGAATACGATCCCAACCGCAGCGCGCGCATTGCACTGCTGCATTATGTGGATGGCGAGAAGCGTTACATTCTGGCTCCGGTGGGCTTGGAAGTTGGGCGCAAGGTGACCTCGGGTCCGGAGGCGGACATTCTGGTGGGCAATTCACTGCTCCTCAAGAATATTCCGGCCGGTACCGTGGTCCACAATATCGAACTGAAGCCGGGCAAGGGCGGGCAAATGGCGCGCTCGGCCGGAGCGCAGGCGCAATTGGTTTCAAAAGAAGGCGGCATGGCGCTGCTGAAACTGCCGTCGGGCGAGATCCGCAAGGTGACGCTCGAATGCGCGGCGACGGTGGGCCAAGTGGGCAATGTCGAGCACGAAAACATCAGCCTG
>JANXXL010000183.1 GCA_025350625.1 Bryobacterales bacterium | reverse complement strand
TTGGCCCTTTTTCGGTTCCTGGTTTTGATGGCCGTGCTGGAGGTCCTGCCTGCTTTGTTGATTCTTAGTGCCTTTCATCGTAGAACTCCTTCAGGTAGTAGATCCAGTACATCTGCGATTCATTACAGAGTTTCCGGGCTTTAATTGAAATACTCCCAGCCTTCAGAAAATCGCCAGCGGATTCAGCGGCGAGCCCGTTCCGAGCGCGATCCGCAGCGGGGCTGCCGAGAAGAGAAACTCATAGCGATTCACCTGCCGCGCATGCTCGACGGCTCTTTCGAAATCGAGATTGTCGAATATGTCGACGCCCATTGCGGCGAGCGCCAGTTTATGGAGCGGATTGCCGATGTTCGCAGGAAGACCCGTAGGCATTACGTCATTCGGCCCGTCGCCTCCGATGAAAGATACGCCACGTTCTTTCAGAAAGTACGCGACGTCGGCATGATAACCGGCGAAACCGGTATCCCTCCCCCACGGCCCCTTCTCGGCCCGCCGCTTCCACCGGCCGGTGTAGAGGAGGATGACGTCGCCGGGAGCGACTTTTACGTGCTCCAGCTTTTCCATGGCTTCGAGGTCTTCCCGGTGGATGGCCGTTCCCGGCTCCAGCCATCCCTGCGCCGTGGCTTTCCCCGGCAGGCGCGTCGCATCGAACAGGATGGCACGCGTCACCACGCCGTCTTTCAAAGCGGTGATGTTCCCTTTCGGGCAACCGCCCGCGGCTTTCACGTCTTCCATCGAACGGCCGTTATATCCCTTGCCCTCATACATGACATGACAGTTGACGGCATCCAGATGACTGTGGACGATTCCATGATACGTACCCGTATATTGATAGCGATCCGTAGTGCCCGTCGCCGTTACGTCATTGAGAGTCCTTTCGAGAATAAAGGGGGCATCCGCGGCCTTTTCCTGGGCGGCGTCGTGCGCGAGTGAAATCGGCAAGCCTTCTTTGGCTAAAGCCAGGGCCTGTTTCCGTTTCGCGGGCGTGATCAGATTGGCGGCGCCGAGCTCGTCATCCGCGCCCCATCGTCCAGTATTGGAAAGCTCCTTCATCGCGCGCCGAAAGTCCTCTTCGTTCGCGATCGTGGGATGTGTGTCGCTCTTACTCTCCGCGTAGGGGACGGAAACCGCCACGCAAAACAATATCAAACCAAGCGCCGGGATTCTCATATATCCTCCTCTGGATGAACCGTGGATTACAGCAGTTCAGTTTATTAGATTCTAGAGTCGGATAGTTCTGGAGGATGGGGAGAATGCCATCGTGGCGTGTTCCATCAACCAGTGAAAGTAGCCTGTATACTTACTTTGGAGCTGGAGGCCAAAATGAAGTTCTCTCGAACCATCTTGCGTAGCATAGTACTCCTGTCTGCGGCGTTCGTTCCACTCGGCGCTCAATGGATACACTACCCAACGCCGGGGATTCCGCGGACGCCGGACGGAAAGCCGAATCTTTCGGCCCCCGCGCCCAAGACCCCGGATGGCAAACCTGATATATCGGGAATTTGGGTAGCCGCCAGCGTTAAATATCTGGATGATCTTGCCGTGGATGGAACTGAGATTCCCATGCAGCCATGGGCGCAAGCGCTTTACAAGCAGCGCAAGGAGAATAACGGAAAAGGCAGACCATCCGAGCGTTGCCTGACGCGCGGTGTCGTGGATTTCGACACCATACCTATGAACATTAAGTTCATCCAGACCCCAGGGACGATTGTCGTTCTGTATGAGGAATACAATCATTACCGCCAGATCTTTACGGATGGCCGTCCGCTTCCAAAGACCATCCAGCCCGCTTATCTGGGCTACTCGGTCGGCAAATGGGAAGGCGACACACTGGTGGTCGACACCACCGGCTTTAATGATGTGGGCTGGCTGGATAATAATGGGCACCCCCAAACCGAATCGCTGCACGTGACGGAGCGCTTCCGGCGTCGGGACTTCGGCCACATGGACCTCCAGATCACCATCGATGATTTGAAGGCGTATACCAAACCCTGGACGGTCACTGTCGCAGGTTTCAAACTTCTTCCGGACGAGGAATTAATTGAAAACATCTGCGACAACGAAAAGGACCTTCCGCATATGGTTGGCAAGTAGGCGATAAAAGCCGCGCGGGCGCCGGGACCAGGAATAACCGGCTCAGAAACCTGTTTTCAGGTCGAGAATGCTATATCGGGCGCCGCTTGGCGTGACGACATCCTGCCATCCGCCATGGGTGGAGTTAGCCGGTCTGTTTTTGGACACAATCGCTTTTACGCCCAATTGGGCCAGACTCTTCGTCGCCGCGTCCAGTTGTTTTTCGGGCAAACGCCAGAACCCGTCCGAATCGACAATCTGGGCAACGATTGTTGTCCCGGCATAGCGTGCATAATAGGCGTCGAGGCACGAACCCACAACGGCCAGCCGGTCTCCGCGATTTACTCCGGCCGCGCTAAGAGCATCGCCAACTACCTTATAATCCGGCGTGTTTATTCGTTCGCGCACCGCTTGAGCGGTGGCTGCCGCCAAAATGATCCAACTCGGAATGTATAGAGTGCAGAGAACAGCTACAAGAATCGCTACTCTGGCCCCCTCTTTCACTCGAGACCAGAAGGCGCGATAGACCACGAGCCAGAAAAGAACGGAAAACGCGCCGACATATCGGGGTTCGACATGGACCACGGCATACGTCGCCAGGCCGCACAGCGCCCAAACCATAAGCCATTTGGAATTTCGATCCGGGAGATAAGAAATGGAGGGCTTACGAATTGAGATGGCCAGCATCAAGACTCCCGCCAATAGGCCCGGCGTCATGATGGCAAGTTGGTAGTAGGCAGCTAATGTCGTCTTGAATGCCGTGAGCTGCTCTGCGAGATTCAATCGGATCTTTGCGCCGGCATACCAGTAGGACGGATCGTACCAGAGCGGATACGTTCCCTTCGCCGGTCCCGCAAATTCCAGGGTTTCGGGATTGGCGATCAGGATACGGGGCGGGTGCTCAGGTGTACCGTGAGAATTGTCTGCTCCTCCAGTCCACCCTGTGTAGAGCGGCATTCTATTCACCTGCCACTCGTAGTTGAGCCTGGCAGTTTCGCTGATACTCGGATGACCTACTCGCTCGCTAATCAGCGCCGCCCACGGCGCCGTTACGATCAAAAACACAAGACCCGCGAAGAGTATTCGGGAACGCGAGAAGTTTATAGAAGGAGGCCAAATAAATAGAATCGCCAGAAGTATCAGACCGAGAACGAACAGCGGTGACTTCGCATAGTAGCCCAGTCCTAAAATGCCTCCTAGAACCGCCCATGACGTCCAACTTGCACCGAGAAGTGAAATCCGGCAACACATCCCGGCAGCGAGCAGCAGCATACCCGTCATGCATAGATCGGGACTGACTTCGCTCACGGTAGTGAACTCCATGGTGAACCAGAGGAAAATGCCGAAGCAGAACGGGACAGTGTACTCAGGTTTCTCGTCGTCTGACCCGAGCCAAAATTTGACAAAAAATGTGAAGCATCCCAGCACCGCTGCGAACAGGAAGAAATTAAGCAGGTGCACGGCCGGAAACTCTAAAGCTGGCGAGGGATGAAACATCAGAAATACCAAACTGATCAAAGCCGGATAAAGCGGACTCCAGTGGCCATTCACCAGATTATGAGGTCCACTCTTTAAGGTCTCTGAGGCGATGTCCAGATAGCTCATTCCATCCGGATTCATCGAGTAGCGGCTCGACCACGCTTGCATGCCCGCCCACAAGAGACCGATGGCCCACCACAGATAAATCGAACTGAAAAACCTTCCCAGCCGCAGGCCCCATGAGGAAAGTAGGCGTGTTGAGGGCGTTTCGACGGCTGGCGAGTGCAACAACATGCTTTCTGAGGGTCCCCTCCTTATTTCGACCAATTCGGCAATCAACTATAGGTCTCTGAGATACCCGCTTTCCTGGCATAATGTAGTCGGCTCTATGGCCGCATGGCTCGAATCGCCGGACCCATTGGTTGTCGACCTACGAAAGGTTACGGCTGCCGACCTCGCCCCCCTGCTGGAGGAAGAGACAGCAGCGTGGCGCACGGCTCTCGATTGGGATTTCGAGCCTTCCGCCGATCTCGTCCGGCGCTTCGTGGGCATGCAGGCGCTCAATGGATTCGCCCTCCTCGACGGCACGCGGACCATCGGCTATTCCTACTACATCCGCGAGGAGAAAAAAGGACTCATCGGCGATCTCTACGTGCAGGCGCCCGACCGCACCCCAGAACGCGAAAATGCGCTGATGGAGGCGACGGTAGAGGCGCTGTGGCGCTCCCCGGGAGTCCACCGCGTGGAAGCGCAGTTGCCGATGCTCGAGTCGCCCCTCGCGCGCAAGCCGCCGTTCGCTTCCTGGTTCCGTTCCTATCCCCGCCGATTCCTGGAGGCCCCCGCGGCCCAGGCCTTCGCGCTCGCGGAACGCGAACCGGAAGGGATCGCCATCTCCCCTTGGACCGAGGCCAAGCAGGACGATTCGGCGCGCTTAGTGGCGGCGGCCTATCGCGGGCACGTCGATAGCGAGATCAACGACCAGTACCGCTCCCCCAGCGGCGCCCGGCGGTTTCTGAGCAACATCGTGCAGTATCCCGGATGCGGCACGTTCTTCGCGCCGGCTTCCTACGCGGCGAGCGACGCGAAGGGCGCGCTGTGCGGCATTTCGCTGACGAGTCTGGTGGCATGGGATACCGGACACATTACGCAGATTTGCGTAGCCCCCTCGCAGCGCGGGAAAAGCGTGGGCTACGAGCTGTTGCGGCGGTCGATGCTGGCCCTGGTGGCGCACGGGTGCCGCAGGGTGGGACTGACCGTGACCTCGACGAACAAGGGCGCAATCCGGCTCTACCAGCAAATGGGCTTTGCCGACCGGCGCGATTTCGCGGCTTACGTTTGGGATTCGTGGTAGGCGAGTTTTAACATTTCTCCGCCTGTTACGCTAAAGAAGACTCAACATGGCGTGGTTTTCGCGGGAGCGGTCGGGAGCGGAGGGGTCGAGTGACAGCGAAAAGCGCGTTCGCACCGAAGGTCTGTGGCTCAAATGCGAGGGCTGCAGCCAGATCATTTGGAAAAAGGCGCTGGAAGAAAACGGCCAGGTGTGTCCGCAATGCAGCCACCATTTTCGGGTGGACGCGCGTACGCGAATGGCTCTGCTCTTCGACGGCGGCGCGTTTGAAGAAGTCGACGCGAGCCTGACTTCTACGGATCCCCTGGCTTTTTGCGATTCCAAAACTTACGCGAATCGCCTGGCCGAGATGCAGGCCGCGACCTCGATGTCGGACGCGTTGATAGCGGGCTGGGGCACTATCGAGGGACGTCACGTGAACATCTGCGCGATGGAGTTGAAGTTCGTCGGCGGCAGCATGGGCGCGGTGGTAGGCGAGAAGATCACCCGGGCCGTAGAGCGGTCGATGGAACGGCGCGCTCCGCTGATTGTCGTGTCCGCTTCGGGAGGCGCTCGCATGCAGGAAGGCGCCATCAGCCTGATGCAGATGGCCAAGATTTCTTCCGCGCTGATGCGTCTCGATGAAGAGCGCTTGCCCTTCATAAGCGTTCTGACCGACCCCACCACCGGTGGCGTCACCGCAAGTTTCGCCATGCTCGGCGACCTGAACATCGCCGAGCCCGGAGCTTTGATCGGTTTCGCGGGTCCCAGGGTGATCGAGCAGACCATCCGCCAAAAGCTGCCTGCAGGTTTTCAACGCAGTGAGTTCCTGCTGGATCACGGATTCCTCGACGCAGTAGTGAAGCGTGGAGAAATGAAGGCGTACATCGCGAAGGCGCTCAGTTTCTTCTGCGACTAGAGATCGAATTTGATCCCCTGCGCGAGCGGGAGTTCGCCGGACCAGTTTACCGTGACGGTCTGGCGCCGCATGTAAGCTTTCCACGCATCACTGCCGGATTCGCGCCCTCCGCCAGTCTCTTTCTCGCCGCCGAAAGCTCCTCCGATTTCGGCCCCGCTGGTGCCGATGTTGACGTTGGCGATTCCGCAATCGCTCCCGCGCGCGCTCAGAAAAGTTTCGGCCGCGTTCAGGTTAGAAGTAAAGATCGCGGAAGAGAGACCCTGCGGAACATCGTTATGCCAAACGATGGCTTGCTCCAGCGTGTCGAATTCCACCAGGTAGAGAATAGGCGCGAAGATTTCCTCTTTGAGGATAGGCATGGCCGGGTGAGCGCGGACGATGGTCGGCTCGACGAAATTATCGTGCGAGTGCCCGCCGCCATAGAGAATTTCTCCACCCTGCTCGCGTATGTGATCGAGTCCTCGCATCATGTTGTCAACGGCTTCTCTATCGATCAACGGCCCCAGGAGCGTGCCAGGATCGCGCGGATCGCCGATGCGAATTTGACGATACGCGGCTAACAGCCGTTCCGTGATCTTAGGCGCAATGCTTTTCTGCAAGAATAGCCGCCGCAGCGAGGTGCAGCGCTGACCCGCTGTGCCCACCGCTCCGAACAACACGGCGCGAAGCACCAAGTCGGGGTCGGCGTCGTCCATCACAATGGCGCCATTGTTGCCGCCGAGTTCGAGCAGACTCCGCCGCATTCCCGCCGCAATGATGGGAGCGATATGCTTTCCCATGCGCGTGGAACCGGTGGCGCTGATGAGAGGGACACGTGCGTCGCGGATCAGGCGGTCCCCTATCACATCATCGCGTCCAATCACCAGGTTCAAAACGCCTTGCCATCCGCGGCGTGTGAGCACGCGATTGCAGATGTGCTGCACGGCGATTGCCGTCAACGGCGTCTTCGGCGAGGGCTTCCATACCACGGTATCGCCGCATATCATGGCGATCAACGCGTTCCAGCTCCACACGGCCACCGGGAAGTTGAAGGCGCTGATTACGCCCACCACGCCGAGCGGTTGCCAATGCTCATACATACGGTGCCCGGCGCGTTCGCTATGCATGGAAAGCCCGTAGAGCTGCCGCGAGAGGCCGGTGGCAAAATCGGCGATGTCGATCATCTCTTGCACTTCGCCTTTTCCCTCGGCCAGAATCTTGCCCATCTCCAGCGTCACCAGAGTTCCGAGTTCATCCTTTGCGGCGCGCAGCTCCTCGCCGATCTCCCGCACGATCTCGCCGCGCTGAGGCGCAGGCAACATCCGCCACCGTTCAAATGTTTTTGTAGCCGCGCACACGACATCCTCGTAGTCTGCCGCCGCGGCCAAGCGCACGCGGCCCAATTCGGTCCCGTCGGCGGGATTGAAGGACACCAACTCTCCACCGCTTGGCCTTTCGATCCAAGCTTGCCCGCAAGCGCCGGAGTGGGTCTTTTCCAGAATCTGATCGAGGAGGCTCATAGAGCCAATGTCGCAAACCCGGAGGGTCCGGTGGAGAAGTCGTGTCCGAGAGCGTAGGCTGCAGCTTGAATGCGCCCCACGACCTCTTCTTGGAACGCCGGATCAAACCACTTCTGATGATGGTGGGACGCACTCACGCGAAAGGCAGCGTCGCGAGTCGTCGCGCCGCGCGGTTTGGCGCTGCGGATATGCAATGGATCGCCGATCAAGTCGCGGCCGCTCGCTTCGAGAGCTAGAAGCGCCAGCTCTTCCGGATCGCACGGTAGTAGGGGAGCGAGAGTCGCGTAGGTTTCGATGCCGGCGTCACGTAGGGCGCGGATCACGTCCAGCCGTTCGCGGATAGGTGCGCAGTGCGGCTCGTAAAGCTTGCGAACATTCTCACGATTGGTGGTGATCGAAAAACTCACCCGCAACGTAGTACGTTGCGCCAGCGCCTGCAACGGGTCGAGATCGCGCATAATCAACGGCCCTCGTGTTTGCAGGACGAAAACTCGCGGCGGCGCTTCGAGCAGCGCATCCAGAATCCGTGGCATCATCCGCTCCAGTTCCTCGCCGGGCTGATAAGGATCGACCATGGGCGAACAGTAAATGCGCTGCTGCCCGCGCAATTCCCGGCGCAGCAACTCCGCGGCATTACTCTTGAAGGTGGTGAACTGGCCCCAGCGCTGCCAGTCTTCGGGCTTCAGTCCGCCTTGCACGCGCATGGTCGGCACGTAGCAATAGGTGCAGCCGAAAGTGCAGTTACGCGCGGGCGTGAGCGAATGCGTGAACCCGGCCTCGGCAATGAAGCCGGTGGTAGGGCTCAGGATGGTTCGAGCGACTACTCCGTCGCGGATTTCGATTCGACCAGCTTGCACACGTCTTCCACGAACTGTTCCAGCGGTTTCACGCCCATATCGGCATGCTTCCGATGGCGCACGGACACGGTTCCGGCTTCGGCCTCGCGGTCGCCCACCACCAGCATGTAGGGCACTTTCTGCAACTGCGATTCCCGGATTTTGAGATTGACTTTTTCCTTGCGATCGTCGAGGTGCGAGCGCAGTCCCGCCGCTTCCAGGCGCGCATGTACCTTCTTCGCATATTCGAGTTGCCGGTCTGTAATCGGCATCACCACCACCTGCACCGGAGCCAGCCATACCGGGAACGCGCCCGCATAGTGCTCGACCAGCGTGCCGAAGAAGCGCTCGATACTGCCATAGAGCGCGCGATGCACCATCAGCGGCTGATGCCGTGCGCCGTCCGCGGCAACGTACTCCAGGCCGAAGCGCTGCGGCAAGGTGAAATCGAACTGCACTGTAGAAAGCTGCCACTTGCGCCCCAGCGCGTCGAGCAGCTTCACATCGATCTTGGGTCCATAGAAAGCGGCTTCATCGGGAATCACCGGAGCTTTAATTCCCAGGCGGTCAACCGCGCGCTGCAACGCATTCTCAGCCAGTGCCCACAGCTCCGGAGCGCCGTCGTATTTTTCGCTTTTCCCGCCGTCCCAGGTGGAGATCTCCGCTTCGTACTGTTCAAAACCGAAGGTCTTCAGCGTATCGAGCGCAAATTCCAGGCAGCTCACCACTTCGTCTTCGATCTGGTCGGGCGTGCAGAAGATATGGGCGTCGTCCTGCGTGAAGCCGCGCACCCGCAGCAAGCCGTGCATGGTGCCGCTGCGCTCATAGCGGTAGACGGTCCCCAGTTCGCCCAAGCGCACCGGAAGTTCGCGGTAGCTGCGCAAGCGGTCGCGGTAGATCAGAATGTGACCCGGGCAATTCATCGGCTTCAATCGATACTCGGCGTCGTCGAGCTCCATGCCGGCGAACATATTTTCGGCGTAGTGACTCAGGTGCCCTGAAGTCTTCCACAGATCCGCACGCATCACGTGGGGCGTATAAACCAGGTCATAGCCCCGCGCCAGGTATTGATCGCGCATCCAGTCCTCGATGATCTTCCGCACGCGCGCGCCTTTGGGGTGGAAGAAGATCAGTCCCGGTCCGGCGAGTTCTTGAATGCTGAAGAGATCGAGTTCCTGGCCGAGCTTGCGGTGGTCGCGCTTCTTGGCCTCTTCGAGCTTGGCCAGATAATCGTCCAGCTCTTTCTTCGTGAAGAACGAAGTGCCATAGATGCGCTGCAGCTGTGCGTTCTTCTCGTTGCCCTTCCAGTAAGCGCCGGCGATCGAGAGCAGCTTAAACGCTTTGATCTTCTTGGTGGAGGGAACATGCGGCCCACGGCAGAAATCGATAAAATGCGGCCCCAGCGTGTATTCGGAAAACACAGCGTCCGCTTTTTCTGTAATCAACTCGACCTTCATCGGTTGATCGCCGTATAGCTTCAACCCTTCTTCCTTCGGCATGTATTTACGCTGGTAAGGAAGGTCCTGGGCTTGCAGCTCCCACATCTTTTTCTCGATTTTTTCGAGATCTTCTGGGGCAAACGCCTGCGGCCGCTGAAAGTCGTAATAAAAACCGTTGTCGATAGCGGGTCCCACGCCGAGTTTAGTTTCCGGGTACAGTTCGAGCACCGCGGCGGCCAGCAGGTGCGCCGTCGAATGGCGATAAACTTCGAGCGCCTCAGGACTCTTCGGAGTCAGAATTTGCAGCGTGGAATCCGCTTCGAGGGGCCGGTTCAAATCCCACAAGTTGCCGTTGACTTTGGCGACCAGCGCGTCATCGGCCAA
Organism: Bryobacterales bacterium; assembly: GCA_025350625.1. Classification (GTDB taxonomy): domain Bacteria; phylum Acidobacteriota; class Terriglobia; order Bryobacterales; family Bryobacteraceae; genus Palsa-187. The sequence continues at coordinate 20,276 of JANXXL010000183.1, read as the reverse complement.
GCGGGGACTAATAGACCGCGCCACGTCTATAGGCGCTGCGCCTGCTGGAACATTTTGAACACTTCCGTCCGGAAGGGTGACCTGAAAATTACTCATCGGTATTACACAGGTTACCAAACGAGCCCTCCGCCGCCACGCTGTACAACCAAACGAACCCAAGCCTGGCTCGGCGAATTCGCGCTAGGAAGCCGAACAGGTTTCTCGCCAAGGTTTCCGTCAGGGCCAAACATCCGCATCAGGCTGGCGGCTGGGATGGATGCCGCCTGGCCATTCTCCGGCTTATGCTAACGGAACCACGCCGGCAGAATTTTCGTATGTTTAGATATGGCGGAATGGTTGAGCACGCTCGGGGTAGCGATGGGATCGGCGTGGCTCTCGGGAATCAACCTGTACGCCACGGCCGCCACGTTGGGATTGCTGCAGCGCTTCGGTCTGGTTCACCTGCCGGGCGAACTCGCGGTCCTCAGCAACTGGTGGGTGATCGGCGTGGCGGCGGGTATGTACGCTATCGAGTTCGTCGCCGACAAGATTCCCGCTGTCGATAACGTATGGGATGTCGTTCACACCTTCATCCGCGTGCCCGCTGGAGCGCTGCTGGCAGCCGCCGCGTTTTCCCATGCAGATCCCGTGGTGCGGTTCGTCGCGCTGCTGGTCGGTGGAGGGGTGGCCCTTAGCTCGCATAGCACGAAAGCTGCCGTCCGCGCGACGGCGAATTTGAGTCCAGAACCCTTCTCGAACATTGCCCTCAGTCTTGCGGAAGATGCGATCGCGATCGGCTCCAGCTTTATCGTCGCGTGGTTCCCGGTGGTGATGCTCGGGATTGTAGCGCTGTTCCTGGGGGTGTTCATCTGGCTGGCGCCGAAGATCCTGCGCGCAATCAAGCGGAGTTTAGGACTGGGGCGTACAGCAGTCTCCCCTACTGCCGCTGCTCGAAGCGGCGCAGATTTGGAAAGACGTTAAGCTGCGATTGATTCGCTTCCGCATGCAGGCCCGCTGCTATATTGAATAAAGAGGCTCTTGTGACACCCACACCGGTTCCCGCTCCCAGTCCGTCTGCGTTCGATGAGTCGAACCTGGTGGCGCGCGCGCAGGCCGGCGAGCAGGCGGCTTTCGCGACGCTGGTCTCCGAGTACAGCCGCAAAATTTATCGCGTCGCGAAGAACATCACGCAGAACGACGAAGACGCGGAAGACGTATTGCAGGAGACCTTCCTCAAGGCGTACGAGCACCTTTCGGGCTTCCAAGGCAATTCCAAGTTTTACACCTGGATCGTGCGCATCGCCGTGAACGAATCCCTAATGAAGCTGCGCAAGCGCAAAGGCAGCCGCTTTGTATCGCTGGATGAGCCTATCGAAACAGGCGAAGAAGAGGTGAAGCGCGAGATTGCCGTTTGGGAAGACAATCCCGAACAGCGTTATTCGCATGAGGAAATGCAGGGGATTTTGGATGAGGCCGTCGACAGTCTAAAACCAGATTTTAGAACCGTTTTCACTTTGCGCGACATCGAAGAACTGAGTACGGAAGACACCGCCGAGGCGCTCGGAATTTCGGTGCCGGCCGTTAAGAGTAGACTATTAAGGGCGCGTTTGGCGCTCCGGGAAAAACTGACCCGCCAGTTCAAGCGGAAAGGGGACGATTTGCTTGGTTACCTGTAAACAGTTTCTTCAGGAACTGAACGATTATCTCGACCCGAACGTAGACGCCGAAATTAAGGTCCATCTCGCTGCGCATGTCAACAAATGCCCCAACTGTTTTGTGATTGTCGATACCACTCTGAAGACCCTGCAGGTTTATAAAGGAATGCAGCCGCAGGCCATCCCCGAGGACGTACAATCGCGGTTGTGGAAAGCCATCGAGCGGAAAATGGCCGAGCGGCCCAAGAGCTGACGGGGGCTGTTATTTCGCTTCGAGTGGGGGCTGCAGATTGCCCATGATCTGCTCAAACTTGGCGCGCTGCTGGTCATCGAGGATCTGCATGATTCGCGTTTTCCCGGTGGAACGTACGTCGTCCAATTGATCTTCCAAACTTTTATAATATTCGCGGTAGTCGCTGAGCACCATTGCGATCTTGATGGTTTGATCGGCCGACAAATTTAATTCGGTCTTGAATTTTTGCACCATCGCGTCATTGGTCGAGGCCTTGGCTGCCGGCGTCGTGGCGGTTGCCGCGGAGACGGTGCGATGCAGCCTTTCGTGAAGTCCCATCTGCATGATCAACGCGCCCACCGCGGCTCCCGCCAAGAATACCAATACCAGCGTTCCAATTACCTTCGGATTCTTGTCTGCTGGAACCATCGGATTATTGGTCCCGGTAGGTGACCAGGTTAGCCAGAACGGCGTCCTCGGGAGACTCCCCGGCTGAGGATTGATCCATTTGGGTAATCACGCGCGCCGGGGCGTCTTCTCCCGCTACCAGTTGCTGTTCCAGTTGTCCCGAAATTCCAGGCTGTGATTCCTGCGCCGCCACCATAGGATCCTGCGCCGAGCGTTCGGAGGTCACCAGATAGACGCCTACCAGCAGCGCCAACGCCAGCGACGCCACGGCAATGCGGCGGCCGAATGCGGATTCAATAAATAGATTCCAGATGGATATCGGGCCTTCCGCTTCGATGCGTTCCATGACGCGCGCGTAAAAACCGGGACGCGGCTCTGCGGCAAAGCTCTCCGGCGCGCGTAGTTCGCGAAGTAGAGCCGTTTGTTCCCGCATCCCCTGAATTTCAGTCCGGCATTCTGCACACTGAGCCAGGTGGCCGGAGTCCGAAATTGGTTTTGATCCCGCCAGTAGGTCCTCGATATGGTTCAGAATTTCGCGATGCATCGGTGCTTTCCCTCAATCACTCAATCGTCACATTCCCGGCGGGTCTGTGCCCGCTTGGGCATTTTTTAACGTACCCGGGTCAATCGCCCGGCCGCCTTGAGCAACTTCTGGCGAGTCCGGAATAATTTTACCTTAATTGTGTTCTCGTTCAACCCGGTCATTCCGGCCAGCTCTTCGACCGAATGCCCTTCCACTTCCTTCATCAAGATCAAATTCCGCTCTTCCTCGGAGACCTTGGATAGCAGTTTCAATATGAGGTCGCGCTGGGCCAGCCTGGTGTCGGCCGGAACCGAGCCGTCAATCGCAGGCTCGGAACTTTCCATGCGTTGCGCGTCTTCCTGGGAGAAGTCGCTTTCATAAACCAGCTTGCGGACCCGCTTCTTACGTAAATAGTCGTAGCACTCATTCACGGTGATCTTGTAGATCCAGGTGAGCAGCGAGCTGCGGAAGTCGAAATTCTTCAGGGAGAAATAAACCTTAGCGAACACCTGCTGAGCGATGTCCTCGGCGTCATTGCGATTGCGCAGGATGCCATAAATGATCGAAAACACCTTGGACTGGTAGCGTTCGACGATTTCCCGAAACGCCATCTCGTCGCGGGCCTGGACGCGGCGGATGAGCGCCGCTTCTTCGCTGTTCTTGTGATCCACTCGGGTCCTCGCCCGGGTTCCCTCGCCGACCGACGGGAAGGAGAGAATTCCAACTGAGCCGTCCATAGCCACTTGATCCTCGCTACTGGGTCGGACGCGGCCTATTCAGTTTAAGTTACGGCAAAGATTGACCCACGGATTCACCTCTGAATCCGGTATTGCTGAATCCCTGGATCTTCGGTCCGCATCAATGTATAATGGAAGCGAGGCCCCCACACACATGGTACAACTAACCGAAACCGCTGTTAGCAAGGTCAAAGAGATCTTGGATACACAAGAGCCGAAACCGGCGGGTTTGCGTATTTCCGTGGTGGGTGGCGGCTGCTCAGGTTTCAGCTACTCCATGGCTTTTGAGAACACCCCCGGCATGCTGGATAAGACGTATAAATTTGGCGACTTACAGCTTTTTATCGACCAGGCAAGCTTGTTGTATCTCGATGGCGTTCAAGTCGACTACGTGGAGACGCTTGAAGGATCCGGTTTCAAGTTCAATAACCCTAACGTGAAATCTACCTGCGGCTGCGGCAGTTCTTTCAGCGCATAAAGTTGTTTCGGACGCAGTTCTAAGCGCATTAAGTCGCTGCATTCACTTTATACCCTCTGTTACGATTTCCCGCTTCAAGCCATTGGTGCGCCAACATCAATTTCGCGCGTTACACCACCTAAGTGCATTCGACTCGTTACGGATCGCACGCCGCCGGGCTGCGGCCTTGTAGCTCGTTTTGAAGCCCTGCTTTCGATCCGGATCAGTAGCGCATGCAAACGGGCCCTCAGTTGGGGACCGCTTAAGTTATTCGCGAAGGTATTGGCAGGCTTCGGAATTCTCTCTGAGCTTTGATTTGAAATAGAAAAAGGGGCACGGCTTTTGCCGTGCCCCTAATACTTCGTCGAAGGAGGAGAAACTTAGCTCTTGCGCCGACGAGCGATCAGGCCCAAGCTTACGAGACCGATCCCCATCATCGAGAGCGTCATCGGCTCCGGAACTCCAGTCGGGGCCACGGCGTTGAAGCTCACTGAATACGCGCCCGAATAGTTTCCGGTGCCGCCATTAACCGCAAGTGCGGCAAGCAGCGTCTGGAACGGCACGGTAAACTGCGAACTGAAAATAATGTTGTAAGGGCTGCTACCACCGGCGCCATCAACCGCGTTTCCATTGATCTGGAAGGTTGCTGAGGACGTCGACGCAGTCTGGTTTACAAGGTTAAATGCAGAACCTGTGGGTGTACAGGTCTGGCCGGCAGCCGGGGCTAACCCGCACTGGGCACTGCTGAATGAACCTGCTAGAACCGACGTTAAAGTCAAGCTGACGGGCGGCGATCCCACCGGCGGATTGAATACCAGCCAATTCGGCAGACTTACGGTGGTTCCGATAGGCTGCCCACCGGAGCTCAAACTTGTAATCAGGTTCAGGCTTCCTGCAACGGCGCTGAAGGTTCCAGCTCCCCCGGCGAGCGTGATGTTTCCAGTCCCTGCTGTACAGGCGTTGCTCTGGTTCGCTCCATTAGGAGTTTGACCGTTCGGGCAGAAGTTCAAATTCGAGAAGCTGACAGTCGCAAAACCGTTGCCTCCGAATGAGCCTTGAATCAATTGCGCGCCCATGGCCGGCATTGTACCCAGCAACGTACCGCCAGTAATCAGTGCAAGTGCCCAGGCTTTTTTATTTTTCATCTTAGTTATTCCCCCACTTCGACATTAGAGATTTTCGATATCTCACGCAGTCAGTGTAGCAAGGGTCACGGGAAGTTGCAAGAATTAAATTGATGCAAAATTTGCGTAGCGCGCCTGCAAATCGTGCAGTTTCAAGTAAATACCGACAGTACTAGTACTATTCCCAAAGTTACGCAGCAGTAACGGCGCTTTGCCGATGGATGGCGCTAAGCGGCAAAAGTGCTGGCACTAAAGGCGACACCGCGGGCATAGTGATCGGAAGCAGCGAAACGACCGGGACTTGGCGCAGCGCCGACCGACACTGCCCTATCCCATTCGAATATTTAGTACTAGGGGTACTAGAATCGAAGCGCAAAAGCTCCATCTCGCAATCGTAGTCAGGATCGTAGTAGGGCGGGATCTGCTCGCTACGGGAGACTAACGGCCTCCCCCCCACTCTTTTGAGGATTGAGGACGAATGATGGCGGGTGGTGGCGGTGCTCAAGCCGAGAGCCCCACCCGTCAACTGCCCGAGGGCGTACACCGATAGGAGCATCTGCAGCGCCTCTGAAGTGCAGCGCAACTCCTCAGAAATCGCCCAGCCTCCAATTTCCACATAAGAAAGGCCTCTGCGAGCAGCGTACTCGAGTTCTGTTTCGACCGCCTCCCGCACCTGGGCTCCCAGTTCCGGCGAGCGGGCCAAGGCGGACTGCGATACCGTCAATTCAGAAAAAGTGACATGGGGAGCATGCGCGAAGTACCTCAGGCAGGCTACTACCTTTTCCCCCGGCTCTACGGCCAGCAGGTGCCAGCTGAGATCGTCGGCGGCCTGGATATGGCGGCCATCGGAGGATAACTGATCAGCCTCAATGGCTCCGTCCTCGACGTAAATTCTTCCGCGGAGTTTCTGCGCTCCGGCGAGCAGCCTCTGATGCTGGGATGTATCTCCGAGGATTCGCCCGAATTGTGCGGGAGTGTGTCCGGGCGCCAGAAGAACAAATTCTCTACCAAGGGATTGCCGGTTTTCACATGTGAATCTCATCGGATCTTCTCCACTGGGTGTAGTATCGGCGCAGAAACGTACTGGGGAAATCCGCTGAAACTAACCTTCGGGGGCTACATCGCGCTTACTTGTGGAGTTAAAAATCCGTAGTACTCTGAGGCACCCTAGTGGATGAGGGTAAATACCCTACTGCGCCTCATCATTCAGAACAAAGAACTTATACTCGAAATACTGCATTGATATCGTGCGCAAAGGTGGTATACTTCCATTTTCCACTTAGCAGCTACTGAAAACTGGAGCGCTTCTAAAAGCGGTCGGGTTCTCAAATCTTCAAGGAGAGAGTTATAGGTTGAGGAGCTGGAGAGCAGGTCAGGGAAAAGGCCGAAAAATGGTGCTTTTAGCGCCTTCGGGGGTTGATGGGTCAAGTTTTTTCGACAAGGTCCACGTTGATTCCACGCATTATGAAACTTTACTCGCCGAATTGCAGCGGCTGCGCGGCCAAACCTATTTGCAGGATGGTGCGATTGAATCCCATCATTTGACCGGCGACCGGCATCAACTCGACACCGACAAGAAAAGCTGGCACGTATTGGTTTTGGATCAGGACGACCGCGTATCCGGCTGTATGCGCTGCCAACCCTACCCGCAGCATAGTGAATTCTCGCAGGTAGGAGTCTCCAAATCCGCCCTGGCGAGTTGCAACCAATGGGGCGAGAGGTTCCAAGGGGCCGTCGAGGCGGAGCTGGAGCTTTCGCGCCGCCTGGAGCGATCCTACGCCGAGGTTGGGGGTTGGGCTTTGCTCGAGAATATTCGAGGCACGATGGAAGCGCTCCGCCTGGTGCTGGCGGCGTACGCTCTGGCGGAGGCCTTAGGCGGGTGGGTGGTGATCAGTACGGCGACGCGCCGTCACGGGTCCGCTTCCATCTTGAAAAGGATTGGGGGCCGCCCGCTCGAATATCAGAGTTCGGAAGTACCTTCCTATATTGATCCTAATTACCGTTGTGAAATGGAAGTCTTGCGTTTCTACTCGTGGGCTCCAAACCCGCGCTTCAGAGAATGGATCAATGAGATAAAAATGCAGCTTAAGCAGACTCTGGTTTTGGCGAGCGGAGCCGGCACCCCTGCGTGGATGTTCGGCGCGCCTCTCCAGGCCAAGGCTGCTGCAGCCGGCTACTAGAACCTCGGCTCCTCTTCCTTGAGGTTGCGGCTAGCCCGCAAAAGGGGGGAGGCCTAAAGTTAGCAACGTGAACTGCCGTTTAACACGGTGATGGGCAAGACCGCAGGCGGGGATGGCCTGATCTTATCGGGCAGGGGGTTGCGTTGATGTTATCCATTTGGTCTTTGGTATGTGCAGCGCTCCTGGTGATCTGCCTGGGTAGTTTCCGTTGGGGTATGATCAAATTCTTCTCGCAGCCGGCGGGTTCGACCACCGGCATGAAGGTGATCAGTCTCTGCGGCGCCGGATTCGCGATTCTGCATTTGGCAGCGATTCTCTTGACTCCCGTGATTCTGCCGCCCTGGGGCATTGCCGCGGCGTTGATGTACCTCTGTGCGCTGGGATTATTCTGGTGGGCGATTAGCGCGAACACACCGCGTCCGCTGTCAGCCGCCTTTTCTCCCGACAGCCCCGAGCATTTGGTCGACCGGGGTCCTTACCGTTTGATGCGCCATCCTTTTTATTGTTCCTACTTGTTGACGTGGACGGCCGGAGTAGTGGCCACCGCGCAGATATGGCTGGTTCCGACCATCATAGTCATGCTAGCGATATACGTAAGAGCGGCGAAGATGGAAGAAGCAAAGTTCACCAGCAGTCCGCTGGCTGGTCATTATGAGCGCTATCGCTCGCGTACCGGGCTATTCTTTCCGAACCCCCTGAAGATCATCGAACGCCGATCTTAGTGACCTGGGTGACCTGGGCTCTATAGCCGTTCCTCCTAGCCCAACACTCGTCCAAGCCACCGACCCAAAAGTAGCACCAGAAGACCTCCAGCCTCGGCAATGGCGGCGTGCAGTGTTGGGCCAATCATGTTGTTGGCCACGAACACCGCGCGGGTGCGGCGCCACGAACTCAACGCCGAACGATAGGTCCATGGGCTGCGCTTGGTTCAATCCGCTGCTCTTTGCCCAGAAGCAGTCCAAACAAATCGCACAAACGGCGATGCCATTGAGTTGTGCCAACCGTTCTGCGCGTCACCGTCGAGCTCTAATTGTCAGCGACGAGCGTGGATTGAGGGCCCAGTTACAATAATTAAGGTAGCGACCTTCTACGCTCCGCTTCCCCCATGCTTGACGATCTATTAACGGAGCAATCTTACCCCGGCTCTGGCGATCTCGATTCGCTGCCCATTGCACAGATCTTAGAGATTTTGAACGCGGCCGACACCGAAGTTCCGCTGGCCGTGGGCCGGGAAATCCCTCAGATCGCGCGGGCGGTCGAAGCGATTGCAGGCGCTCTCGAACGGGGCGGCCACTTGGTTTATACAGGTGCCGGGACCAGCGGGCGGCTGGGAGTGCTCGATGCCACTGAATGCCCTCCCACGTTCAACGTGGCTCCGGAGATGGTGCAGGGAATTATCGCCGGCGGCGTATCCGCGCTGGTCCGCTCATCTGAAACCAGCGAAGACGATTCCGCTGCGGGAGCTCGCGACTTGCTTGCCTCTGGGTTTGGGGCGGGCGATGTTTTGGTCGCAATTGCGGCCAGCGGACGGACGCCTTACGTTCTAGGAGCGGTGGCGAAGGCGAAGACGCTGGGCGCGATTACCTGCGGCATAAGTTGCACTCCTGATTCGGAATTATCGCGCGCGGTGGATTACCCGATCGAGCCTAAACCCGGCCCCGAAGTGCTGGCCGGTTCGACGCGCTTGCGGGCGGGCACGGCCACTAAGCTGGTCCTGAACATGATCAGCACCTCAGTGATGATCCGGCTGGGCCACGTTTATGGCAACCAGATGGTCAACGTCCAGCCGACCAACCAGAAGCTGACTGACCGTGCCCGGCGCATCATTAGCCAGATCTCCGGCGTTTCGAGCGAACGGGCTGCGGAATTGCTTGAAACGAGCGGAAACAGCGTGCGCACGGCGATCATCATGGAGAAGGCGAAAGTATCGCGCGGCGAAGCGGAGCGGCTATTGTCGCTGGCGGGCGGACGGATCCGGGAGGCTCTGGCTTCATTTGGACAAGTTTAGAATTCAAGGCGGCGTCCCGCTCGCAGGGGAAATCGCTATCAGCGGCGCGAAAAACTCGGCACTGCCGGCGCTGGCCGCGTGTCTGCTGACGGCCGACGCGGTGGTGCTCGACCGTATTCCACCGGTGCGCGATATCCACACCATGGAAAAATTGCTGGAGCATGCCGGAGCTCGGGTTACGGTCACGGGCGAGCGGGTGACGGTCGCGGCGGGCGCCATCGAAAACGCCGAGGCCCCCTATGACCTGGTGAAGACCATGCGAGCGTCGAGCCTGGTGCTGGGTCCGCTGGTCGCCCGCTGCGGACGCGCCCGCGTTTCGGTTCCGGGAGGATGCGCCATTGGCGCCCGCCCCATTAATTTGCATGTGGCGGGCCTCGAAAAGCTGGGCGCCGTCATTCGTCAGGAGCACGGCTATATTGAAGCCGAAGCGCCGCATGGTCTCGAAGGCGCGGAGGTTGCATTCGACCGTATCACGGTCACCGGCACCGAAGACCTGCTGATGGCGGCGGTGCTGGCGCGCGGCGAGACCGTCATTTATAACGCGGCTCGCGAGCCGGAAGTGGTGGATCTGGCGGATCTACTCGTGAAAATGGGCGCGAATATAGAAGGCGCGGGAACTTCCGTGATCCGCATCCGGGGCGTCGCCAAATTGCACGGCGCCGAGCACACGATTATCGCCGACCGCATCGAAACCGGAACTTTTCTGATTGCCGGCGCGATCACTCAAGGAAGCCTCCTTCTGACCGGCTGTGAGGCGGAACATCTGCGTGCGTTTATCGCCAAACTCGACGGCGCGGGGGCCGAAATCAGTGAACCGGCGCCCGGAACGCTGCGGGTAGAAGGCGGGAAAAAACTCCGCAGCGTGGATGTCACTACTGAGGAGCACCCGGGTTTTGCCACCGACCTGCAGGCCCAGTTCATGGCGCTGATGACGCAGGCCGAGGGAATCGCCATCATCACCGAAACCATTTTCGAAAACCGCTTCATGCATGCCCTGGAGCTGGCGCGCATGGGCGCCAATATTCGCCTGGAGGGCAGCAGGGCCATGGTCGCGGGAGCCATGCCGTTATCCGGCGCGCAAGTGATTGCGAGCGATTTGCGGGCCAGCGCTTCACTGGTGCTGGCCGGACTGGCCGCGCACGGCGAGACGCTGATCGACCGGGTCTACCACATTGACCGGGGCTATGACAGAATCGAAGCGAAGCTGGCGCAAGTAGGCGCCCGGATCACGCGGGTCCATTAAGATCACTGGCAGGAGAGTTCGCATGACTATTCCACACAAAGCGCATAACCCCGGCTTCTTGGCCTTGGTAAAGCACGCCAAATCGCGGGTGAAGGAGATTGATATCGAGCAGTATCGGAAGATGCCTCGCGAAGGTCATTTGCTGGTGGATGTCCGCGAAGACAGCGAATGGGCCGAAGGCCATGCCGCCGGCGCTATCCATATGAGTAAGGGAATCATTGAACGGGACATCGAGACGCGAGTGCCGGATACCGCTACTACGATGGTTCTCTACTGCGGGGGAGGGTACCGCTCCGCGCTGGTGGCGGACGCGCTTGAGAGGATGGGTTATCGCAATGTGATTTCGCTCGACGGTGGATGGAGGGCGTGGAACGCAGCGGGCTTGCCGGTGACCAAAGATTAGGTGCGGTCTAGAATAAACCGCGCCCGTCGCCGAACACCTGTTCGAGAAACACCAGTACCGTAAGCCCCATGGCCAGCGAGGTCAGGACCCCGATGAATTTAGTGAATCCTTTTCCCATGAATTCGAAACGCAGGATGAGCGCGAACGCAACCCCGGAATATAGCAGGTAGGGGGACAGGTTCCGTTCGGCGATGACGTTGATGGACATCGCGGCGCTGTAATAGAGCAGCGGGAAATTGCTATCGTAGCGGCCCCGGCTAAGCAGTATGATCGCGATGATTGCCAGCGTCACCACCAGCAGGATGGTCATGTTCGTCGGAGTGGCATCGAAGTACATACAGAGTCATCCTCGCCCGCAGGCGAAACGTTTTGACGGACGGATTGGTCGCCGCGGCTGCGCCGCCTGCGATTGGGAAACAATTTGAAAGTCATCCGGAAGGCGCACCCGGCCGCAGCGGTCCCGCGCCTCCCGAAAGGAGCTTTCGTATTATTCGGCGTTCTTTTTGCGGCGCAGCACGATGATCCCAAGAAACAGGATCGCAAGCACGGCACACACGATTCGAACAGTGGAAGAATCCATCGTATTTCTCCTTTCCTGATAACAGTGAATTCGGCTCTTCTAGTACTAAGCTTTAGGCCAGCGCTAAATGTTCTGCATCATCGGCACTAACTCGCGGACGATCTTCATCGCCACCGGGCCGACGGTTACCACAAACAGCGAGGGCAGGATGCAGAAGAAGATCGGGAAAATCAGTTTTACGCCCAGTTTGGCGGCCTTCTCTTCGGCCACCTGACGCGCCTGGACGCGCATGAAATCGGAGTGCGCGCGCAGGCTCTGCGCGACGCCGGTACCGAAGCGGTCGGCTTGAATCAGTACCGCGACCAGCTTCTTGAGGTCGTCTACGCCGGTGCGCTCCGCCAAATTGCGCAAAGCTTCGACGCGGCGCTTGCCGGCTTTCAATTCCAGATTCACCAGGCCGAACTCTTCGCTGATCTCCGGATGCGCGTGCTCCAGTTCTTTTGAGACCTGCAGGATCGCCTGGTCGAGACCGAGTCCACTTTCGACGCAAACCACCAGCAAGTCGAGAGCGTTGGGCAAACCGCGCGCAATCTCTTTCTGGCGATGCGCCGCTTTGCGGCGGACATATTCGTTGGGCCCGAAGAAACCCATGGCGGTAGCCAATAGGACCGCGACAAATTTATTACTGGGATCGGTTTCAGAGCCAGCAACCACACCTAACGCAATCAGCGGGAACCCGATGCCGCAGACCGCCTTGGCTCCGTAGAGAACTTTGAGCGCGCTCTCCTTGCGAATGCCCGCGCGAATCAGGCGGCGCTGCATGACGGTGACGTCTTTAGGGGATTGCGGGACGAAGTTGCCCAGCCGCTTAATCAGGTCGTGGAAAGCCAGGCTCGGGTGCGAAGGCATTTCGTCGCTGGGCTGCACGCCGCCGACTACGCGATCCATGGCCTCCTTGGGACGCACATAGATCTTCATGCCATACATCGCGCCTGCGACCGCGATGCCGAAAAAAATCAACAGAGGGAGAAGTAGGGACATAAAACTAAACCTCGATATTCACGATCTTGCGCATGATCCCGGAACCGATCAGCTGCAGGACGACAGCCGAGCCCAACATGATTTGGCCCACGTCGTCGGTAAAGAAGAACTTGACGTACTCGGGGTTGGTGTAGAACATCAACACCGCTACCGCTACCGGAATCAGGCTGAGAGCCGTGGCGGTCATCTTCCCGTGGGCGCTCACCGCGCGAATGCGGCCGCGGAGCTTGAAGCGCTCGCGAATCACGTAGGCCAGCTTGTCCAGGATTTCCGCTAAGTTGCCGCCGGTACGTTTCTGCAGGAGCACCGCCGAGACAAAGAAGTGAACGTCAAGCGACGGCACCCGTTTGGCGAGTTTCTGCAGCGCTACTTCGATCGGCAATCCCAGGTTATGCTCTTCAAAAGTGCGGCGGAATTCGCTCGATATCGGCTCCGGGAACTCGCGGTGGATCATTTCGAGAGAGACCGAGAAGGCGTGCCCCGCGCGCATGGATCGCGAAACAAATTCCAGGGTTTCCGGAAACAGTTCCTCGAATTTATGCAGCCGGGCCTTGCGCTTGCGGAACACATACACCCAGGGCAAGGTCGAAGCGACCAGCGCCGCCACCAAAGTCACCAATTTTGGAATTGGCAGGAACAGCCATCCGATGGCCAATACCGAACCGAGCGTCATGATGGTCAGGTGAATCAGGCGCGCCGGCGGCCAGTGCAATCCCGCCTGTTCCATCAGGATGGCGAGCTTCGGGCCTAGTTGATACTTTTCCACCACCGCTTGCGCGAACTGGTTCTTGGTATCGGTCTGGTTGATGATGACCTGCTTTTCGGCCTCGCCTTTCTTTCCTTTGGCGCTTTTGACGCGGGAGGTCCCCAGCAGCCGGGCTTTTACGCGATCGATGTCGGAGGCCTTGAAATATTTCGAGACCATGAACCACGCCACCATCGCGACGCCCCAAATACTCAAAATGATTAGCAGAAATGAGCCCATGATCAGATCTCCATGACTTCTTCGAACAAATCCTGGCGCAGGCGGATGCCGGCGCTGAGGAGCTTTTCGTAAAACTTGGGCCGGATGCCGGTCGCGGCGAAGCGCCCTACCACTTTGCCGTCGGGATCCATGCCGCGCTTTTCAAACACGAACAGATCCTGCAGCGTGACTACTTCCCCTTCCATTCCGGTCACCTCCGTGATCGACACCACGCGGCGCGAGCCGTCGCTCATGCGCGAGGCCTGCACCAGAAGATGTACGGCGCTCGCGATCTGCTGGCGGATGGAAATCAGCTGCATGTTGGCGTTGGCTAGCGACACCATCACTTCGAGGCGCGACACCGCGTCGCGCGGGGAGTTGGCGTGCACCGTGGTCAGCGAGCCGTCATGGCCGGTATTCATGGCCTGCAACATATCCAGCGCTTCCTCGCCGCGGACTTCGCCGACCACGATGCGGTCGGGACGCATACGCAAGCTATTGACCAGGAGCTCGCGCTGGCGGACCGCTCCGTTGCCCTCGAGATTGGCGGGGCGGGTTTCGAGGCGCGCCACGTGCGGCTGCTTCAACTGCAATTCGGCCGCGTCTTCGATGGTCACGATGCGCTCCTTGCCGTTAATGAAGCAGGAGAGCGCATTCAGCAGAGTGGTTTTACCGGAGCCGGTTCCGCCGGCGATGATGATGTTGAGACGGGCTTTCACCGCCGCCTCGAGCAACTCCATCATGCCCTGGGTCATGGCGCGGCGCTCGACTAAGTCGGCCGGCATCAATTTATCAGTCGAAAAACGGCGAATCGACAGCAGCGGACCGTCTACCGCCAGCGGCGCAATGATCGCATTGACGCGCGATCCGTCACTCAGGCGGGCGTCGACCATGGGCGTCGATTCGTCGATGCGGCGTCCCACCTGGCTGACGATCTTATCGATGATGCGCAGCAGGTGCTGATCGTCGCGGAAGCTCACATTGGTCAATTCGAGCAAGCCGCGCCGTTCGATGTAGACCTGCTTATAGGTGTTCACCAGAATATCGGAGATGGTGGGATCGGTCAGCAGCGGCTCGAGCGGTCCCAGACCGAAGACCTCGTCGAGCACCTCGTCGCTGATCTGCTGTTTTTCTAGCGAGCTGAGCAAAGTGGGCTCAGCGTCAATCAGTTGAATGACAGCCTGGCGCACTTCGTTGCGCACGCGCTGGTTGTCGATGGTAGCCAGGGCTTCGAGGTTGATCTTATCCACCAGCTTGCGGTGGAGGGTGAATTTCAGTTCCTGGTATTCCGGCTTGAGATTGGTCTTTTGACGGCCGACGTTCTTGAGCAGCCGCTGCTCCCAGGAAACCTGCTGCGTGTTCTTGTTGGCGTTTTCGATCGTCGGAAACATGTTGGTCTAATTTTCCTATCCAATTCTTCGGACTTGTGCCTCAGACTTCAAATTCTGGCGGCGGCGCAGTTCAGGCGTGCGACAATAACGGCCTCAGCTCCCGCGCGGGCGCCGGTCCCGGTCCCGGTTTTTTCCCTTCATCGAAGGCGTGGCACAAACCCTGCGCCAGTTTTTCGATGGCTTTCCCCAGTTCCCCTTCCGGCCCCAGCGGCTGCCCCAGAGTGACCACGCGGTGCAGCGAAAAATAGTCATTGGGCAGGCTGGCATGCACCGGGCAGTTGAATAATTTTTCGAGATTCGCGGCGCCGATGTCATCGCGCCGCTCGACCCGGTTCACCAGCACTTCAAAACGTTCTTTCGGAAATCCCACCTGGCTGATCATGGACATGGCTTTGCGAGTCAGATGCAAGCTCGGCAGCTCGGAGGTGGTGACCAGATAAGCGCGCTCACATTCGGCGAGCGCGATCAAACTAATCTGGCTGAAGACCGTGGGCAAATCCAAAATCACCCAATCGTAAAGCTCGCGGGCATGGTCGATCAGCAGGCGCAGCCGTCCGCCGTCGACCGGGTCTGCATAGGGCGCCGCGGGCGAGGGCAAAATGTCCAGGCCGCCGTGGTTTACCGCGAGCGAGCTCCAGAGGGTGGGGTCCAGATGCTCGGCGTGCTGCAGCGCATCCACTACCGAATAGTTGTGGCTCAGCTTCAAGTAAAAACCGATCGTCCCGCCGGTAAGATCGAAGTCCGCAAGCAGAATCTGCTGCGCCGTCAGACGCCGCAACGCAAAGGCGGTTTGGGTCGCCAGGGTGGAGGCGCCGGAGCCCGGTTTTGCGCTCGAAAAAGCGATCACATGGCCGGCCTGCTGGCTCACCGGAACTTCGGCTCCGCATAAGCGGCGCAGCCGCGCGATGGCGTCCCGCTGCGAGGCGAGCTCGAAGGGCGCGGAAAGAAACTCCGTGGCTCCGGCCCGTAAAGACTGTAGAATTGCGTCCGAATTGTTAAGCGTATGCAGGCCCACCACCTGCACCGCAGGCGTCAGCCCGGCGATAAACCGGATGAGTTCGGTGGCGGCAGCCAGGTCGGTCGCCAGATCTAACAGGACTACGCTAGGCTTCAGTTGCCGGACGCGGACCTCGAGCGTCTGCGCCGGCGGATAGCTCTTCAGATCCGCCAAAACCTGGAACGCACGGGTCTGCGGCAGCGTGGCCACGAACTGCTGCGCCAGGTCGCGGTTGGGTGCAATCAACAGCGCCGTGATTTGCGAATCTTTTTGTACAGGCGTACTCATTCCGGCAACTTCCCTTGGATCGATGCGTCGCGGTCAGTTCTTCTTGCCGCCCTTTTCGCGGGCAGCCTGAATATCGGCCTGGCTTAAGCGCACCAGGAAGTCCTTGGGAAAGGCGATATCGGGCCGCGGTTCGCCGGCATTCAACGGCTGCGTCACCTCCGGCGTCACGATGAGCACCAGATCGGTGCGGTTCTTCTTTTGGAGTTTGCTTTTGAACAGATTGCCCAGGATCGGGAGATCGCTCAGGAAAGGCAGCTTCGAAAGCGTTTCGCTCTCACGATTATCGAGCAATCCGGACACTACAAAGCTTTGCCCTTCGCCCAGCTCCACGTCGGATTCAGTGCGCCGGGTCGAAATCGCGGGAATCACAAAGCCGCTGAAGGTCACCCCATTGGCCGCGTCCAAAGTCGAAACCTCCTGCGCCAGGTGCAGCTTGATAGTCTTGTTTTCGGTCACCAGCGGCGTAAAGCGGAGGCGGATGCCGAATTCGCGGAACTGAATGGTCACAGCTCCCGCATTACCGCCGCCTTGCAGAACCGGCACCGGAAATTCGCCGCCTACCAGAAAGTACGCTTCCTTGCCGTTGGTGGTCACCAGGTTCGGCTCGGCGAGAATCTGCAGGATATTTTCGGTCTGCAGCGCTTGAATGAAGGCTCCCAAATTCAGCTTGGGATTGAACGCGAAAAGATTCAGTGCCGACCCGATGCTCAATACACCCTGGCCGGAGCTGACGGTCGAAGAAATAGGAGATTGCTGCGTGGAGGTGTAGATACCCGTCCCGCCCGGCTGCGCGAACCAGTTGATCCCATACTGTTCTTCGCGGGTGCGGTCGAGCTCGGCGAATCTAACGCGCAGCAGGATCTGCTTTTCGACAAAGGTATTCACCTGCGTGTTATTGATGACGTTCTTGGCGAAAGTGCTGGCCATGGCTACCGCCCGGTCGCCTACTTCTTTCGAAGACACGTGGCCGTTGAGAGTCAAGGAATCGCGGGAGCTTTCCGGAACTATCTGCTCGTTGGGAAACGAATCCTTGAGAATCTTGCGCAGCGAATCCAGATTCAGATCGACAGTGACGTTATAGAACGTGCGCTCCCCGGTCTTGCTCCAGACCACCAGGGTGGCGTTGCCCAGTCCTTTGCCATGCAGCAGGATCTCGCGCGTGGTTACCGGGCTGGCATCCACGATATCGGGACTGCTGGTCGAGATCTGACGAACATCGGAAGGATAGTCGATGACCACGCTCTTGCCGACGGTCAGGTGCAGATCTTCCGCGCTTTGCCCGAAAGCGGATGCGGCTCCGAGCAGCATGCCCAGCGCAGCCCAGGCGCCGGTTCTCAGTAATAGGCCTTTATGTTGGATATTTATTTTGCGGTTCATATTCGTTGCCTTCCTTTAATTCGCCACGCGGTTGGGCATGGTCTCGACAGTCTTCTGCGTGCCTCGAATCACCGTTATCTGATCGAGCGGCGGCGGTGGCGGAGGAGGAGGCAACGGCGGCGCCTTGGGGGCCGCGGCGATCACGATCGGCCGCGGGGCCGGATGCGCTGTCTCGGCAGGCTTCGCGGACTTGCGCGGGGCGCCATAGAGTTCGCTGATATAGCGGCCGGCGGTCTTCTCGACGCTCTGGTCGCTCGAATTTCGCAGCACCAGCTGGAGCCGTCCTTCATTGCCCGCGAGGGTCAGCGTTTCCGATTGTTCGGGCGTCGCGAGGAGAGTCACCGTGGGGGCTTGGATCGCCTGCCCGCGTGCGTCCGGCTGAATGGTCTGTCCCGCCGAGAGCACCAGCATATTCTGTAGCACGGTATTGGTCATGTCGCCATCAGAGGTCGGCGGCCGGCCCGTTACCAGCACGTCCACGCGCATTCCCGGCAGAACGAACCCGGCGACGCTCGCAACGTCATTGACGCGAACGGTAACCGCGCGCATGCCAACGGGAATCGTCGGCGCGAGACCGAGCCCGCTCCCTTTGGCGGCCAGGCGGCCTTCGAGAATCGGCTCTTCAAGCAGGATGTTTGAAATTACCGGGCGGTCGAGAACGTCCTCCACCTTCGAGAATGCGCCTTTGGGGAACGCCGCGGCGGGCGTCTTTACAATTTTGATGTCCGCCGGCTTGACCATCACGCCCACACCCAGCGGCCGCGCCGTGACCACCAAATCCTTCTGATCGCTCGCTTCGACCTTCTTCGAGGTGCCCGACGATCGCGCCGTCATCTGATAAAACACGCTCGAGACCACCAGCGCAAACACGAGACTGACGCCCAGTACTGTAATAAACCTGCGATCCATTCCTGTTCTCCTCCGCCTCTCACCGGTTTCTCCGTCTGAGGCTGATCCTTTTACGTCAAATTCCTTGCACTAAAACCTGTCATCCCTTGGACACCAGCGATATCCACACGCCCAGCGCAATCGCCGGCGCATAGGGGATGGATGCTTCCCGCTCCCGCTGCTCTGCGCTTAAAGTCTGGGACGCGCTTCCCTGCGGCGCGCCCGCCCACGTCCCGATGCGGCGCCGCAACGCTTTCCAGCCTAAAATCGTCACCGCCATAATCCCGCCCAACCCGGCAGTCCAGAGCGCGGCTTCGAGCAAGCGTTCCGTGCCCAAGAGGGCCCCGAACCCCGCCATCAGCTTCACATCGCCGCCGCCCATTCCGCCCATAAGAAAAAAAATCAAGAACACCAGAAACCCCACCGCCGTGCCGGCCAGCGCCGTCAGCGCGCCCTGCCAGCCGTTCTGTCCGATGTGCCATCCGAAACCGCCCGCCAGAGCCGCCGCCGGAATCCAATTGGCGATGTGGCGCCGCGCGAGATCATCGATCACCGCCGCCACTCCCACTCCGATCGCGATCCAAACCTGCATGTTCATCGCTTTTACCGAAACGACGCCGTACGCACCGGCGCCCCCTCAACCTGTTCCCTGGTCAGCGGGGAATTCGTCCTGCCGGGAACCACCGCCACGCTTTTCATCCCCGGTTTTTTCGTAATCTTGGGCGCCCGCATAATCAGCGGCGCGAGGAAGCCCGTCTGCAGCGCGAACTCCGCCAATGCTTTGCCCGATGGCAAACGCCAGCTCATCGGATCCATCCACTCCATCGGGAGGTGGGGAATACTGACGTTGCTCTTGCTGCGGCCCCCGCCGGTCTTGCGCGGACTCGGGCTCTCCGGCTTCATCTTCTTGTGACTCCTCTAACTACTTCGGTCGGATGGGGGGTTTTCATTAGCTCGGTAACACCCCTTGGTATGCTTACGTAGAACCTTAGTTCCCGGTCTTCCTGCGCTAGTTACTCGACCCCGCCTCTCGCGGCTTCCGCAGGACTAGAAGGATATGCTTACCGTCATCGGCCTCGACACGCCACTGCGGGCTCAGCTTTAAAAGTTGAGCCGCCGCAGTATCCACCGGGATCAGCGCCAGGTTAAAGCGGTATTTCTCGATCACTTTTTCCCACCCCGGGAGTCCTCGCATTAAATCCAGAAACTGGTTGCCGATTTCAGGGCCGTAGAAGTCGCTCCGCCCGTCTACGAAAACTTTTTGTTGCGGATGAAGATAAATCAGGTAATCGGCCCATTGATCGGTGGTCAGGACGCGGGAATCGAGGATCTCCTGTTCGTGGGCGTGGACCATGGCTGTCGGAAACATCAGGGAGGGGAAGTCTTCGGGCCAGGTTGTGATGGAACCGCTCGATGCGAGTGCCACTACCGCTAGCGGAATCCACAGGCTGAAGCGTTGGAACCCCCGCACCACCTCAAATCCCATTTGGTTCAAAATTCCCAGGGACGACTTAGCCGTCGCATTACCCACCCAAGCCTTCCACCACGAAGTCATTTCTACCGCCAGCAGCGGCCCTGCCACGGTTACGAACACGGGCACATGCCGCACGCTCGAAAGTGACATATAGCCCAAAGCCAAGATCCACAGCCCGTCAATCACCTTTCCGCGATGAAAACGCGCCCCCGCGGCGATCAATCCGATAAACAGCAGCGCCTCGAACTGCAGCATATTCTCGTTGCGGAAAGACGGCGATTGGAATTCCTGCACCACGCTGCGAATCCAATCGGAGCGCAAATATTGGATCACGTGAGCGTGCAGTCCCCAACCGTAGGGATTGACGAGCGACGCGGCGGCGCAGGA
>JANXXL010000182.1 GCA_025350625.1 Bryobacterales bacterium | reverse complement strand
CGTAGCACTGATGCTATTCGTCATCTTCCTGTCGTTCACGCTGTATTGCCTATTTGGTGGATTGAGGCGTGAAAAAATGAAGGCTGCTCGTTATCCACTCTTCGAGGTACGCGATCAGCTCGTTATGCTGGTTGCCCAGGGAAGGGTTTCTGAAGACGATCCTACGTTCCAGTTTCTGTACCAAAACGTGAGCCATCTCATCCCGCACGTAAAGCCACTTACGCTCGCGGCGATAGTTGAAGCTCTTAACACAAGCACGCTGAGGTTAGAGAATCACTCAGCCCAAGAAGAAGAATTAGCAACGATACTCAAGGCTGATAGCGAACTGCTAAAGGTGTCTGAGCAATTTTTCCATGCGCTGCTAAGTATCCTTTTTTCCCGCAGTTGGTTCATCTGGTTTTCTGCGGGCTGGACACACTCAAGTTTTACGCTGGCTTCTACTTGCCGAAGATTTCTTTCGCGAACATTTCAAAAGCAGGCCGATGCTTATCGTTGGTATAAATCACTGAATCGCATAACCGTTCTCTTGGCGGCGGCGTAGACCGACGACACTATCAACTGACGGATAAGTGTTCAGGCAAGTAGCTCGGCAATATACTACACCCGATCCGTAATCCCCGCTGCCATCGCGGGCGTCATCTTCAGCGTGCGGTGAACGCGGCAGAAATTATAGTAGGCGAAGTGAAGAGCGAGTGCGGCCCGCAGATTTTCCCACCGCGATCCGTTTTGGCGTTCGATATGTGATGTGCAGATCAGGTCAAAATCTGGGTCGCCGTACACTTCGGTTTTTTCGACGGCAGAAACCGTAGGCAGGCTGTAGCGGCGTTGCTCTTCCATTGTGGGGCTCTTGTATACCTTCACGATTTGGCCGTAGGTGCAGCGATCACCAAGCTCCATGCCAACCGCGTAGTTGTACGGCGCGAAGCCATCGGTCGAAAGTTGAAAACGGACATCAGGACTCGTGGCCGCTGCAATCTTCCGCATGAAAGGGCGGCACTCTCCGTGCTGCGCTTGCCCAATTCAAAACCGAGAACCAATTTTGTATTGCGCTCGATGCCGATTATCGGCCATGGTATAGCCGTAAACCAGAATTGATAGAAAAGCAAGCGCTTGCTGTTAACCGTTAATACTCAGGCTAGTTCGAGGCACTTCAGGCAGGTTACCTTACTGATATCCTGGATCGATTCTCCTGCGCAATCCTGCCCACATACTGGACGTGACCCCTTCTGACTAAAATGAAGCTTCAATGACTCGGGTTCCGAGCGGCGACTGCGCAAAGAGCAAAACTTAACATCAAACTTCAAACCGCAAGCCTTACACTCCTTTCCACTTCGGAGTGCAACCGGCTTGTTGCCGATCCGATTATTGCTTTCATATGCCAGCCCGCACAGAGTCTTTAGAAGCGGCATGCCTTGTTCATCGCACCATGCAAAGTGTTCTTTGCTGTGACTGCGAAGCTCTATGATCTTGGCCTGGCGACGCATGGACTACGCCCATTATTCCACAGAAAGAGTTACTTAGATCGTAACAGTTCAGGCCCCCCTCAAAACCGACTCATAGCGACCTATTCGCGCATATGAAGCGCCAATCCCACGAACGGCTGCGCCCAGAATCAATAACTTAGCCGCGCGCTCGGGTGAGGTAGCTCCCAAACTGGCTTCCAGGTAGGGGGGCCTGAACTGTTACCTTAGATCTATACCAACACAACGTCAGGACACTACCACCGTAACCAAGTTATATTTGAATTGGAAGCGCTTGCTGTTATGGTTTAATAACTATTCGACTATGACCCTTTTGACTTCGCAAGAGGAATCGTCATCCCAGATGATCTTGCTTCCCGAGTACTCGCCATTGCCCTCATACTTCAGGATCGCGTCTTCCCCGTAGGTGTAGTGGTAGCAATATCTCGTCAGCACGAGGACCTTACCTGAGCGGTACAGATCCTTTTCCAGGCGCTTCACCGAAATCAGTTTATAGATATCTGCGGCGACCAGGACGCCGCTCAGCGGGCACAGGAGCGCGGTCGCCGTCAATAGAAGCACAGATGTTAACTTACGCATGGTGGTCTACCGAATCTATCGGCTGAAAGCGCTCAGGACATTAAGACCAACACAACCGTAGGACACTACCCTTGAACTGAGTACAGGATGAGAGCGGCGTGTGCCGCAGTCCTCTGTTGACCAGATTGACCTGTAAGAAATTCAATTGAAAGGCCGCACTAATCCTTCCACAAGTCCGCAGCCTCGCGCTTCACGGCAAGATTCCGTTATCGGATCGGATTGCATCCGCCGTGCTCCGGGAATCGAAGGCGCGCTGCATCTCGTGTGTATATTCCTTCGCCTTCCCGCGCGGATCGACTGCATCGGTAATTGGCCGGCCGACGACTAGATAATCAGCCCCGGCAGCGATCGCCTCTTCCGCGGTGGATCTACGCTTCTGGTCGTCCTCGGGGTAGCCTTTCTCTCGAATCCCAGGCGTAACCACCAGGAGGTTGTTGTTGCCGGAGAGTTGCTTGATCTGTTTGGCCTCACGCCCGGATGCAATCACGCCATCGCAACCGGCTTCCAAAGCCTTTCCCGCGCGGAAAAGCACCAACTGCTCCGCCGAATGTTCGGTGTAGCCCATCTCGGCAATGTCTTCCGCGTCCATGCTAGTGAGAACCGTAACGACAAATAGCTTTAGTCCGCTATTACCCCTTGCCTGCGCGGCGGATTTCATGAGTGCGCTGGACCCATGAATGGTCAGGAAGGCCACGCCCAGATCAGCTGCCCGGGAGATCGCCTTTCGCAGTGTCTCGGGTACGTCGTAGTATTTGTAATCGAGAAAAACTCTCTTTTTGTTAGCTATTAGCCCGCGAATGAATTCTTCCACGCCCGCGGCAAGCTGCAGCGTCAATCCCACCTTAAAGAAGTCCACGACACCGTCAAGGCTCTGGACCATCTTGCGGGCATCTTCGATGGTGGCTAAGTCAAGAGCGACGATCAAGCGCTCCGATGCTTGAATGGCGTGGGTGGGCATTGGTGGAAGAAACCGTAATTTTAGCAGATGTGAATTCGCTACTCCGCCGCCGCGGCTTGGTGGATTTTTCGTAAGCTTGCCAGCAATCCGGCGAGTAGATCCAAACGCAGAGCGTTGGCGCCATCGGACAAT
>JANXXL010000169.1 GCA_025350625.1 Bryobacterales bacterium | reverse complement strand
AGTTAGTCGGCAGGGAGTGGCAATTCTAGGGTAGTTCAGCGGCTTGGCACGATCCGCGGGATATCATCTGCCGGATTTACAGGTACGGTAAGTACCCAGTCCGTGGTAGTGCCTTAAACCTGCGTTGAACAAATTTATAGGATCTTGCTTTAGCGGTTGCTGTCACGACGGAAGTATGGGACCCTCCACACGGCGTGATTTGAAAGTACTCTATTAGGTTAATAAATCAAGCGGACCTTGATTTAGACACGATCCCTAACTCGCGCGCGCTGGCAATCGAAGGATGAGGCTTCGGCTGCGCCAGACCGCCTGCAAGGCCGGGGACTTCGCGGGTTCCGCCATTACACGGCGATTGAACCGGCGCGAGTGTCACAACACGATTCGGGATCTGCCGGGCATTGATTTTGAAGTGCCGGGTATTCTTCCCGCCGACGGGACAGGGGGCGCAGGCTTCGACACGAACGGCGAAACGCTGTTTGTGCCGCCGGTTTTGATGGAGCGGTATCTCGAAGCCGCTCAGCAAATTCTCGATCGCGTGATTATCACGCCGCCGCTCTCGAAAACCTACACCACGGCGGAGCTGAAACCCTCGGCAGCGGGCGGAGAGATTTCGCTCAGCGTGCCTGTCTATATGGACGGCGCTTATGATGTGGTGGCCGCCTTTGACTCCGGCGATTCCACTCCGAAGATTGTTCTAGCCGAAGGCGATTGGTGAAGAATATGATCCAAGCCATTCTCGACATTATCGGTTGGCGTTTTTTGGCGATCCGCACACGCCGGCTAATGTTCCGGCCAACGGCACAACAGCCTCAGTAGAAGTTTGATGAGGCAGGGGCAGCCCGGCTGCGAGAGCAATCGGAACAGCATTGCACGGAATCCTGAAAGCGATTTTTACAAAACTTTTGGAGCCTGTCTCAAAAAAGGAGAGATTTCCTCCCGCCGATTACCACCATAAAAGAGGAGTGTAGTTGGGAACGTAGATGATCGGACGAGGTGAGCTAAAAGGGGGAAAGCTGTTGACGCAAAGTAGAAAAGCAAGCTGGTTGATATTTTGGGCCATTTTTCTTCCAACACCACTGCTAGCGCAAACCGCGTCTTCGGACTCCGCGCTGATACAGCAACTCTTTGATCGAGTGAACAAGCTTGAGATGGAAGTCAAGGAGTTAAGGAGCAAGGTGGGAGAACCTGTTCCTTCTACCGAATCGGCGGCTCAACGGGAAATGCCTCTTCTTCACGAGCACAATCAAATTCCAGTGCCTGCCGGAGCTTCATTTCCGTATGTCCGCGTGCGCGGCTTCGGAGATCTAGGGTACACGGCAGTGAATGCCGCCGCAGGAACAAACGGCTTCGGGTTCGGTCAATTGGATATTTTTGCCACCGCCAAGCTATCTTCCAAGCTGGGAGTTCTGGTCGAGACGGTATTGGAAGCAGATCAAGCTACAAATCAAATTGGAATTGATATAGAACGACTGCTCCTGCAGTACCGCCAGAGCGACTTTTTTAACCTCGACGTCGGTCGTTATCACCAGAGTATCGGGTATTACAACACTGCCTATCACCACGGCCGATGGTTCCAAACCACGGTTGGCCGGCCATTTATGTTCTTATTTGAGGACGAAGGAGGCCTGCTGCCGATTCACAATGTGGGAGTGAGTGCGTCAGGACGCTTGCCTTCGGGTCCGTTAGGCCTTCACTATGTCTTTGAAGCCGGTAACGGCCGGGCTTACCAGACGATTGACGCCAACCCGGTTCAGAACAGCCAGGATGAGAACAATGGTAAGTCCGTCAACTTAGCTTTATTTGCGCGCCCACAATCCTGGCCAGGTTGGGAGCTAGGCGGCTCTGTGTATAGAGATCGGCTAACTCCGTGGGGGCAATCGCCTATCCGGCAGTATATCTATTCTGGTCATGCCGTTTATATCAAGGATCGGGTCGAGTTTCTGAACGAAGGGATTTGGATGCGGCATGCTCGGCAATCGGACGCGGGGCGGCAAGAAATCAGGTCTTCGGTGCCGGCTTTTTATACTCAGTTCGCATATCGAGTGGCTCCCTCCTGGCGTCCGTATCTCCGTTATGAATATATGAACGCCGCGGCCTCCGATCCGATTGCTCGCCCGGCGCTCGGCACTAGTGGTTGGCGGCAAGACATGACGGTGGGAGTTCGCTTCGATGCCGCGGAGTTCATGGCTATCAAATTTCAACTGGAGCGGATCGAGCGGAGAGATCTCGCTCGAACATATCGAGCCGTGCTGAATCTGTCGTTTACCTTCTGATGTAAGTAGATTACATGTTCATTCACAACCCTCTGCCGATTGTCGCCTTACTCTTCACTGTTGTTCTGGTTTCGACAACTGCGGCGCGAACTGAGACTTCTGCCTCCACGGCAGCTTTCGTTGTCATTGTGCATAAGTCGACCTCCACCGAGACCCTCTCTTTGGAGCAACTGCGTTTTTTCTATTTAGGGGAGATCAGACAATGGCCCGATCACCGTCGAGTTGTTCTAATACAACGGGACCCGTCGAGCGACGGCTTTAAACAGTTGCTTAAAGCCGTTGTCCGGATGTCGGCTGCCGAGTACAGGCGGTTTCAGATGAACACTGAGTTTCGGGGTGACGAGCCGCTCACGCTCAAGACGCTCAATTCACCTGAGTCGGCCTGCAATTTCGTTTTCAATGTTCCGGGAGCACTCGGCATTGTCGAATCGGCGGCACTGTTCTCCGCGGCTTGTAAAGAACGCGTCAAATTCGTGCCCATTACCGATTTGCGTTCGGGTGGCAGATAACCATGATTCAGCTGACCGAACACACTAAATGGAAGCCTTTCCTGATAGCGATTGGACTGGTTACCATTCTGGCAACGGCCATTGCCGGTTTCGACATTTATCGTGCTCGTGAAGCAGTAAAGTCTCTGTACGAGGTTGCGATCAATGGGCTGAGCATTGACGGCGAACTCATCAACGCAACGCAGGAAAGCCGAAGGCTGTTTCTATACGCTCTGACGTCTAGCGATCCGAACCAACAGCTCCCTTATATAGATCAAGCCCGAATGGCTGACACCGAAGTCACCCGAATTGCGCAGAGACTCGGCCAGCTTCGACTCGGCGACGGAACACAACGGCATTTGGCCGCTTTCGACCAGGCTTGGCACGAGTATCTGCAAGTCCGTGACGAGATCATGGCTTTGATTCTGACGGGCCGCGCGGGCGAGGCGACAGCGCTTGATCTGACGCGCGGCAATCGGCAATTCCAAAAATCGTCCGATGCCATGCGCCGCCTGAAGGAAGAGTTGGACGCTTACGGTCGTGACCAAACCATGGCCTTCTATCGAGCTGGTTGCGTATTGGCCTTATTGCTTGCGATCACAATGTTGTTCATATCGGCATTGGTCCGGGTGCTTCGGGTCCTGCGCCGGAACAACACCCAGTTGGAGGAAGCGAGACAAGCGGCGGAGGCGGCAAGCCAGGCCAAAAGTGAGTTTCTAGCCAACATGAGCCACGAGATCCGTACGCCCATGAATGGCATCATCGGAATGACCGAGCTCGCCCTTACGACAGATCTCACACCGGAACAGACGGAATACTTAGAGACGGTCAAGATCTCAGCAGACTCTTTGCTTACGCTTCTGAATGACATTCTCGATTTTTCGAAAATAGAGGCTGGAAAGCTAGAGATTCGTTCGGCTGTCTTCGATTTGCACGAATGTGTCGAACAGGTTCTTCGGTCCCTCGCCTTGCGCGCGCATGAAAAGGGAGTGGAGTTGGTGGGGCATGTGGCCCCGGATGTGCCTAGCATGGTATTGGGCGACGCCGGCCGCGTGCGCCAGATTCTGACCAATCTCGTTGGCAATGCCGTCAAGTTTACCGATCACGGAGAAATTGTCGTCTCCTTGGAAAGCCGGTCCTTTTCGGAGGAGCCCGTCATTTACTTCTCCGTACGCGATACCGGCATCGGGATTCCTGACAACATGCAGGGAAGCATCTTCGATAAATTTACACAAGTCGACGGATCGTCGACTCGACGGTTCGGGGGCACAGGATTGGGCTTGAGCATCTCGCGCCAGCTCGTCGGCCTGATGAAGGGGCGCATCTGGTTCGAAAGCAAGTCCGGAGTAGGAAGTAATTTTCAATTTGCTCTCCCGCTTCCTCCTTGTGGACAAATTATTACCTTGTCGCAGCCGAATCTCGACTTTGCTCCGCTGTAAGGGTTATCCGTGCTGGTTGTGGACGACAACGCGACAAACCGGCGCATTCTTGCGGAAACGTTGCATTTGTGGGGCTGTCGAACACAACTCGCGGACGATGCGGTGGCAGCGCTTGAGATCCTCAGCAAGGCGGAAGCTAATCACGAACCGGTCTCGCTCATCCTTACCGATGCGCAAATGCCGGATGTGGATGGCTTTACGCTCATCGAGCAGATCCGGTCCTTGCCATCCCTGGCGCAGACGGTCGTCATGATGCTGACCTCGGTGGATCACTACGCAAGTTACAATCGCTGTCAAGCTCATCTTCTACAGTCAGCGGGATAATTTGTTCGCAAGTGATTGATTTCCGGTGAGTGCATGGGTCCGATCATGAAATCCTAGTGACACAAGAGTATCCGTGAATACGTAAGATTACCTTGCATTATGGCGTCCATGTGTGCATATCATGATGACACTGGAGCGGCGCTTTGTTCGTACGCACTCAAACCAACGGTTCCCGCACTTATCTCCTCATCGTCGACAACCAATGGGTGGATGGCAAGGTCAAGCAGCGCG
>JANXXL010000151.1 GCA_025350625.1 Bryobacterales bacterium | reverse complement strand
TGGAAGTAATCGCCCGGCAGATGATGCGCTGGGTGAAGGTGGAAGACATCGGCGACAGCGAATTCCTGCCGGAAGAAGTAGTGGATAAATTCAAGTTCCGGGAAGAGAACGCGCGCGTTGTCGAGGCAGGCGGGAAACCGGCGGAAGGCAAAACGGTGCTGCTGGGTATCACCAAGGCATCGCTTTCGACCGATTCGTTCATCTCCGCCGCCAGCTTCCAGGAAACCACGCGTGTGCTGACCGAAGCCGCGATCAATGGCAAGGTGGATAATCTGCGCGGCTTGAAGGAGAACGTCATCATGGGCCGCCTGATTCCGGCCGGCACCGGCATGGCGTATTACCGCAGCGTCAAGATCGCCGGCGAGGATGTGGAAGAAGAGCTGACGGCGGAGCAAGAGGCCGCGGTTCTCGACAACATCCCGGGTTACGACGAGGAGACGCGCGCGCTTTATGCGGGCGGCCTGACCGAGGGTGAGCCCGTCGAAGAACCACTGGCCGAGTAAAGCCAGCCCTAAACAGTCCGAAACAGCCCGGTCTAACGACCGGGCTTTCTTTTGTGTGCCGAGCATGTTCGACAGCTCGAAGGTGAAAGTCCTTTTCACAACCCGATGGAGGTGAAGTGATAGCGAAGCGCAAGGGCGTTCCGGCGACGGAGGGTCTGAAAGAAGCGTGGAGCAAACGTGCGAGCCGATGTACAAGAACCGGATCAGAGGCATACGGCGCCGGGCGAGTTGGCAAATGACAACGAAGCCCATATCCATCAAAGGCGCTGGTTGTAAATTCGGCGGTTGCGTGCGGAAGGCGGTCGAACTTACCTCGGGAGATCTGCCGTTTGTCTCGGAGTCGAGACTGAGGATCGAGCAATCGGTCCTGACCGGGCGGCAGAAGTCAGCAGAGGGCGTATTAGTCACGCAAGTGATGAAGGCCCGAACGGTCCCCGCAAGGGGTTGATGGGAGTGGTGAGTAGGCGGCGCGACTCATGAGCGACAAGCGGCAGAAGAACCAGTTAGGGCACAGCGATAGCGTTGTGCGCGACCAGCAAATGGTGTTGGCCTTCCTGGACGAGAGTAGGAGTGAAGCTCCGAGGGTGTCCGAGGAAGGGACCGAATCGCTCGCGGTGAAGCGCAGGACAGAAAGCCCGGCCATGGGCGAACAGTTGATGGAAGAAGTCTGCGAGCGGGAAAACTGCAGGCAGGCATTGGCACGAGTCAAGGCCAACAAAGGGAGCCCTGGTATGGACGGGATAACCGTCCAGCAGTTGCCAGAGCACCTGAAACAGCATTGGCCAGCCATCCGGGAACAGTTGTTGAGCGGAACCTACGTGCCGCAACCGGTAAATCGGGTGGAGATCCCGAAGCCGGACGGAGGGGTGCGAAAGCTTGGCATCCCGACGGTGCTGGATCGGTTTATCCAGCAGGCGGTGATGCAGGTACTGCAACGCAGGTGGGACCGGACGTTTTCCGATCACAGCTACGGGTTTCGGCCTGGACGCTCGGCGCATCAGGCGGTGGAGGCGGCGCAACAGAACATCGCGGCTGGCTATCGCTGGGTGGTGGATCTGGATTTGGAGAAGTTCTTCGACCGGGTTAATCACGACAAACTGATGGCGAAAATCGTAGAACGGGTGAGCGACAAGCGTTTGTTGAAGCTGATCCGGAAGATTCTGCGAGCCGAGGTGATGGAGAACGGGCTGGTGAGTCCGGTAGATGAAGGCACGCCGCAAGGCGGTCCTTTGTCACCCTTGCTGTCGAACATCGTGCTCGATGAACTGGACCGGGAGTTGGAGCGGCGCGGGCTCCGGTTTGCGCGATACGCGGACGACAGCAACATCTACGTTCGTAGCCGTCGAGCTGGGGAGCGAGTGATGGAGAGCATCACGCGATTCATCACGGAGAAGCTCAAGCTCAAGGTGAACCAACAGAAGAGTGCGGTGGCTCGGCCCTGGGAACGGAAGTTTCTGGGCTTCAGCTTCACGAGCGCAGGCGTACCCAAGCAGCGGATCGCGCCGAAAGCGGTGGGCCGGTTCAAGGAGCGGATTCGGGAACTGACGAGTCGGACGCGGGGTGTGAGCACGGAGCGGATGGCTGAGGAACTGGCCCGGTATCTTCGGGGCTGGATCAGCTATTTCGGCAGGTGTGAAACGCCTTCGGTGCTGGCGGGCCTAGAGCAGTGGCTCCGGCGCAGGCTGCGGTCTGCGATCTGGAAGCAGTGGAAGCGCGGATCGGTGCGATTCGCCGAGTTACGCCGACGAGGTGTGGGCAAAGATCTGGCCGCGAAAACGGCCGGCAGCGCTCACGGGCCTTGGCGGCTAGCGGCTTCGCCGGCACTCTCGTTTGCGCTGCCCAATGCTTGCTTCGACTCGCTTGGGATTCCGAGATTGACTGCCCGCCGATAGCTCAACCCGCCGAACCGCCGGATGCGGACCCGCATGTCCGGTGGTGTAACAGGGAAAGCTGGCGACAGCCTACCTATGTAAATTTCCGATTCTGTATCGTACGATCAAGCGCGGGCGCAGGAGGGCAGCGCGTCGCCCCGCTGCTATTCCAATCCAAACGCTACAATAGCGAATATGAAAAAACGACGGTTAGGCTCTGGCGGACCCGAAGTTTCCGCCATCGGTCTCGGCTGCATGGGAATGAGCGAGTTTTATGCCGGGCGCGACGATAAGGAGTCGCTCGCCACGCTCGACCGTGCGCTCGAACTGGGAATCGATTTTTACGATACCGCCGACATTTACGGCCCCTACACCAATGAAGAATTATTGGGCGGATGGCTGAAGGGCAAGCGCGACCGGGTGTTCCTGGCGACCAAGTTCGCCAACATTCGCGACGCGAGCGGACAGTTTATAGCAGTGAGCGGAAAGCCCGACTACGTGCGCAGCGCCTGCGATGCGAGCTTGCGGCGGCTGGGCGTGGATACCATCGATTTGTACTACCAGCATCGCGTGGATTTCGACACGCCCATCGAGGAAACAGTGGGTGCGATGGCGGACCTGGTGAAGGCCGGCAAAGTTCGCTACCTCGGACTATCGGAAGCATCGGCAGAGACGCTGGAGCGAGCCTCCAAAGTGCATCCCATCGCGGCGCTGCAGAGCGAGTATTCCCTGTGGACGCGCGACGTCGAGCAGATGGGGAATCTGGCGGCGGCGCGGCGCTTGGGAGTGGCGCTGGTGGCATACAGTCCGCTAGGGCGCGGTTTCCTGACTGGTGCCTGGAGCGTACCCACCGATATTCAGGAAGACGACCGCCGCCGCGATATGCCGCGCTTTCAAGGTGAGAATTTCGCGGCAAACATGCGATTGGTGGAGCGGCTCAAGGGCATTGCCGAGCGCCGCGGAGTTACGCCTGCGCAATTGGCGCTGGCATGGGTGCTGGCACAGGGCGACGACATCGTGCCGATTCCCGGAACCAAGCGCCGCAAGTACCTCGAAGAAAATGTCGCGGCTGTCGATATCGCACTCAGCCCGGCAGAGTTGCA
This sequence comes from Bryobacterales bacterium, assembly GCA_025350625.1. Lineage (GTDB taxonomy): Bacteria > Acidobacteriota > Terriglobia > Bryobacterales > Bryobacteraceae > Palsa-187. The sequence goes on along the minus strand of JANXXL010000151.1, from coordinate 7,567 downwards.
GGAAATCGGTGCAGCCTTCCCCGCGGAAGCGGTCGCGGGCTCGCGGTATCCTGCGCCGCACATGCCCAGAGTGAACGCTTAGCAGCACCCAACGCTTCGGCGTATCATAGCATCCAAGAGGAAATCCAAATGAGCGAGTGGGAGTTTGCGCAGGCGAATCCGGAACAGCAATTAGCCAGGGTGCATCATTTTTCGATGATCAGGCAGCAAGAGAACGGGGAAGTGGAATTCACCATCACCATCAAGGAATTCCTGACCCCGAAGGACCCCGCGATGGGATTTTTCGCCCAGGCGGATAAGCAGACCAATCAAGGCGTGGCTCCCTACACGCCGGTCGGTTGGGGCAAAACGCTGTTGGCGGCGCTCGCGCAATGCATGCGTGAGGTGGAGCGGTTCCCGCACCAGCCATAGCCCTGCTACACTGAAGTTTCCCCATATGATTTCAGCAACACAACTGCGTCCTGGCATGGTGGTCAAGTGGAACGGCGAGCTCTTCTCGATCTTCAAGATGGAGCACCGCACGCCTGGCAACCTGCGCGGGTTCGTGCAGGTGAAGATGCGCAAGTTCAGCTCGGGCACCATGATGGAGCATCGCTTTTCGTCCGAAGACAAAGTCGAGCGAGCCTCGCTCGATCAGCAGGATATGGAGTACCTTTACGACGACGGTGAGTTTTACTACTTCATGAACACCGAGACGTACGAGCAGATGCATTTGACACGTGACTTCCTGGGGGATGCTACCAATTTTCTAACGCCGAATTTGAAGGTGGAAATCGAATTTTACGAAGGCAAGCCGATGGGGATCGAACTGCCGCCCACCGTCGACCTGATGGTTGTCGAAACCGAGCCGGGGCTCAAAGGCGCCACGGTCTCGAATGTAACCAAGCCCGCCAAAACCGAAACCGGGTTGGTGGTGCAAGTGCCCCCGTTCATCAGCGAAGGCGAAAAGATCCGCGTGTCCACGTCCGAGAGCGCGTACATGGAACGCGCGTAGCATTTGTCATCTGTGCCTTCCCGCTTTGGGATGCGCCTTGTCGTAAACCGCCATCAGATCCGTAAGCGATACCTGCGTGTATTTTTGGGTGGTAGCTAAGCGCGCATGACCCAGCAGTTCCTGAATGGCGCGCAGATCGGCGCCGTCGGCCAGCAGATGGGTGGCGTAGGCGTGCCGCAAGCTATGCGGATGCAGCCCGGCGTCGCCCGAAATCATTCGCGCGTAGAACTTGACGATTTCCCGAGCGCCCCGGTCAGACAAGCGCCCGCCGCGATGATTCACCAGGAGCGCACGTTCTCCCGGCTTGGCAGCACGCTGCGCCAGGTACTTCTGGAGCGACGCCGACGCTTTTTCTCCGTACGGCACCTGCCGTTCCTTGCGGCCCTTGCCGCGCACACGAATCCAACGCTCGGTTAAATCGAAATCTTCGATGTTCAACCCCACCAGTTCGCTGATGCGCAGGCCGCATCCGTAGAGCAGTTCGAACAGCGCAACATCGCGCTCCGGATACGGCCGCTCAAATTTATCCAGCCCCACTTGGTCGACCAGCGTGTTAGTCTGCTCCGCCGTCGGGACAATCGGCACCCGCTTCGGCGCCTTGGGAGTCCGCAAGACGCGCGCCACATTGCTAGGCACGGTTTTTTCCCGCAACAGAAATTGGAAAAACGAGCGCACCGCGGCCAGCTTGCGCCGGATCGAAATAGGATCCAGCTTGCGATCGTAGAGGCTGGTGAGCCACTCCCGCAAAAGCGCAGCGTCGATGGAGATCAACGCAGGCGTTTCTGCTCCGGGCGGCGAAAAGTAATCCCGGAATTGCTCTAGATCAGACGCGTAGTTACGAACCGTGTGCGGCGAAGCGTTCTCGCGTCCCAACTCGCCGAGATACCGATCGATCGCGAGCGCCAGTTCAGACATGGGCGCACAAATATTCTTCGAGAGCGTCAAGCGCACGGCGGCACACTTCGGCGTAGCGCGTTTTCTTGTCGCGCGGCGGGTTCTCCAGCTTAGGCAGCAGGTCGAATGTGATATTGGCCGGTTGGTAATGGAGCGGGTCGGCTCCCGACACGTAAGCCGCGAGCGATCCCATCGCGGTCCCGCGGGGGAAAGCCCTTGGCACTTGGCCGCCGGCGAGCGCAACCGCGCCGCGGCCGGCGATCAGGCCCGTGGCAATCGACTCGACGTAACCTTCGACGCCCGAAATCTGGCCCGCGAAGAACACCTCCGGTCGCGTGCGCATCTGCAATGTGGGCGTTAGGAGCGCAGGGCCGTTTATGTAAGTGTTGCGATGCACCTGGCCGAAACGCAGAAATTCAGCATGCTCCAGCCCTGGAATCAAACGCAGCACCCGCTGCTGATCGCCGAAGCGCATGTGATTCTGGAAGCCCACCAGGTTGTAACTGCCCGCGCGCGCGTCTTCCTGCCGTAATTGGACCACCGCGTAGGGCCGGCGTCCTGTCCTCGGATCGGTAAGCCCCATCGGCTTCATGGGACCGAAGCGCAGAGTATCGCGCCCCCGCCGCGCGATCTCCTCTATGGGGAGACACGCCTCGAAATAGCGGACATTCTCGGGGCCGGGACGGTCCTCTTCAATGTGAGCGGGAACGCTCTCCGCCGCCAGCAATGCATCGAGGAACGCGTCGTACTGTACTTTATCGAATGGGCAATTCAAATAATCTGCAGTGCCGTCGAGCGATTTGCCGTAGCGCGAAGCTCGGAAAGCGATGGAGGTGTCGATGGACTCCGCGTCAATGATAGGGCTGATGCTGTCGTAAAAGTACAGGCGGTTTGACCCGGTGATGCGTGCGATTTCCTGCGCCAGGGCATCCGAAGTGAGCGGCCCGCTGGCGATGATCCAAACATGATTGGCATCGAGCGTGGTCACTTCTTCACGGCGGATTTCGATGGCCGGGTCCGCCTCCATGGCCCGCGTGATTTCGGCCGCAAAAATTTCTCGATCGACTGTAAGCGCGTGGCCCGCGGGGACTCGCGCGCGCGGCGAAATTTCACCGATCAATAGCGAACCCAAGCGGCGCAATTCTTCTTTCAGCAGCCAGGGAGCGCTGTTCGCCTGTTCGCTCTTGAGGGAATTGCTGCATACCAATTCCGCCAGATCGCCAGTCTTATGCGCCGGAGTCTGCCGCAACGGGCGCATTTCGTACAGCACCGCTCGCCCCCCGGCGCGCGCGACTTGCCAGGCCGCCTCGCATCCCGCGAGTCCCCCGCCGGCGATATGAATTTGTTTCACTGCTCTCCATTATCGGGCAGGTGGCGCCTTCTCCAATACGGCCTTTCCGTGGATGTCGTGTATGAATTACAATGTCTTGTATGCGGAGCATGGCCCCCATTTGTTTCCTGCTGGTATTATCTTCCGCCTGCTTCGCGCAAGCCGGTAAAGCCGAGTTGTTCGGAACGGTCTTCGACCCTTCGGGCGCCGTGGTTCCGATGGCGCGTGTAGAAGCCGATGCCGAAAACACCCGAGCGAAGTATGTGGCCATCTCGGACGGCCGGGGAGAATACCATCTATTAGGTCTGCCGCCGGGTCCGTACGCGCTTACGGTTCAGGCCGCCGGGTTCGCGCCCTTCCGCCAGACCGCGTTCCGGTTACAGCTTGGAGGACAGGCTCTGCACGATATCACGCTGACGTTGGCCGGTACCGACACCATTGACGTCACCGCCCAAGCTCCGCTGCTGCAAACCGTCAACGGCTCCGTCAGCTACGCCGTCGATCAAGCCAAAGTCTCGACACTGCCCCTCGACGGCCGCAATTTCATTCCATTGATCGCACTCTCGCCCGGCGTCGCGTTACCCGGCGGCGGCTCTCTCCTGCCGAGGATCAATGGGAGCCGCCCGCGCACCAACGAATATCTGTACGACGGCATATCGATCCTGCAGCCCGAGCCCGGGCAGGTCGCGTTCTACCCCATCATCGATGCCATCGAGGAATTTCGACTGAACATCAACGCCTATTCGCCCGAGTATGGACGATCGAACGGAGGCACCGTCATGGTGGCTTCGAAGTCCGGCGGCAACCAGTTCCACGGTTCTCTTTTTGAGTTCTTACGCAACGAAGCGTTCAACGCCCGCAACTTCTTCGCGCCGCCCGGCCCCAAACCCGAGTTCCGCCGCAATCAATATGGAGCCACCCTCGGCGGCCCTCTCAAGAAAAATCAGACCTTCTTCTTCGCCGATTGGCAAGGCACTCGATTGCGTACCGGCGTTACCAGAATCAGCACCGTTCCCACCGATACGCAGCGGGTCAGCATCGCCCCTAGTCAGATCGATTCCGTTGCAGCCCAGGTCGTCGTCCACTACCCACATCCCAATCTGTCCGGCGCGGCAAACAATTATGTCCGCACCGCAGTCGAGCCCGAAAAGCAAGACCAGTTCGACCTTCGCCTGGATCATTACCTCAGCGCAAAACACCGGCTCTTCGCGCGCTATACCCATTTGCAGGACGACGACAACCCGGTGACTCCGCTCCCCGATGGCAGCGGACTGATCTCCTCCGGCGTCACCGGTCACGCCCTCACGCACGGTGACGGAATAGCCGGTGAGTACGATTGGATCCCGTCCTCGAACACGCTCAACCAGGCCCGCTTCGGCTACACTCGCCGCGACTTCAATCAGACTTCGCTCCAAAATGGCGGCATCGCAGTTCCCGGCCTCCCCGCGAATTCGTTTCCTTCGGTGCTAGCCACCTTCACCGTTGCCGGCTTTCAGCAAATCGGACCCACCACTGGAGCCAATAGCAACTTCACCACTTCTGTCAGTGAATATCTGGATACATTCTCGATCGTACACGGCCGCCACACCATCAAGTTCGGCACCGACATTCGCCGAGAAGCGCTCGACGTCCTGAATCCACCGAACCCCACCGGTATATTCACGTTCAATGCGTCGGGCACCGGCAACAGCTTCACCTCGCTGCTGTTGGGACAAGTAAACGCATTCACAATCGACATTCAAAAACAATTGTTGCAGGAGCGCGCGCATATCGCCGAGTTTTTCGCGGGTGACGAGTGGCGCGTCACCAATCGCCTTCAGGTCAATCTCGGAACGCGGTACACTCTCAACTTTCCGTCGACGGAAGTCAACAACCAGGGCGCCGTCTTCAACCTGCAAAGCCAGGTGCTCGACTTCCCGCATACCGCGCGCAACCTGGAATGCTGCGATTTTGGTCCTCGGGCGGGTTTTGCCTACCGCATCGGTGACTCCTTCGTGGTGCGCGCCGGTTACGGCATGGTCTGGTTCGAGCAAACCGGCATTACCACGCCCTTCACTCTCCCCCAGTTTCCGTTCGTCCAGACCGTAGGCCAGCAGTCGCAGGATAATATTAAACCTGCGTTTGTCTTGTCGAACGGTCCCACGGTTCAAGTCACCGCGCCAAATCCCAACTCCGGCCTGGGACAGGGCGTTTTCGGAGCCAACCGCCACCAACCCTCCGGCAACTCACAGCAATGGAATTTTACTCTGCAGAAGACGATACGGGGCAACTGGAACTTCGAAGCGGGTTACCTGGGCTCGAAGAACACGCATCTAGGAGTCCCCGATGCAAACATCAATCAATTGCCGACCGAAGATTTGTCGCTGGGCGCCGCTCTGCTAGCCAAAGTCGCTAACCCTTACGCCGGACAAATACCCGCCTCGTCCTCCCTGGGTGGACCGACCGTCACTGCTCAGCAACTGCTGCGTCCTTATCCGCGCTTCACCACCGTCGCCTTATTTCGCAATAATGTCGGCAATTCCAGTTACCACGCGCTGCAAGCCAAACTTGAAAAGCGCTTGTCATCCGGGATCACTTTCACTGCCGCCTACACCTTTTCAAAACTGATTGACGACGCCTCCAGCGTCTTTTCAAACACCATCTTCACCGGACCCATCGCCAACACCGGTGTCGCCGACGCCTACAATCTGCGCGGAGAACGGTCGCTTTCGAACGGAGACATTCCACAAGTTTTCTCAGCCGGCTGGACCTGGCAGATCCCGCGCGTCTGGAAGATCTCAGGATGGGAACTGGCGGGATTGGTTCGCATTCAAGCCGGCGACATGGTTACCGTCTCGCAGGCCACCAACTCGATATCGAATCTGGGTTTCGGCGTGCAACGGCCCGATCGCGTGAGCGACCCGAACAGCTTCGCCCAGCGCAGCGTTCAGCAATGGTTCAACACCCAAGCCTTCACCCCCGCTGCTCCGTTCTCGCTGGGGAACAGCCCCCGCAATCCGGTTCGAGGCCCGGGCCTGCAGAATGCGGATCTCATGCTGGGCAAAACCTTCCGCATCAGGGAACGCATCCGCGCCGAATTCCGGGCGGAAGTGTTCAACGTGAGCAATACCACGCCCCTGAACGACCCTAACGGATCGCTGGGATCGCTCGGGTTCGGCTCAATCACCAGCGCTGGTAACCCGCGCGTGTTCGAGTTCGCCGTGAAAACTCATTTTTAAAGTATCCGCCGCGTTCAGCAGCAACCGGCGTAGTGGATCGTTTTCGCCGAATGACGCGGCGGCCCGGTGCAAGCTATGCGCCGCCAGCAGGCAGTGGCGTTCGCTTCCCTCAAAGTCCCGCATCTGCATGGCGAGCCGCGCAGCCGTGGCGTGCAGCCGCCACGCCACCGAGGGCAAGTCGCGATTCTCGATGCTGGCAAGCGCCTGCCCCACGCATTCGAGCGCGCGAGTCACAGCGCCCTGGCGGGCCGCGACGCAAGCCATCGCATCCCACGCCGAGGCCCGTAACGCCGGGTCCTCGGTAGCCAAAGCATTTGCCAGAAACTGCTCAGCCTCCCTCTTTGCCTGGTCTAAATTGCCCTGTTCAACATAGGCTTTCACGATTCCGAATTCGGCGATCATTCGCCAATACCACTGCAAGAAAAATCTAGGCGCAGTGGGGCGGTCGCGCACTTGCAGGAAAAGCTTGAGCGCATCGTCAGGCTGACCCGTGGTCAGGTCGGCGTAAGCTATGGTCAACTTGGCCATGGTGCGGACTTGTCCCGCCGGTTCTTCTACGTAGGTCTCAAGCAAGCCCGCCGCAATCCGCCGGGCACCGATGAAGTCGAAAGCCTGCACGTGCAGCCATCCGAGCATGGCTTGGAAGAGCGCCCTCCACGGTTCGTTGCCATTCTTCTCGGCCAGTTCCAAACCGCTCTCCACGGTTCCGCGCAACTCTCCCCACCACCCCAAGTGCATCAGCGCCAGCGCCAACGAAGACAGGGAAGAGAGATACACCACCAGGTTTCCGGTTTCAGCGGCTTTTTCCAAACCCGAGCGGGCAATTTCATAAGCATCCCGATATTCGCCGTGAAGCGCCTGCACGTGGGCGTACAAAATCTCGTAGTATGCCGGTTTTTCGGGACCCAGTAGCTCGCGAATCTTCTGCCGCGCCGCGGCGCAGCGGTCCGCTTGCAGTTTGCTCCAGCCGTTCGTAATAATGTGCCAGGTTCCCGCCAGCATCTCGGTGCGTGCCTGCAATAGGGGGTCGCCATGAGCGCTGCACACCCGCACCGCGCCCTCGCACACGGTGACGCAAGCTTCGGGGTCGGAGAATGCCGACACGCGCGCCAGCCGGGTCAGCGCATTCAC
>JANXXL010000119.1 GCA_025350625.1 Bryobacterales bacterium | reverse complement strand
CGCGGCGGTTGAGTCCTCAGCACTGTTTGCAAAGCTGGGAGATAAGAGTTGATTTCCTGGCCTTGCAAGGGCTTCCCCTCAGGAGCAAGCAATTGTTGAGCTGCCTCATTTGCCAATAGAACGTTGCCGCCCGAATCAATTGTGACGATCGCGGCTGGACTGCTTTCGACGAGGGAACGCAATTGCTCCTCGGCGTCCTCGCGTAGCTTGATCTGGCCTTCGAGTTCTTCTACGTGCGTCATCGCAATTCGGCGATTGCGGATCAGCTCCGAAATAAACAGTCCCGTACCGACAAATCCCGCTGAGCTAAACAGCAAGCGGACCACAGCCTCATTTTCTGGCAAATTGCTGAATGCTTCCTGAAGAACTGCACACACCAGCGCAACCCCTAAAATCCGGGTCCTTGACAGGAACCCACCGAGAATCATTATGGGGAATAGGTAAAGGAATCCCAGGGAGATATAGGGCTTCGTCGCCCAGTCGACCACCGCGATCGCTGATATTAAGAGACCGGCAACCACGATCAGTCTGGTCCGGTTGACCGGTGCGTAGATGGACAGTGGGTCTTTCATGGTTACTCTAATGGTGCGCTATCTTCACGCTCCACGAAACTGCCTTGTCAAGAACTAGCCAAAAGATAGGCTACCGGCTGACCGAAAGATAGCGTTGGAGCCTCAAAGATAGGATTCCCCTTCGCGCACTGGGCTTGCACAATACTCACTGCCTCATCCAGTACAGCATCTTCCGAGGCATTGAAAGGGTCGAGTCGGAACGATCGACTCCGCAGGGACTACGCCTCTACCCGGAAGAAGTCCGGGCTAATTATTAGGCGTTGTACCCACGTTCTGGTCGGTGCGGAGTCTGGCGAAGGGGTCTGGAGTGGAAGCACGAGATTGCAGCTTCCCCATCACTCCAGGTCCCGTCATGAGCGTTGCTGAAATCGAATGACCTTTCATCATCCAACATCCGCGGCTGCGCCAGGGATATTCCTGACCGCTACACCCGATTCATCCGCCGTCCTTAAGGACGAGACGTGCATGGCTAGATCGGCCGCAGTGGTAAGGATGGCTCCCGAAAAGCTGGCCAGCTTGCGATCGGTCAGGCTCTATTTCCTGGCGTTGTTGATCGCAGGCTCTCTCGCAAAGAGCGCACACGCCCAGCCGCAGAGCTTCACGTGGCAGCAGATTCGAGACAGGTTCCAAGCCGCAAACCCAACTCTGCTGGCAGACAAGTTGAATATCGACGAATCAAAGGCCCAGGAGATCACCGCTTTCCTGCGTCCGAACCCCACCTTCACGCTGTCGGCGGATGGGACCCAGATCGCTCCGCACAAAGGCGCGTGGCGGCCATTGGCGGGCACGTTTGAGTCCCCGAGCCTTAGCTACCTGCACGAACGGCAGCACAAGCGAGAGTTGCGGCTGGAGAGCGCGAAAAAGGGGACGCTGATTGCCGAGTCGGGTCATGCCGACCTGGAAAGAACGATGCTCTTCAACTTGCGCAGCGCATTTGTGTCAATACTGCAGGGGAAAGCAGTGCTCCAGTTGGCAAAAGACAACCTTGCCTACTACGACCAGGTGCTCGAGATCGGCAGAAATCGCTTTAAGGCTGGCGACATTGCGCAGATCGATCGCGACCGGCTGGAACTGCAGCGGGTGCAGTACGAATCGGATTTGCAAGCTGCCGAGGAGAACCTGGAGACGGCAAAGATCCAACTGCTGACGCTACTGAATTCGCGAACTCCCCTGGATCGGTTCGATGTGAGCGGGCCGTTCGATTTCGTCGACCAACTCATGCCCCGGGACGAGTTCCGGAAGATTGCTCTGGATACGCGGCCGGACTTGAAGGCGGCGGTGGAAGCGGTGGACAAAGCCCATACCGACTACAAGCTGGCGGTGGCGAACGGCTCAACCGATCCGACTTTCGGTGCCTGGTATACGCACAACTCATCCAACAATAATCCGTTTGGCATAAATACACTGGGCGTCAGTGTCAGCATCCCATTGCGCGTCTTCGACCGCAACCAGGGAGAGAAGCTGCGGACGCAACTCGATATCAAGCGCAATGAGAGGTTACGCGATGCCGCCGAAGCGGCGGTGCTGAGCGACGTAGATTCCGGCTACGCCACTCTCGAAAGCAGTCTGATCTTGCTGCGGCCTTACAAAGCCAAGTACCTGCAGCAGTCGGTCCGGGTGCGCGACACTATGACTTTTTCATATCAGCGTGGCGGAGCGTCGCTGCTGGATTTTCTGAATGCTCAAAGCGAATACCGCACCGTGCAACTGACCTACGTCACTCTGATCGGGTCTTACCTGACTGCTGCCAGTCAACTGAATCTTGCCGTGGGCCGCGAGGTGCTGCAATGAATAACAAAATGTTGCGCTGCATAGCGACGATCCTTGGTCCCTTGGTCCTCATGCTATTGGCGGCGTCCTGCTCCAGCGATTCCAAGGCCGCCCTAACCAAGGCTGAAGTCACGCTCGATCCCAACCTCTACACCGTGGAGCACGCCGATCTTTTCAAGCTAGCCACGGTGGAGACTCTCGAACTGCCGTCGACGTTGAACGCAAATGGCAGCGTTACGGCGGACATCAACAATACCATCCACGTGACCTCGCAGGGCTCGGGACGGGTTGTGGAATTGAAAGTGCGGCTGGGAGATTTCGTCAAGAAAGGCCAATTGCTGCTCACCATTCGCAGCACCGATCTGGCGGGAGCGTTTTCCGATTATCAGAAAGCTGTCGCCGATGAGCGCCTGGCCCAAAAGGCCTTCGAACGGGCGCAACTGCTCTACTCGCGTGGCGCTTTGGCGGAGAAAGACCTGCAACAAGCCGAGGACACCGAAGAGAAGGCGCAGGTGGATGTGCGGACGGCGGAACAGCATGTGCGCATTCTGGGCGGCGATCCTGCTCATCCCGGTTCGTTGATCGAACTTCGCGCGCCGGTCTCGGGAACCATTGTCGAGCAAAATATTTCGGGATTCGAGGGCATCAAAAGCCTCGACAACACTCCCAACCTGTTTACCATCGCCGATCTCACCCAGGTATGGGTGCTCTGCGACGTTTACGAAAACGACCTCGGGGAAGTGCATCTGGGTGACACTGCCGAGATTCGGTTGAACGCATATGCGGGCAAGCTTTACCGCGGCAAAGTGGCGGATATCTCCCGCGTGCTCGATCCCACCACGCGCTCGGCGAAGGTGCGCATTGTGCTGCCCAATCACGATGCGTCGCTGCGGCCCGGCATGTTTGCCGTGGCGACATTCCGGTCGCAAAAGACGCAATCCCGGATCGTGGCTCCCTCGACGGCGATCATGCGGTTGCAAGACAAAGATTGGGTGTTCCGGAAGGACGGGCCACAGCAATTCCGCCGCGTTGAAGTGCATCTGCTGCGAGAAAACCCGGACGGAATGGAACAGGTGCAAGATGGGCTCATAGCCGGGCAGCAAATCGTGAACAACGCTTTGGAGTTTTCGTCGGCGGTGGCGGAGCAAGCCAAATGATTCGCTATCTGATCGACTTCGCTCTGCGCAGCCGGATACTGGTACTCAGTGTCGCGGTTGTGCTCTTCGTTTGGGGCATCATCTCTTTCCATAATCTCCCCATCGAAGCCTACCCCGACGTTGCCGACACCTACGCGCAGGTCGTCACCCAGTGGCCCGGTCATGCTGCGGAGGAAATCGAGCAGCAAATCACCGTCCCCCTCGAAGTGACTTTGAACGGCGTCGCTCACATGACCCACCTGCGCTCCACATCGCTGGCGGGGCTCTCGGTGATTACCATCGTCTATGACGACGAAACCACCACATTCAATGCCCGCCAGGAAGTGCTGGACCGCCTGCAGCTCGTCAATCTGCCGCAAGGCGTGAGTCCTGGACTCGGCCCGGACTACAGCCCCACTGGCCAGATCATGTTCTACACCCTCCAAAGCACGAACCCGAAGTATGACGCCATGGAGTTGAAAACACTGAACGACTGGTATGTCGTGAACCAGCTCAAGTCGGTGCCTAACGTTGTGGACGTGAACCGGTTTGGTGGCCCCACTCGCGAGTACCAGGTGCGGATCGATCCGGGCAAGCTGGTTTCCTACGGGCTATCGCTCAGCCAGGTGGAGCAGGCCTTGGCCGCAAATAACACCAATGCGGGTGGCGGGTTCATCGAGCGCGGCGAGCAGGCGCTGAATGTACGTGCCGTGGGCTTGATGCAAACCACCGACGATATTGCGGCCACGGTCGTCAAGGTGCAGAACGGTACTCCGGTACGCCTGCGCGATCTGGCGGCAGTTGCGCAAGCGCCCAAAGTGCGCCTCGGCCAGTTGGGCAAGACCATCCGCCGTGAAGATGGCACCGTCATCGACGATGATGAGGTGGTGGAAGGCATTGTGCTTCTGCGCAAGGGCGCCGAAGCCGACGCCACGCTCGATGCTCTGCACGAGCGGATCGCCCAACTCAATGCCCATCAACTGCCCGCCGGAGTGAAGCTTGTTCCGCATCTCGACCGCAGCGACTTGGTTCACTACACCACGCATACCGTGCTCCGCAACCTCACCGACGGCGTTCTGCTGGTCACGCTGATCCTGTTTCTGTTCCTGGGCAACGTTCGCAGCGCGCTGATCGTCACAATCACGATCCCTTTTGCCCTGTTGTTTGCCGCAATTCTGCTCGATCTGAGTCACATTCCCGCCAACCTGCTCTCGCTGGGTGCGCTGGATTTTGGCATGGTGGTGGATGGCTCGGTGGTCATGATCGAGAACATTCTGCGCCATGCCGAGTATGGCCGGGGCAAAAAGACCTTTCTAGAGATGATCGCGACGGCAGCGCATGAGGTCCAAAGGCCGGTCTTCTTTGCCCGCATCATCATTATCGTTTCCTATCTGCCTATCTTCACCCTCCAGCGCGTGGAAGGGCGCCTTTTCCGCCCCATGGCGTGGACCGTGGCCTTTGCCTTATTGGGAGCGTTGCTGTTTGCGCTTTTGATCGCGCCGGTCCTATGCACTCTGCTGTTCAAGGGCGAAATCAAGGAATGGCGCAACCCTGTTTTTCATTGGCTGCAGGAACGCTATGGCCGCCAACTCGACTGGTGCTTCGACCACATCAAGTTCACTCTCGGCATGGGCGTGGCCGCTCTCGCCGTCATGTTGTTTCTAGCCTTCAGCGGCGTGGTCGGCTCTGAATTCCTGCCTCACCTGGACGAAGGTGCGGTTTGGGTGCGCGGTACGCTCGCTCCCAGCACCGGTCCGTCGGCGGGAATTTCTCTCGCCCACCGGGCGCGCAGGGTCCTCGCCAATTTCCCCGAGGCTAAGCAGGTCGTGAGCCAAGTCGGACGGCCCGATGACGGCAGCGATGCCAGCGGTTTCTATAACACGGAATTCTTTGTCGATCTGCTGCCGCGTTCGAAGTGGCGCGCCGAGTTCAAGACCAAAGATGACCTCATTGCCGCCATGGACGCCGAACTGAACAAATTTCCCGGCGTGGACTGGAATTTCTCCCAGCCGATTTCCGACAACGTCGAGGAAGCGGTCAGCGGCGTGAAGGGCGAACTTGCCGTGAAGCTTTTCGGAAGCGACTTGAAAGTCCTCGAAGCCAAAGCCGAGGCGATTCAGGACGTGATGAGCAAAATACCGGGCGTCGCCGATCTGGGCACGTTTCAGGTACGCGGCCAGCCCAATGTGAATCTGGTCGTCGATCGCGCCGCAGCCGACCGTTTCGGCATCAATGTCAGCGACGTACAGGACGCGGTAGAAACCGCCGTCGGCGGTAAAGCCGTGAGCCAAATCCTCATTGGCGAGCAACGGTACGACCTGACTGTCCGGTACTTGGAGCCGTTTCGCAAAACCGTGGATGACGTCGCCAACATTCGTATTCTTGCGCCCTCGGGCGAGCGTGTTTCTCTCGGGCAACTGTGCCAGATCAAACTTGAAGATGGCGCCTCCAACATTTATCGCGAGGGGAACTCTCGTTACATTGCCATCAAGTACAGCGTGCGTGGCCGGGACCTGGGCAGCACGGTTCGTCAAGCCATTGAGAAAGTCCACGAGAAGGTGCAGTTACCGGAAGGCTATCACCTCGACTGGACGGGCGAATACGAGAGTCAGCAGCGCGCCAATCGCCGCCTGGCGGTGATCGTGCCGATCACGCTCCTGCTGATGTCATTCATCCTCTACTCTGCCTTCGACTCGTGGAAGTGGGTTGGCCTGATTCTTGCCGTGGTCGGACTCTCGCCGCTGGGCGGCTTCCTCAGTTTGCTACTGACCGGCACGCATTTCTCGGTGTCGTCGGGTCTGGGATTCCTGGCGCTCATCGGTGTGTCGGTTGAGATCGGAGTCATCATGGTCGAGTACATCAACCAACTCCGCACCCGAGGTATGAACCCGCGCGAAGCTGCCAGGGAAGGCGCATTGCTGCGCCTCCGGCCCATCATGATGACCATGCTGGTGGCCATCCTGGGACTTCTGCCCGCCGCCATGTCGCACGACATCGGCTCCGACTCGCAAAGGCCTTTCGCCATCGTGATCGTCGGCGGCCTGATTGTCGAGCTCTTCATCAGCGTAGTCTTACTGCCCACGCTTTATGTCTTTTGGGCGAAGAAGGATGACAAACTGCCTCCTCCAGAAATCGGCTTTATCGAAGAGGGGGAACATGTCGACTAGGAGGCGTGGGGCGATGTCATCGAAAACGCTGTTAACCCGTTTAGCATTTGTCTGCCTCGTGCCGATACTGGCCGGTGCTTCCACAGATTCACCCCCTCCGGGCCAGAATGACCCGCAAAGGAGGCAGCAGCCGCCCTCTCTCCAAGTTGTGATTCTCCTGGACATCAACCCAAACCAGCGCAAAGTTTTTTCTTTGGAATCAGATCTAGCGACGGGCGTGCTAAACCACTTGGATCAACCAGATGCTGCTATCTCACTAATCACATTCGGTTCTGGGGACCCAGCTTTACGGAGTTCCGATGCCAAACCGAGTGAGGCTATCGGCGCGATCAAGAGCGTCAACCTTGAACAATCCGGAGAGCGCTACTTCTCCATTCATCTGTATAAGGCGATGGAACTTGCTCTAAATCAGTTCACGGATGACGCCCGCCCCAAGTCTCTCTTCATCATTGCCGAGGGGAGAGAGGATTTCGGTGGCAAGGCATTTAAGCAAATTGTTTCCAAAGCTCGTCAACTCGGGGTCAATTGTCAAGTTGCTTTGGTAGCGAGTCACAGCCTTCGCGGTTCGAAATCTATACTAATATACGGGTTCTACCTATCGGACTTCGCGAGGAAAACACATGGTCGATTCATTGAAGTTGGAGATCGCCGGAAAAAACTTCCGCGGTTTGTGGAGCAATTTTCCACAGACATTCTGAATCAGAGCCAGAATCAACGCAAGGCGCCTCACTAGGTGCGACTGGTCGTCATTGCGGTGCCGGGACGCGCGACTATCCCCCGTCCGCTTTGTTACAGACGTTTCCCAGCCATAGATTTGCCAGAATCACGACTTTACGACCGAGCTTCCTACCCAGCGCATTGCCTGTCCGATAACGGACATTATTGTTTGTATAATCAATAAGATAGATTTACTATCGTTTGACAAATGTCAGATAATAATGCTATTATTTCTGACATAATGGAGTGATATATGGAGAGAATAACCACAAGAACGATACTCAGACGAATCCGTGCAAAGCAGCGCGGCTGGGTCTTCACCCCGAAAGAATTTGCAGGTGTTGGCCCACGGACAGCGGTCGATCAGGCGCTTTCCCGTCTCCAGCACACTGGCACGATTCGCAGACTTGCGCAGGGGATTTATGAATTCCCAAGAATTCATCCGCGTATCGGCGTTCTTTCTCCATCAGCCGAAGCAGTCGCCAAAGCTGTCGCGGCAAGAACCAACAGCCGCATCCAGGTCTCGCAGGCGAAAGCCGCCAACCTCTTGGGGCTGTCAACGCAGGTACCCGCGCAGAACATCTTCCTGACCGAAGGTCCATCTCGCACTGTGAAGATTGGGAACCAAACGATCGTTCTGAAACACACTGCTCCCTCAAAAATGCTCGGGGCAGGTACGGAGGCTGGAATTGTCATTCAAGCTGTGAGAGCTTTTGGTCCCAACGGTGCGAACGAGATTCCGGTTACCTCAATCTCAAAAAAACTGCCTGCAACGGTGAAATCTGAGATCAAGCGCCTGTTGCCAGCAGCTCCGGTGTGGGCACAACCGGTTCTTAGCCGAATCGTTGAGTAAACAGCCAAATGGAGAATTTTGCTAAACTCGCGGCGGACGAGCGGAGACCTTACCTCGAAGAGACTGCCAGCCGCCGCAATTCCACCAACACCGCCGTTGAAAAAGACTTCTGGGTCTGCTGGACGCTGCGCCACCTCTTTTCTCTCCAAGGTGTCCCCCAAATGTGCTTTAAGGGCGGAACTTCTCTCTCGAAGGTTTTCAAGCTGATTCATCGTTTCTCGGAAGACATCGATGTCTCTTTGGATCGCGCAGCCCTGGGATTTACCGGCAAGCGCGACTTGGCCGACAAAGCTCTCTCCAATACGAAGCGCAAGCAACTCGACAAACAACTCAGGGAGGCGATTCAGAACGAAGTCACGACCAAGATACTTCCACAATTGACGGAGAGCTTTTCTTCCGTCATTGGCAAGGCTGGATGGGAGCTGCAGGCTTCAGCAGAAGCTGGAGAAGAGATGACGCTTCTGTTCTCCTATCCAAACGCTTTTGAGTACACAGCCTACATCAGGCCCCAAATCAAACTCGAATTCGGCAGAGGCGATCAGTGGCCCAGCAAGCAATTCCCAATCTCCCCCTACGTGGCTGAAGAGTTCGCCGACACATTCACAATCCCCAACGTCGTGGTTCCTGTCCTCGATTGCCAACGGACCTTTTGGGAAAAGGCTACGCTGATCCATGCGGAACACCACCGTCCAGAAACGCCAGCACTAAAGCTGCGCATGTCTCGCCACTGGTCAGACATCGCAGTCATGAGCACCGACGTGACGTTCGCAACTGAAAAGCTCGACCTCAAGCTGCTTGCGGAAGTGGTCAAGTTCAAGAAGATCTACTTCGCTTCCACCTGGGCGAATTACGATTCAGCCTTTCCGGGAACGATGAAACTTGTGCCCAACGAGGCATTGCACAAACTGTTGCGAGAAGACTACAAGGCGATGCGTGAAATGTTTGTTGATGAGCCTCTTTCGTTCGATGAAATCATTGAGCGACTCAAAGTACTCGAAGCAAGGATCAATGCGATGGCGAAGGCGTCTTAACGCCCCCTCCCGACTTCTAGTCGTCTTCGCTTCTTTTCTCCACTTCATCCCCTTCCAGGGGGACGCCGCTCAGCTGTGTCGATTTGGCACCCAACATCGGTTCGACTCGGGGCGGAGCCAGGTTCGTGGAAGTAAGAATCTGACATCCCCCGGATAGCTGAATAATAAGCCGAGGCGCAAAGGCTAGTGTCAAGGCTCTTCGACCGCGAACGCGGCGCGCGAAGCGCGGCCTTGACACTGGCCGGGCCTCGGCTATGCTCTGGCTATCCGGGGCATGTCATTTGGGAATGCTGCATCACAGACCTAGACCGAAACCCTGACTGATCTGATTCGTTTGCGTGGTTTGTGGTTCCATCTTGTGCGCTACTGGTTCTTGCTGAATCGCGTGCGAATGGGACACATCGCGACTGAGTTCTTGCCCGAGCGTCTGTGCGTTGTTCGTATAAATCTGGGCGTCATAGCGTCCACGTGAGACCGAGACATAGGCCATGCGGCTGTTGAGCAGAGCCTTAGCGCCCAACTCGGTGTCCACGTGAATAAGAACACGGTCGGCAGTCTGTCCCTGGCTGGAGTGGCTGGTCATGGCATAACCGTAGTCGAGATGCGGATGCTTTCGCGTATTAAGCTCGACCGCACGACCACCGTCCATCTTCAAGCGCAGCCGCCCGTCTCCATCGATGCTCTCGATGGTCCCCAACTCGCGGTTTGCAATTCTGAGGTTGTTGGCCGGGGCAGTGAATTGAACGCGGTCGCGTAGTGAGAAACTCCGCATCTCCTCCCGAAAGACGGAGACTCCTTGCTGCCTGCGCGGATCGTAAGTTCGCTCCGTGCCGTCCTGCAGCTCGACTGTGAGCCGGTTTCTCGGAGCGTCGATGCTCTTGACCTGTGCGTACGCGCCTTTCCCGATGCCGGTCTCCTTAGATGCCCGCGAGTAGCGCAGCACATCGCCCACCTCATAGCGCTCGGCCCATGTGCGGTCCGCGCCGGTGAGGTCTTGGCGCGGCACTAGCGTCCTGATGCAGTGCTCCTCGTTGCTGACGAGGCGACTCCGCTGCAATTCCGCATGGACGCGCTCGTTGATCTCCATGCGAGAGCGATTATCGGGAGAAATCACGAGCGTGTTCTCCGGCGATTTTGCGTAGTCCTTCGCAATGGCGGCGATGCGGTCGTCGTGGCCTTGGATCTCATGGACTCGGCCCTGCCGTTCAAGATTCTGTATCGCCTCGTGCACTTCGCCGCGCGCAAGGTGCTCGACT
>JANXXL010000028.1 GCA_025350625.1 Bryobacterales bacterium | reverse complement strand
GGGACTCGGGCCAGCGTTGTTGATGTGGCAGTCCACTGGCGCTGCGTCGGTGGTGCCGCCGAATGGGTTGGTACGAACATCAAATTTGATCTCACGACGTCCGGCGACGAGACGATTGTGATGTTTGCTCACGAGGAATGGCGCGAGGTGAAGATAAGGCCATTTCGCAGAACCCGTTTTTTCCCTGCGACATTCCAAATGACCGGCAAGTTGCGCAGCGCGAGGCTATCGACAATGTCCTGCGCCTCTTCGAGCGAGAGCTGGTGGTACACCCGAATCAATTCGCAGACCATCCAATCGCATGCGCGAGCGATGGTCATCGCATCAATGTGGTTTGCGTCGACGTCGCCCCCTACATGTCCAATGCCGCGCTTGTTTCGAAGCGTGTACACAAAGACGATAGCTCGGGGCATTACGATTCGAAGTGATTCTGGCCCAGCGGTTTTTGGGCTCTCGATAAGTTTGCGGCACTCCACGGACAAATCCGGTATCTTCTGCCCGAAGGGGATAAACGTCTTCAGGATTTCGTGCTGAAGGAGTCGCAGCGTGGCCTCGCAGAATTTGCCTGCTGCCAAACCGAGAGTTTCATCATTCCCTTCACAGAGTCGCTTCTTGACGTCGAGGAAAGGGCTAATAATCTTAGCTCGAAACTGCGTCGGCACATTGGCCAGCGCCAGTTCCAAGGGAGATTTACTTTTTGACGTACTCAAACTGGTTGTCGGCATTTTTCGTCCGGGTTAGCTTGTTGTCTCGTACCAGACGCGCCAGGGGGCCGGACAACTCATTGTTCTTGAAGTGTTGGGCCTTCAATTCGCACTGCTCGACGACTGCACCAATCGCCCGCTTCTGGTTGAAGAACCCTTCAGCGATGAACTTCTCAAGCGTCGCCTTCGGGCTCTTGCCGGTCGCGCGTGGCCTCTTGTTTTCGCTCTTATCTGACGTCTCGGTCTTGGCGACTGGCTTACCCTTCTTAGGTTGCCTTCTTCGGGGTGCCCGGCCTTCTTCCTCGTTAGGCTTATCACGCTCCTGGTCCGGCACGCGGCCGCCTGCGAAGACAAGCTCAACTAACCTCAGCTGCACAGCCTCTGACTTGAACTTGTTTACAACCTCGGACAGCTCGGCGAGTTGCTTCCTGACTTCTTCAAAATTCTTAATCATCGTTGCACCCGATGCAGCGCGAAATAGATTGTGTAACCCCTGATACTATAGCAATCTTGATTGTGCCGCCCCGCGATGGAATGCCATTCCACTATTAAAAGTAATGAGCGCGCCTGACCTGTGCTTCGGCACCGTCCGCTGTCAGCTTGCCGCTGGCGATTGCGTCGGCAAGGGTCCGCTCCGACGTTGTGCACCCACCGGATCTACGCTGGAAGGACTACGAGATGCGAAAAGGGTTCACGAGAAAACCAAAGGCGGACGAGCCCGCGACCCCAGGCAAGAACTACATAACTCCGAGCGGGCTGCAGCGTCTCCAAGATGAGCACCGGTTTCTGCTCACCAGGGAACGCCGGGCCGTGACGGCGGTGGTGGCGTGGGCTGCCAGTAACGGCGATCGCAGTGAAAACGCCGACTATCAGTACGGCAAGCGGCGGCTGCGGCAGATCGATGGGCGAATTCGCTTTCTCAGGAAGCGAATCGAAGCTGCGGAAGTGGTGGACCCGGAGACTCCGAGAACGGGGCAAGCGGCCACCAGAGCATTCTTCGGCGCGACCGTGCGCTATGCCAACGCCGCGGGAGTGGAGCGAGTGGTGAGCATCGTGGGCGCCGACGAAGTCGATCTCGACCGCAAACACATCAGTTGGGTGTCGCCTCTGGGGCGCGCGTTGCTGAAGTCGGCAGCGGGCGACAGCGTTGTACTCCAAGCACCGGGCGGTACAGAATACCTGGACGTGCTGGAAGTGCGTTACGAGCGCATTTCAGTGGAACCGTTCCGTGAGCCGCCTGGATCCGAGTCCTCGTCAAAGGCACCCTCTCGCCGGCCCATTCCAACTGACGAAGGTTAACGAGGGGCACACGAAAATTCCAAGTCATGAGCAAGGACGGATTGTGAGCCGACTATAGGTATCAATTTCCTGCCGGATCGAGCAGACACTCGCGCAAGACGCCTTGTCCCACCATCCCGGTCGCTCCGAAGAGTACAAAGTTCATCGGCTACGGCAGATCGCGCAGGTCCGGCGGCACCCAACGGTTCCTGGCTTCCTGACTTGCCAACACCTCGGGAGTCCAGAAGCGATGCAGCAGATGCAAGCCCAGCTTGAGTTCGTTGTGCGCCAGAAATTCATCGAAGCTCGTCTCGTGGTGCGTTGCCAGCAGTCGCACCCAGGCGGTGGTTACGGTCTCGTGATACAGATGAGCGACGCCATGGTGCAGCGCGAACGCCTGAATCCCGCTGCGCACGCGGAGCAGCGCGGTTTCAAGGCTTTCTCGATGGAGGTGCAGCCATGCCAGACGCAAGTGGTCGGCGTGCCGGAACTCGGAAGTCAGCAGCCGGCGACCGTGAAAAGCATCGAGAAATTCCTCATCGCCAAGATGGGCGGAGGCGAGAAGGAGGGCCATAACGCGATTATGACATTCTCTCCTGACCTGAATCTCCCTTGGCTGCCTATACTTCGCACTTTGCCGAGACGCATAAGTTGCCGCTCGCCTCGTAAGCTGATGACATGAGAATCGGGTCCACCCACTGGGATCCCCGGTCGCAAGTGTGCGGAAGTCTCGAGCTCCTCCGCCCGTTGCAAAAGCAGTGTGGCGGTAGCGGAGCACCGGAAACTCCGTCCCCCACGGTAACGGCCTTCGGGTCGCGGATCTCGGGATGAGATCTCAGGGGTTAATGCCGTCTTGGAGG
>JANXXL010000004.1 GCA_025350625.1 Bryobacterales bacterium | reverse complement strand
ATCGATCACAACCTTCCTATTATGCTCATCTTGCGATCTTTCAGGGCGGACTGCGAGAGGTATTTGCGTCCGCCCCCCTCAAACAAGCCGCCATTGCTAAGGTAACCTTAGTCGCCATTTAAGTAACATCTTGGCGATATTGTTAAGAGGGTCCTGATTTGCGCCAGTACTAGAACCGCCTATCCTTGAGACGGAGTAGAGCACGGGAGCTTATGGACATCATGACTGCGCCAGTGAATCAGAGCCCTGAGGCCAGAGAAAACCGCAAGGGAACGGTGCGAATTGTTATCGCCGACGATCATCCCATTGTGCGCGACGGCTTGAAAAAGCTGTTGCTGCTGGAAGACGATTTCGAAATTGTGGGCGAGGCGGGCGACGGGCGCGAGGTTCTCGACAAGGTCCGGGAGCTGAACCCCGATGTGCTGCTGCTCGATCTGCGCATGCCCAACCTGGATGGCTTAGGCGCCCTGCAAGCTCTGCAGCAGATCAACCCGCGAACCCGCGTCATCGTGCTGACGGCATCGGAAGATAAGAACGAATTCGTGCAGGCCATGAAACTCGGCTGCAGCGGCATTGTTTTGAAGCAGACCGCACCGGATTTGATCGTCAAGAGCATCCGCAAGGTTCACTCCGGCGAAATCTGGCTGGATTCGCATACTACGGCGGCGGTAATGCGCCAGTTTTCTACCGCACTCGATGGAGGCCATCCATCGGCATCCGGCACCAAGGGCCGCGAGCGCAGCCCGCTTTCCGCCCGCGAACGTGAAATCGTCGCGCTGGTCGCCCAGGGATATAAGAACAAAGAGATGGCCGAGAAGATGTTTATCAGCGAGCAGACGGTCAAAAACCATCTACACAATATCTTCGATAAGCTAGGCGTCTCGGATCGTCTGGAACTGGCTCTCTACGCAATTCACAAAGGATTGCATCTCAACGGCGAGCCGGCTCTCCGCTAAATCGTCTTGTCTTTCGCATAGCAGAGCGGCGCTAGCTGGCACTGAGCGCACTTGGGAATGCGCGCGACGCACAGCGCCCGCCCGTGATGAATGATCTGATGCGAGAACAGAATCCACTTCTCTTTCGGGATGACCTTCATCAGGTCTCGTTCGATCTTCACCGGTTCCGATTCCCTGGTTAAATCCAGGCGCCGCGAAATGCGCTGTACGTGGGTGTCGACCACTACCCCTGAGGAAATCCCAAATGCAGTCCCCAGGACTACGTTGGCCGTCTTGCGCGCGGCGCCCGGAACCGAGAGAAGCGCATCCATCTCGCGCGGCACTTCGCCTCCATAATCGGCCAAAATCTTGCGCGCGGCGCCGATCACGGATTTGGCTTTGTTGTTAAAAAATCCCGTCGACCGGATCTCGCGCGCCATTTCTTCCTGGTTAGCGGCGGCGAAATCCCGAATGGTAGGGTACTTTCGAAACAGACCGGGCGTGACTTCGTTAACGCGCTTATCGGTGCACTGCGCCGAAAGTATGGTTGCCACCAGCAGTTCCCAGGCATTCGAATGGTGCAATGCGCAGGTAACCGCAGGATACATCTCGTCGAGGACGGCCAGGATCTTCTGTATTCGCGCTTTCCGTTCGACTGCGTTCTTGGGCCTGGCGCCGGGCACGAGTTTAGTCAAAATCGATATCGCGCTTGGGAGGCGGTTCGTCCGGATGCTCTTTGGCGATCTTCAGCATCTCATCGAACTTCTTGCTGAGCACGTCCTGATGCGTTTTGTGGCTCTCTACTGACTTCAGAAACGCATCCTCCCGCCGCCCGGCTTCGCCTCTTTGCCGCTGGACGGCTGCTTCGAGGTCCGAGAAGGTAGGAGGCTTTACGTGCTCTACATACCGGATCACAGCTTTGGTTTCGGGATCGATATGCAATTCCGCCTGGCAGCAGGGACAGGTTACCGTGATGAGAGGCGTGTTTTTCGCCATGCTCCCAGTGTATACTGACCTGCACACCGAGGAGCCACGAACATGTTGAAAGAATTCAAGACCTTTATAATGCGCGGTAACGTCCTCGATCTCGCCATTGGCGTGATCATCGGCGCAGCCTTTGGCAAGATTGTCGCGTCGCTGGTGGCAGACATTCTAAATCCGATCATTGGATTGGCCTTGGGCAAGGTCGATTTTGCGAACCTGTTCATCGCACTGAATGGGCAGACCTACGCCACCATCGCTGACGCGAAGAAGGCGGGAGCGCCCACCATCAACTACGGACTGTTCATCAATTCGGTGATTGAGTTCGTGATTGTGGCCTTCGTGATCTTCATGATCATCAAGCAGGTGAACCGCTTCATGCCGGCGCCCCCGCCCGCGCCGCCCGCACCTGCTACGAAGGAGTGTCCCGAGTGCAAGAGCACCATCCCCGCCGCGGCCCGTCGGTGCCCGCAGTGCACTTCGACCGTGGCCTGACGCCAGGCAGTGGGCTAGCAAGAGCGGCATGACGCGGTTCAAGGAATTAAAGCGGATCGAATCCGCGATTGAGCACAGAGATAGGGTCCAGCTTGAATGGGCCGCCAACTACTGTAAAATGCGGCTACAATTCGCACGGCTGAAGCAACATCAAAAACACTGGCGGAAGATCGAGCAACAGATTCAGAAGGCTCTTGAAAATGCAAAGTAGCCAAACGCCCGGTGCGACACCGGTGCGATACCCCTTGACATGGTCTCGCAATGGGCGTAACAAAGTAGCCGGCAACAGACAGCCAAGGAGGTTCGTCCATGTCGTCGTCTCCTATTGAGATCGTGACCGCCGTTTGGGGTGCGGTGGTGATTGTTTATCTCGCTCTGTTCTTGTACCGGTCGGTGGTCGGCATGAAGGAAGAAGATACGCTTTATCTGAGCGTCGGCGAAGAGAGGATGGCAGCCGCGCAAAGGGAAGTCATGAAGCGCATCATGAAACTGGAGTCTTATACCCACAAAGCCGGATATGCTGCGCTGGCGATGTCGGTCATCCTTGCTGGAATGTGGATTTACGGCGTGGCGCGGCAGTTATTGTAGCGCGGCAGTTAAACCGTGGGTTCCATGCCAAAACGGCGCAGCAGCAGGAACTCCGACAGATTGTCAGTCGTGAGCAGGCCCAGCAAACGGCTGTTCTCCATCACCAGAGCGCAGCGGCCGGCCTGTGCCATCATTGGCAAAACCTCGGCCAGGTCGGCGTGCGGCTCGAGCGCCAGGAAGTCACGATCCATCGCGCCTGCCACGTAGGCGTCCGGGCCTTCTGAAGCGATCGCGCGAATCAGCAGATTGCGCCCCAGCAGCCCCACCACTTCAGTCCCGTGGACCACTGGAAAATCCTGTTGCGATGTCGAAAGCAACAGATTGGCCGCGTCGCGAATGGTGCTGTGATGCTCCAAAGTGTGGAATTTGGTGATCATCGCCGCGCGGATCGGGACGCCGTGTGTCAGCGAGCGGCCCATCGCCGCCACGCTTTCCTGCGCCGCGCCCAGGTAAATGAAAAGCGCAAAGAAGACCAGCATGAACTGCGGCGCGAGCAACCCGTACAATCCCATGCTGATCGCCAGCATCCGGCCCATCCACGCAGCCGTGCGGGTAGCTTCTTCTTCCGGCCGGATATAGCTGAGCAGCGCGCGCAGGATGCGTCCTCCATCCATCGGGAACGCGGGCAGCAGGTTGAAACAGGCCAACAGAATATTGCCATATAACAAGAGCGCCAAGGGGCTCTTATGACTTGGCTGGAGTAAATCGGCGACGTTTACCAAAGGGGCGGCGTGCGTCGAGAACAGGTAACCGAAGATTCCCGCCGCCAGCAGCAGGTTTACCAGAGGCCCGGCGAGAGCGACGAAAATCTCCGCCGTCGGCGCGAGCGGACGCTCCATCCGGGATAATCCGCCGATGGGAAACATGACGATTTCGGTGGTCCGAACACCGAAGCGGGAAGCTACCAGGGCGTGTCCCAATTCATGGAGCAGTACGCTCACCAGGCTGCCCAGCAGGAAAACCGCGTAGCCACTGTTAGATTGGGCGCTTCCCAACACCGACACAGTAATGAAAACCACCATCAAAACAAAGGTGAAGTGCAGGCGCACGGGCACGCCTAACAACCGAAAGACCTTAATCGTTCCGGCGGTGGCCGTCTCGTAGCCGGGGTGATTTAGCGTTTGGACTGGTAGCAAGTGAGCAGTATCCTGCCAGTAAATTCGGCTTTCCGCACAGCGAACTTTAGGGGCGGTTGGCTCTAAAAGCGGGGGACGCGGCCGGGATACGTTTGCTGGCTCTTGCGGCTGGGCAGCGGGCCGCCGGCGTCGCTCGCGGCAGATCTGCGGGGCAGCGCATTATTGAAATCCAATTCGCTTTCGTCGAACTCGACCTGGCGATCGAGGATCATCTCTATGGTGGTGCCTTTGGCCAGTACCGCGTCGGGTCCGCGGGTTAACATGACACCCGCCAGTGCGGCTGCCGCGCCTGCGCCCGCTCCGATGGCCGCGCCCATTCCCGCAGCGCCGCCGATGCTGCCGGCCAGCGCGCCGATACTGGCGCCGGCGGCGGTGGTTTCTCCCACCGTGCGGACGTCGCCTGCTTTATTCCCCTCGCTGCGGATGGTTCCCTCTTTATGATCCAGTTCCTCGCTCGCGCGGCCATCCAGGCCGGTTACGTGGGCGCGGAAATCGCGCGTGGTGCCGTTCGGAAGCGTCAAAGAATCGAAGCGCAGGTGAAATTCGCCGCGCCCCTTCACTTTTCCCGGCCTGCGGATATCGGTAATGGTGCCCATTACGTAACTGCCGGGCGGGATGACGATGCGGCCGTCGACCAGTATCGGGAAAACGCTTTCAAGATACACCCGATCACCCGGCACCGCATTCTTGGTGCTGACGCTATTGATCAGGCTGAGCGGGACGTGCGTGCCGGTTTCGACCAGATAATTTTTCGACTGCGCCGGCGTTGCGAGCGTGGCGGATAGCAGCGCCGACAATAAAATGAACATCCGCCACATGGTTCGAATCATAAGACGGCACCTCTTTCCTAAAGTGTAGCGGTTTTCTCCAGAATTGTTGCCAGAATCTCCGGGATCTCAAACACGGCGCGATTCTGAATCCGCGACACGCTCTCACGGTAGGAATCGAGCGATGTGAGCAATTCCTTTACCGCCGCGGCAATCCCGCGAAAGTTGGGAACCACCATTCCGGCATGCCGTTCGCGGACCCAGTCGGCGTTGTAGCGTTCCTGCGGCAGCGTCCAGGCGTTGCGCTCGACGATCACTGGCAGCTTCATGGCCACGGCCTCGCTGATGCTGCCGGGCCCCGGCTTGCCGATGAAAAAATCGGAAAGCTGCATGTAGTAGGGCACTTCCTGGGTGAATCCCTTGATCAGACGCGGCGCGTGTACCGGCAGGGCCTTCAGCCGCTCCGCCAGCTTGGCATTGCGGCCGCAGATGAAGATGAGCTGGGTATCGGTGAGCCGCTGGGAGATTTCGAGCATTACTTTCGAGCCTTGGCCCCCGAAGAGCAC
Organism: Bryobacterales bacterium; assembly: GCA_025350625.1. GTDB lineage: Bacteria > Acidobacteriota > Terriglobia > Bryobacterales > Bryobacteraceae > Palsa-187. The sequence goes on along the minus strand of JANXXL010000004.1, from coordinate 3,315 downwards.
CAGGCCTGTGGAGCGGGATGGGTCGAGGCCCAGGCGTGCGCGCTCACGCTCGCGGTCGAGCGCCACCGGCTCATAGAAACGCGGGCGCAGTATCATTCCCGACGTCGTTAGAATGCGGTCTTTGGTGTGTCCCAGCGAGCGCGCCTGCTCGACGGCTTTCTCAGTGCCGCAAATGAAAAACTGGTCTTGCGCTGGCTCCATCCAGAAATGCGGCAGATAATCCGCGAAATCGGTCAGGACCGTCACATAGGGGACTTTTGGCAGGGCGCTTCGCAGGCTCTGGTAGAGGGCCCGATTAAAATTGGGAACCAGTGAAACAACCAGGTCGGGCTGCGCATCGTTCCAATGGTGGGTCAGGAGGCGAACGGTGGGGCCATGGTAGAGTCGGATCACACCGTGCATGAACTGCAAACCCTGCCCGGAGCCGAGCGTCCAACCCTTGGCCAGCATCTTGTTGTAGATGTCTTCGAGTCGAATGCCGGTGACCTTCCGGAAGACATCCAGGCTGTCCAGGACCTCCTGCAAATTGACCAAACGAATCTCCCAAGGTTGGTCGCGGGTAGACCGTTTCTGGGAATCGATCACCGATTTCAGGGCCATGGCGGCCGCGCGATGCCCTCCGCCAGCGTCGAAATAGATGAAATCAATTTTCTTCACGATTGTTTTATACCAGTGTCACACGGCTGTTATGCCAGAGGCTTAAAAAGGTAGCATGGCAGCCTCGGTTTTACACTGGCTTACCCTGCGGGACCAACGCCTGATGCGGCGCTTGAACCGGTGGACGCCTCCCCGGTGGATGCGGTTGTGGATGGTGGCGGCAACGCGGGGCGGCGATGGCTGGCTATGGTACGGCATCGGTGTGGTGGTTGCTTTGACAGGCGGCCCCGATCGTTTCCGGGCAATGCTCGCAGCAGTGCTGGCTGTCAGCGTTGGTATTACGCTGTTCCTCAACTTGAAGCGAGCCTGTGGGCGCAAACGCCCCTGCGCGATGGAACCGCACTCCTGGGCCACGCTGCTGCCGCCGGATCAATTCTCGTTCCCTTCAGGCCATACCATCACTGCGTTTTCGGTAGCTATCTCGCTGGCTGTGTTTTATCCCGCCCTGCTGACCGGCCTGCTATTCTGCGCCTTCAGCGTGGCGCTATCGCGCATCCTGCTCGGCATGCACTTCTTGAGCGATGTGTTAGCCGGTGCGGCTATCGGCAGCGCTTTGGGATACGCGGCCGCTATGCTTCTGCGATAGCTACCATTATAAAATGAACGCGCTAGCCGGAGAAGTGGTGGTCCTCACGGGGGGAACATCGGGAATTGGCGAAGCCACGGCCTTGCAGTTGGCGGAAATCGGCGCTCGCCTGGTTTTGGTGGCGCGTGATCCTCAACGCACTGCGCGAATCCTTGAACTTCTGGAGCGGAAGTCGCCCGCAGTCAAACACACCGCGCATTTCGCGAATCTCTCGCGACCAAGTGAAGCCGTACGAGCGGCCCGCGAAATCGCCGCAGCGGAGCCGCGTATCGACGTGCTGATAAACAACGCAGGAATTATGTCGGCTAAGCGTCAAGTCACCGCCGACGGGTTAGAACTGACCTTTGCCACCAATCACCTCGCCTATTTCGCACTCACCCAAGGATTGCTCGCGCGCCTGGTGGATTCGGCGCCCGCCCGCATCGTCAATACGGCTTCTGAGGTACACCGCGGCGCGCGACTCGACTTCGACGACCTCCAATCCGAGAGGGGATACAGTGGCTACGGAGCCTACGCGAAATCGAAACTCGCGAACGTACTTTTCACGCGCGAACTGGCACGCCGATTAGCGGGCACTGGAGTGACAGTCAATTGTCTCCACCCAGGTGTGGTCGCCAGCCGCTTTGGCCAGCCACGGAGTGGAGAGGCGGGCGACCCATCCACCGCCAGCTATCTCGTTAGCCACGGCATCCCGCCCGAAGAGTCAGCCGAAGCCCTCGTTCACCTGGCGACGTCTCCGGATTTGTCTCAAGTTACCGGGCAGTATTTCAATCAGAAGCGGGCGGCTACGCCATCGAAGGAAGCGCAGGACCTGGCTGTTGCGGAAAAGTTATGGGAGGTATCGGAAGAACTGGCGGGAATTAAATACTGAAGCTGGCAGAAAAACTGGGCGGGCCATCGAAGACCCGCCCCTTCCTCCGACTACTTTTTGGTGGTGTCAGGGGTGGTTGTGTCAGTCTTCTTCTTCTTCTTTTTCTTTTCTTTCTTGGGCGGTGCATCCTGAGCGAAGCTAGTCACGGCGGTTCCCGTGAGGAACGTCAGGGCGAGCGCTAAAATACCGAATCTCTTCATGGTGAAAACTCCTTTCGTTTACTATAGGCGAAAGATCGGCTCTTGTCTCGCATATTATTGCAACTAAGCCATTAAAGTTAATTCACATAGTTAAATTTAATTCACGTTATAGGCGCCCAACGCCCCCCGCAGCACCTCGGCGAAATTAGCGCCGCTTTCGGACCACACCTGGCGGCTTTCGATCTCGAGCACGCCCTCTAAATCGCGCACCAAGTGCAGCAGGCTTCGCAAATTGGACTGCCCCATTCGCAAGCTCCCTTCCACGCCGGCAATGGGCAGGAACGCTGCATCCAGGCCGAATTCGATGCGCAGGTGGTCGCCGTGTTCGGTTTCGAAGGCAGGGCCGTAGCAGGCTAACGTCAGAGGCGCAGGCCGCAACTTCCAATCGCCGTCGTATTGCCACAAATCCCAAAAGGTATCGATTTCGCAGGCGCAATCCGCATGCAGGAATTCGCGCATGGACTCGACAATGACATCGACCTCCGTTTCCACTGGAAACTCGCGCTCGAATACCGGCGGTTCCACCATCTGGATCGCGTAAATCCTCAGCACCGGGCCGCGCTTCGCGAGCTTCGAGAACGGGAACGCGCCCAGCAATTTGCCGAACTGCTGCAGCATCTGAGGTTCGCTGGTCTCGCGCAAGCGGCAGGAAAAATACAAACGGTCGGGCACGCTGTGATTGTAACCTGGAGGAGAGTGATTACGGACCTGGTGCAGATCAAGCGGCTCGGCGAAAAGAAACGCGAGGAAAACGGGCGCTTCCGGAAATACATGAAGTCGCGTGTTTTCGTGGAGCGCCAGTTCCGCAAAGCCGCCGAAGAGGTGCACGACCAAATCGATTGCCGGCAATGCGCCGAATGCTGCCGGGTCGGCGACGTTCCGCTCGCAGAGCGCGACATCCAGAAGCTGTCACATTTCTTAGGCTTGTCGGAGAAAATCTTCCTCGATAAACATACAACCCGCAACGAAGAGGGCGTGCTGATCTTGCGCCGAAACGCCCA
>JANXXL010000373.1 GCA_025350625.1 Bryobacterales bacterium | reverse complement strand
AGCACGGCGTCGATGCCGGTGTTGCCGGTAACAAAAATACTTTTCGCGTCCACGCCTTCGCGCAGCAGATTGGCGGCCGCGATTTCGGTGGGCGCCAGATGCAGAGTGGCGAGCCGCGTCGTCAGTACGCGGTTGGTTTCTTCGGGGAACGGTTGGCGAAGGTCGCCGGTGCGCAGCCCCGCTTCGACATGAGCGACGGGCAGGCCGCGATAGAATGCTCCGAGCGCGCCGCAAAAAGTTGTAGTGGTGTCGCCCTGCACCATCACCAGGTCGGGCGACTCCTCGGCGAACACCGGATCGAGGGCGGCCACAATGCGGGATGTGGACTCAGCCAGAGTCTGCCCGGGACGCATCACGTCGAGATCGTAATCCGGCGCAATCGCAAAGGCCCGCAAGGTCTGATCGAGCAGACCCCGGTGTTGCGCCGTTACGACGATGCGAGTTTCGAATTCGTGGGGGACTTCCAAGAACCGGCGCGCCACCGGCGCCAGCTTGATCGCCTCGGGACGCGTGCCCAGGACGATCGCGATTTTCAAGGCGCGGATTTCATCGAATTTAGAGGCTTAAGCAAAGATTAAAAACGCGGCAAGACTTATTTGTGGCGGTAAGTGATGCGGCCCTTGGTGAGATCGTAAGGCGACATTTCAAGGGTCACCCGGTCGCCGGCCAGAACGCGAATGCGATTACGGCGAAGCTTGCCTGCTAAGTGGGCCAATACCGTGCGTTCCTGATCCAACTGAACGCTGAACAAACCGCTGGGAAATTTTTCAACTACAGTTCCAGTAACTTCAATACTGTCTTCTTTGCTCATTGTCCTCCCAGAAAGATTATAGCGCCCCAGCGGAGAGAGCGATGCGAAAGGCGGGAATAAAGGTGCGGGATCGCGGGCTGGCCAATCCTGCGCGGCGCGCGAGTTCGGCGAGTTCCCCTGGATCGAAACCGGCTTCGACCGAAATCGCTCCGTCGTGCACCGTGACGGGGTTCCATCCAAATAACCAGCGGGTTTTCGAAATGAAGTAATAGGGCAGGGGATGACGCCACAGGTCGATCACCAGAACTTGCCGGCGCGCTATCCGTCCGAAGCCGGCCAGGAGTTCCACCACCTGGTCATCGCTGAAATGGTGCAGGAATAACGAGCTGAAGACGTAGTCGAAACTCCGCGGCGCAAACGGCAGAGCGAACGCATCGGCAACCACGCGCGGACCGGTAGAGTCTGCCAGGTGCGACTCGATATAATCCAGCGAAGTCACCTGCGCCTGGGGACGCCACTCGCGCAGGCGACGGCCCATATCGCCCGAGGCCGCGCCGACATCCAATAAGCTGACCGCTTTCCCCGCCGGAATATTATCTTCTACGAGCTCGCGCAGAGTGCTGTGGCCGCCAAAGTATTTGTTGATGCGGACCAGATCGGCTAGGCTGTGGCGGGCTTCCTCGGCGGGGAGCGTGTCGAGGAGCTCCGGTTTGAGGACCCGACCGTTCACGCAATGCATCGAATATTAAGATAACCTGTTATCCCGCGCCGTCGTTTCGCCTAGGCTTTCTAAACCGCCGCTGGTTCGCACTGCTCGCTTCCACATGGAACTGGCGAGGGAACCCATCGCTGAGTGGAAGTGGCAAAAGCGCAGAACTGATCCGCCGGCTGCGGCGGCCGCATCGCTCGCAAGCAAGTTCAGGCGCGGCATTCCGGGCAAGCACTCGCAGCGCCTGGTGGACGTTGCCGGCGCTGCTTCGAACCTGGGGCTCCCCAGACAGGACGTGCTCGATTTCGGACACCCGGCTGCCGCTTAGAAGTGACGAAACCTGTTCCGGGCGCAAGGAATCATTAGTGATACAGAGAACATTCGCAGCATCCGATGTAAGATAGTGCAGTAAGGAGATCCCTGTGTTTTCAATCCGAGGAGATTCACCTATGAGCGATCCTAACCCCCCGGCTCCGGTGGTGGTGCAGAGTTCTTCTGGTCCCAAGGTGCCTGTCGTATTGGTTCTCGTGATCGCCCTGATTGCGGCAACCGGCTACCTGTTCTACCAGGTCAACCAGACTCGCGCCGAGATAGCGCAGATGCGCGATCAACTGATGGATGAGATCTCGAAGATCCACGAGACCTCCGCGGTAACTACGCAGACCAGCCGCCGCTCGGTGGATACTTTGAAAACCGAAGTGGATGCGGCCCGCCGCCAGGCCAGCCAACTGGCCGGCCAAGCCAAAGTGGATGCGGAAAAACACGCCGACGATCTCGCGGCCAACTTGCAGAAGGTACAGCAGGAGCAGGCCCAGCGCGTAACGGCCGTATCTACCGAAGTCAGTCAAGTCAAAGATCAGGCAGTTGCGGCCAACACTCGTATCGGCGAAGTTTCGACGGACGTCGGCAACGTCAAGAGCGACGTAGCCGCGACTCGCTCGGAACTTGAGAAAACCATCGCGACTTTGAAAGCGACGCAGGGCGACTTGGGCGTGCAGAGCGGTTTGATCGCGACCAACGGCAAAGAACTGGCTGCCTTGAAAGCGCTGGGCGAGCGTAACTATGTCGAGTTCAAACTGGGCAAGACCAAGGCCCCGCAGAAGGTGGGCGATATCGCCGTGCTGCTTGAAAAGGCCGATCCCAAGAACAACCGCTACACCATCAAAGTGATTGCCGACGATAAGACTGTTCAAAAGAAAGACAAGACCGTCAACGAGCCGGTGCAGTTCTTGTTGTCGAAAGCCACGCAGCCATATGAGCTGGTGGTAAACGATATCAAGAAGGATCTGATCAGCGGATACGTCGCATCGCCTAAGGTGCAGCAGACGCGCAGCAACTAGCCGGCTAGAACGAAGCCGCTCTCAACCGCCTCCGCGAGAATGCGGGTCCACACCACGCGGGCGCGGCCTTTGGCCTCGACATGTGAAAACTCCACGAACTGGCCGGCAGTGAGTGCGGCGCAGTCGTGAACCATGCGAAAGCCACTGGCGCTCACGTCCAGGAGTTTCCCGCGGATGTTGTGTCCGCCGGGATTTTCCGGGCGCACCAGGACGGTTCCTCGACCGGGGTAGCGTGGCTCGCGGCGCTTCTCGGCAACCGAAACGTTCATGCGGGCGCCCCTATCGCCGCAGGCTCAGCCGCATCAGGATTATACAGTTTCAATTTCCGGTTAAGTGTTCTGCGGGAGATCCCCAATTGTGCCGCGGCCCTCTGTTGATGGCCTCCGCTTGCCACCAGCGCGTTCAGGATCGCGCGTTTCTCAATCGATTCCAAGTTGGTAGCCATCGCAGCTTCCACTGTGTCGGTGGAAGAGACCGTAAAGGAGAGATCGCCGGCAGCAATTTCCTCCCGCGCCGCCAGCACCGCCGCCTTCGTGACCACGTTTCGTAACTCCCTTATGTTTCCCGGCCATGGTTGCGCTTCGAGCAAGGCACTGGCGGAAGGCGAGAGGCTTAGCCGCGGATCGTGCTGCGCCAGAAAATAGCGCGCCAGCGGAGCGATATCGGCGACGCGTTGGCGCAATGGAGGAACCCGTAAAGTGAATTGCGCCAAGCGGTGGTAGAGGTCGCCCCGGAACCGGCCTTCGGCCACCGCTTGCTCCAGGTCCTGATTGGTGGCTGCTACCACGCGCACATCGACTGTTACTTTCCTGACGCCGCCCAAGCGATAATACGCCACCGAATCGAGCACGCGCAGCAGCTTTACTTGCATGCGGGGATCCAGTTCGCCGATTTCATCCAGAAAGATGGTGCCTCCCGAGGCCATCTCAAACAGACCGGGCTTGGCGGTATCCGCTCCGCTGAAAGCTCCCTTTTCGTGGCCGAACAGTTCGCTTTCGATCAGGTGTTCCGGGAGCGCAGCGCAGCTGAGATCCACCCACGGTTTGTGCGAGCGCAGCGAATAATGGTGTACGGCGCGGGCGATTAATTCCTTGCCGCTGCCGCTCTCGCCGGTGATCAGCACGGTGGCGTGGGAACGCGCCACCCGTTCGATGGTAGCCAGCAGGGCGCGGATCGGCTCGCTGGCGATTATCGCGTTCATGCCGAGGAAGACCTGGGTCTCGGCTGTATTGGAATGTTGCGTCACGTTGGCTCTGCTTCCATTTGGCCAGCAAATTCGGCGTAGTGCCCTCCGCCGAACACCCTAGTCCACCTGAGAAAACAACCGTTTAAATTGGGACACTTTGTCGCACGATCCACCCCCGCGGAGCGTCAGTTTGTCCATATCGATCTACGGCTGCCTTCTAAGTTGCTGAAAGTGCGCCTCAATTCGTATCGCACACCTGGCCGCCCGCATGCATTGAAGGGAATACGCATTATGACTGCCCAGGAACAGCGGCTCCCAGATCGAGTTCGCGTCTACATCAGGTTTGTATTCCTGATCGGCGCGTTATCTCTGGGCGTTGCGTTGAGCGGGTGGAGTTCTCCTGACCTGCTTAAATTCGGGGGGTTCCTGGCTGTCGCTGTACTGTCTGCGGGCATTCAATTCAATGTTCCAGGCGTCACCAGCGCCTTGTCGCTGAGTCTACTCTTCGCGTTTTTTGGCATGGTGGAGCTCACCGGCCCGGAGACCGTGATGCTGTCATCGACCGCGGCAGTCGTTGAATGTTTCTGGAACCGGAAACGAAGACCAGGATTGCAACAGGTTGCCTTCAACGTTGCCACCACGGCACTGGCGGCAAGCGCCGCGACTTGGCTCTACCAATCGCCCTGGCTGCTGGCAAAGGGAATGGACTCTCCCATTCGCCTGGCTATTGCGGCGGCGGCGTTTTTTATCCTCCACACGGCTCCGATCGCTCTCGCGGTTGCACTCGCCGAAGAGGTTTCGGTTTGGATCATTTGGCGGCAGTGCTATTTCTGGTCGCTGCCTTACTATATGGGCGCCGCCGCCGGGGGACAACTCGCCAGTTTCGCGGTGCAGGTAGCGGGTTGGCCCACTGTGCTGTTAACGGGCCCGGTCCTCTATCTGGTCTTCCGCTCGTACAGCCTGCATATTGGCCGGCTCCAAAATGAGCGTACACATGCCGAGGCCGTGTCGGCCCTGCATCTGCGCACCATCGAGGCCCTGGCGCTGGCGATCGAAGCCAAGGACGATACCACGCACGACCATCTGGCCCGCGTACAAGTTTATGCGCGCGAAATTGCCCGCGAACTCGGCCTGACCGAGGAGGAGCAAGAAGCGCTGCTGGCCGCTTCCATTCTGCACGACATCGGCAAACTGGCGGTTCCCGAGCACATCATTTCGAAACCCGGCCGGCTGACTCCGGAAGAATTCGACAAGATGAAGATTCATCCCACGGTGGGCGCGGAAATTCTCGAACGCGTGCAGTTCCCTTATCCGGTGGTCCCCATCGTTCGAGCGCATCATGAAAAGTGGGATGGCAGCGGCTACCCCAACGGCCTGAAGGGCGAGGATATCCCGATCGGAGCCCGAATCCTGGCCGCGGTCGATTGCCTGGATGCTCTCGCGACAGACCGGCAGTACCGCCGCGCATTGCCGCTCGACGAGGCCATGAAGGTGGTACAAAAGGAGTCCGGAACTGCCTTCGACCCGCGGGTGGTGGAGGTACTCTCGCAGCGTTACGTGGCGCTCGAGAAAATGGCCAAAGCCTCACGCGCCGCCGACCCAGCCAAACTTTCGAAAGACGTTAAAGTGACTCGGGGACTCGCTCCGGCCGCGGGCTTTGAGGCCGCCGCGCCCAATGCCGGCGGCGCCACCGTGGCGCCTGGCGCACAACGCACCGACTTCCTCAGTCTCATTGCCGGGGCGCGGCAGGAAGTCCAGGCGCTGTTTGAAATTTCGCAGGATCTTGGGAACTCGCTAAGCTTGGATGAAACCTTGTCGCTACTGGCTTTAAGGTTGCGCCGGATCGTGCCTCATCATGGGCTGGCTATCTGGATCCAGCGCGGCAGTGTCCTCATCCCCGAATATGTAAGCGGCGACGATTTCCGGCTCTTTTCCTCGCTCCAGATTCCGGTGGGTCAGGGGTTGTCGGGTTGGGTGGCGGAGAACCGCAAAGCGATTCTCAACGGTAATCCAGCGGTGGAGTCGGGTTATCTCAGCGATCCTTTGAAATTCTCGGCGCTGCGTTCGGCTTTGGCCGTGCCGCTCGAGGGAACCGGCGGAGTGGTCGGGGTATTGGCGCTCTATCATTCCGAACGCGACGCTTTTACCAAGGACCACCTGCGGATCCTGCTGGCCATTAACCCAAAAATTGCGATCTCCGTCGAAAACGCACTGCGCTATCGCCAGGCGGAGACTTCGGCCACAACCGACTACCTCACCGGGCTCCCCAACGCGCGCTCGTTGTTCCTGCAGCTCGATGCCGAACTTTCACGCAGCCGGCGTTCGGCTCAACCTATCTCGGTTCTGACCCTGGATCTGGACGGCTTCAAACAGGTAAATGACCGCTTTGGGCACCTCGAAGGCAATCGTGTTCTGCGAGCGGTCGGCGCCGGACTGAAGTCCATTTGCCGCGAATATGATGTGGTGGCGCGCATGGGTGGCGATGAATTCGTGCTGGTTTTCTCCGGCACGCGCCCGGGTGAAATCCACACCAAATTCGAACAAATTCGCACCGTGATATCGCAGGTTTCTCACGAGATGTTCTCGGGCGACCTGCTGAATGTAAGTATCGGGACCGCGCAGTATCCCGAAGATGGCACCGACGCCGAGGAACTGCTCTCCGTGGCGGACCGGCGCATGTATACCGAAAAGGAAGCCCACCGCCAGCAGATAGCCATCGTTTTTAGAGTGGTGCGCGAACGGGAACGCCCTGGCGCCGTACTGGTCAACTAGCCCGCCGGCTTCACTTCATTTCCTGAATGTCGCGCAAATAGCGGGTCAGATTATCGATCCGCACGTGCCCCAGGTCCACGTCGCGAGTGATCTGCGAGAAAATCGGCCCCCACACCGGCATTTCGCTCGAGCCGTGGCCCGCGGGTGGTAATTCCAAGCCCGTTATGATTTTTTGCACACGCATCAGCGGGAACACACCACCATTGCGGACGGAAATACGAGTAAGGTCGGCGGGCGTCGTTTTGAGCGCGGACGCCATGGGCCCCTTGCCCTTCGCGTTAGACCCATGGCAGGAAGCGCAATAAGCTTTAAACAGATCTTTGCCCTGGATGGAATCGATCAATTGCTTTTCCGGCTGCCGTTTTGAGTTTCCTTGGGCCCACAGCGGGACGCCGCAGAAGAGCACCGCGGCGCACAAAACCTCAACTCTAAGCATTTGCTTCGCCTCTAGTTGAAAGTATAAGGGCATTTGCAGGCGCCGCTGCTACGCCGCCTTAAATTCCGGTTCGCGCAGCAGTTCCAGGAACGCCTGGGCGGCGGCGTGGAAGCGTTTCTTTTTGCGGTGAATAATGCCCAGCGGACGATAGAGCTCGGACGCCGCCAGTGGAATCGCGGCCAGGCGTCCTTGGGAAACTTCATCGCGCATAATGCGTGCCGGCAGGATGCTGACGCCGGTGCGGTGCGCTACTGCTTCCTTGATCATCTGCAAATTGTCGAAGTGCAGGGTGTGGGTAACTTCGATCTCATGCTCGCGCAAGAAACGATCCACCTCGCGGCGGATCGGCAGATCTTCGTCGAAGCCAATGAAATCGACGCCATTGAGATCTTTGGGTGTGATTCTGCCGCGCTTCGCCAGCGGATGATCCGGCGCCGCCGCCAGCACCATTTCTTCCTGCCGCCAGGGGATCACGGTGATCTCGCGGCTGGGCTCGGGATAGCTCACCAAACCCAGGTCGGCTTGGTCCGCCAGCACTGCGGAATACACTTTTTCAGGCCGCAGATATTCTACATCCAGATGCGCTTTCGGCTGCCGGCGTGAGAACTCGTGTTCGAGTTGAGCCATCTCGCTCAATCCCACCGAATAGATGGAAGCGATCTTGACGGTTCCGCCCAGATCCTGCTTCAATTGGTTCAGCGCTACTTCGAACTCTTCCTTGCGGCGCAATACATCGCGGCAGAAATCGTTGTACAATTGCCCTGCGGAATTCACTACCAAGGGGCGGGTTGATCGGTCGAGTAGAATAGTACCGAACGCGCGTTCCAAGTCCTGAACGTGCTGGCTGGCGGCCGATTGGCTTACGTCGTTGAGATTCGCGGCCCTGCTGAAGCTCCTGGTTTGAGCGATATCCCTAAAAAGTTTTAGACTCTCGTAATTCACTAGAGCCAGTTTAACATCAGCGGAGCTAATATTGCAACGTGATAAATTCTGTTGACGTAATAATTTAGTCTAAGGTATTCTGAACTATGCATTCGCCCCCCACCAAGCAGGGACTTTACCATCCCAACCAGGAACACGATGCCTGTGGGATGGGTTTTGTGGTGAATCTGGACGGGCGAAAAACCCACGCCATCGTGCAAAAAGGCATTCAGATCCTGATCAATCTGACGCATCGGGGTGCGTGCGGATGCGATCCGGAAACGGGCGACGGCGCCGGCGTGCTGATCCAGATTCCGCATGAGTTCTTTACGCGCGAATGTGCAGGGCTGGGGTTCACGTTGCCGGAGCCGGGTTCTTATGGCGTGGGGATGATGTTCCTCCCGGTCGAAAACGCCCAGCGCCTTTTGTGCGAGGGAATTGTGGAACGCATCGCGCGGGAGGAAGGGTTGACGGTGCTGGGCTGGCGCGACATGCCGCTCCACGGTGACGCCATCGGGCGCCAGGCGCGCGCGACGCAGCCTTATATCGAGCAGATCTTCATTCAAAAGGGCGACGGGCCCGACGGGCAGCCCATGACGCAGGATGAGTTTGAGCGCAAGCTATACGTGGTCCGCCGCCGCGCGGAAAGCGAGATCGCCGATAGTGAATTTGACGATAACGAATTTTTTTATGTTCCCTCGCTGTCTTCACGGGTGATTATTTATAAGGGCCTGCTGCTGGCCCCCCAGATTGCCGACTTTTATCAGGAACTGGCCGATCCTCTGACGAAAAGCTCGCTGTGCATGGTGCATCAGCGCTTTTCTACCAACACCTTTCCCACCTGGAAACTGGCGCATCCTTACCGCATGATCTGCCACAACGGCGAGATCAATACCGTGCGCGGGAACGTCAACTGGATGAACGCGCGCGAATCCGTGCTGCGGTCGGATCTATTTGGCGAGGACCTGGCGAAAACTTTTCCGGTGATTCGTCCCGGCGGCAGCGATACGGCATCGCTCGATAACGCGGTCGAGATGCTGACGTTGGCAGGGCGCGAACTGCCGCACGTGATGGCGATGCTGATCCCGGAGGCTTGGGACGCAGACACCACCATGCCGGATGACAAGCGCGCGTTCTACGAATATCACGCGTCGTTGATGGAACCGTGGGACGGTCCCGCTGCGGTGGCCTTCACTGACGGCAAATGGCTGGGAGCGACGCTCGACCGCAACGGTCTGCGGCCGGCGCGCTACCTGGTGACGACCAGCAACGAATTGATTTTGGCTTCCGAGACCGGTGTGCTGCCGATTAAGCCCGAGGAAGTCCAGTATAAAGGCCGCTTGCAGCCCGGAAGAATGCTGTTGGTGAATCTCGAAGAACACCGCATCGTTCCGGATGCTGAGATCAAGCACATGCTGGCCTCGCGTCAACCCTACGGCGAGTGGCTGAAGGCCAAGCAACTTACCCTCGAACAGTTGCCGCAGCCGCCACGGGTTTACGGATTCGATCCGGAGACCATCCTTACGCGGCAGCGCGCTTTCGGCTACAGCGACGAAGACTTGAAGATGATCCTGGCGCCCATGGCTTCAAACGGCGAAGAACCGGTGGGATCGATGGGCGTCGACACGCCGCTCGCTTGTCTTTCGGACCGCGCGCAATCGCTCTTCCACTACTTTAAGCAACTGTTCGCGCAGGTCACCAATCCCGCGATCGATCCTATTCGCGAAGAACTGGTGATGTCGCTCACCAGCTACATCGGCACCGAGCGCAACATCCTCGAAGAGACGCCGATGCACTGCCATACGCTGAAGCTGCCCCATCCTATCCTGACCAATCTGGATCTGGAGAAGCTCCGCCGCGTGAGCTGGGGCGACTTTTTGGCCACCACCATCCAGACGCTTTACCGCGTGGCCGACGGCGAGGCGGGCCTGGAGCGCGCACTGGAGGGCATTTCCCGCCGGGCGGATCAGGCCATTCGCGACGGCTACCGGATTCTCATTCTGAGTGACCGCGGCGTGGATAAGGACTTCGCTCCGATTCCCGCGTTGCTGGCCTTGACGGCGCTGCATAACCATCTGGTGCGCGAACGCACCCGCACCCAGGTAGCGCTCATTATTGAATCCGGCGAGCCGCGCGAGGTGATGCATTTTGCGCTGCTCATCGGCTATGGCGCGAGCGCGGTGAATCCGTATCTTGCCATCGAGACTCTGGAAGACATGACGCAGCGGGGCCGCCTGGGCAACGTTGTCTTTGAGACCGCGCTCAAAAACTTCAAGAAGTCCATCAACAAGGGACTGCTGAAGGTGTTCTCGAAGATGGGCATCTCGACGCTCCAAAGCTATCGTGGCGCGCAAGTGTTCGAGGCCGTCGGCTTGAACCAGAGCTTAATCGACAAGTATTTTACCGGGACTTCCTCGCGCATCGAAGGCGTGGGTCTGGGAGTGCTGGCGCGCGAAGCACAGATGAAGCATGCTTACGCCTATAAGCCCTTCACGCAATCGGAGACCGAGCTCGATCCCGGCGGCGCTTATCAATATCGGGTACGCGGCGAGTTTCATTTGCTGAATCCGGTGACAGTGGCCAAGTTGCAACACGCCGTACGCAATGAAAGCTTCGCCACATTCCAGGAATACACGGATTTGATCGACCAGCAGAACCGCGATCTGTGCACGCTGCGCGGTTTGATGGAATTGAAAACCGTGAAAAAGACTGTGCCCATCGAAGAAGTGGAGCCTGCTACCGAAATCGTAAAGCGCTTCGCGACCGGTGCG
>JANXXL010000359.1 GCA_025350625.1 Bryobacterales bacterium | reverse complement strand
CGCACGGCCTGCGTTCCGCGGCGCTTGCCCAGATCCGTGTAGTACTGCCAAAGATGCCCCTGCGCTTCGATCGACTCCATGGACTTGTGCTTGGTCTCCCAAACTGCCGTCACGTCCAGCAGCACCTGCGGCTTAAACTCGCACTGCTCCGGCTGATGCGGCTCAAAGAGGAAGACTGGCGGCGCATTCAATGGCTTGCCCGCTGCTGGATACCCGAGCGCCTGCGAGTATACACGAGTCTCGAGTGAAATGCGGTTAGCAGTCTCATGATCCGGGTTGTAGGGATCTTTGAACGAATGCGTCAACACGAACTCCGGCTGCAACTCGCGATACTCTTCGACGATTGCCTGGATGGTTTGCTCGGTGGCGGCGATGGGGTAGTCGCCGGAATTGAAAAACCGGATCTCCGCGCCCAAAATCCCCGCAGCGCGCGTCGACTCGGCCTCGCGAATTTCCTTCACCTTTTCGATGGTCATGCCCGGTTGCTTCCAGGCGCCCTGACTTTCGCCGCGCTCGCCGAATGACAGGCACAGGATGCGCACGCGGTACCCGCGCGAAACGTACAACGCAATAGCTCCGCCGGCCCGCCACACAAAGTCAGCGGCGTGCGCGCTGAAAACCAGAACATTTTTGGGATCGGCCATCGGCGCTATTCGACCAACGACGCTGGAACGGTGGCCGCCATGTGGTGAATGTCGCTCACGCTAAAACCGGCGTCGAGCATCTTTTGCGCGAACATTGCGTAGCCTTCGGCCACCGGCGGATTGATGGTCTGGCCCAGGTCTGTTGAAAGGATGGTGCGCTCAACTCCGGTCTTGCGGGTGGCCTCAAACATCCCTTCCCAAGACGATTTACCTGTATGCATGGTGGTAAAGCAATGCTCGATGATAGCTCCCATCTCAGCCAGTTCAAACTGCTCGTCGGCGCTGAGATTTTGCGAGGGAAACTCGGCGTGCGTGACCACTACTTTGCGCAGTCCGATTTCTTTGGCCGTCTTCACCAAAGCGAAGATTTCTCGGCGGCCCAAGTGTCCGGTCGCCAGGATCATGTCATATTTTTTGATCAGTTCCAGCACTGTGCGAGCGGCCGCCGAGGTGTTGCCGGTTTCATCGACCACCGTCATTGGCGGCGGATTGATCCCGGTCGCCGCCAGCTCCAACTGAATTTTCGCCCAGAAAGGCAGCTTGGACTTAGTGCCATCGGGACGCCCCGCAGTCTCGTTTGCAGCGTCGACGGTCGGCATCCAGACAATCTTGTTGCCGGAGCGTCCCGCCATTTCGACAGCCACCGGATTCAGCCCGCCGACGCTATGGTTGAGTGTAATCGCGCCGAAGGCGTGGATACCCGGCACAGCCTTGGTCACCACCTTCGCGCGTTCGGCTGTCGGGAAATAATGCGACTTGAGGACGAATCCTTTTAGTCCACGCGCCAGGAATTCTTTAGCCAGATCGATATCGTCAATGCGGCGCTCGATCACATCGGGGGCGACATGCACCTGGAGGTCGTAGGCGCCTTGTATTGCCTCCCACGCCGCTGAAGACACTTCCGTTTGGGCCAATTCCAAACTCATATTCTTGCGGCCGAAAGCGTGAACGCACCGGCCCCGTTAGCAGTCAGCCGCTTCAAGCGAGCGTCCCTAGTTGGCCCAACCGGGTTAGGCCAAACGCCGTTTACTTGGTCGGACCGCCATCTTCCGCGGCACCCGCGAAGATCTTGCGACCGTCGCCGAGGGTCACGTTGCGGGCGTTAGCGAGATGAGCGCCGTCCTTGGCCAGATAGCCTTCGATGGTCACAGTGTCGCCCGGCTTGAGAGAGGCCCGAGTCCAGCCGCGCCGCATCAAACCGTTGGGGCTGCCAAGCTCGAATTCCCAGTTGGTAACGGCGCCGCCATCATCCTTTACATCCACGTAGAAACGCGCATGCGGATTCTGCCATTCCATTTTGGTGACCGCGCCCTTCAAGGTGATGGGCTTGGTCGAGTCATACTCGGCCGCAAAAGAATGGTGGGCTAACAAGGGGATCCCGGAGACCAGCAGGGTCCCGCCGACCGCTAGAACAGACAAGGTTTTAAATTTCATAAGTTACCTCCACGCTCCTGATACGTTAACACAATTTTGCCTCGCGTATACATTAACGCACTGACCCGTGGCACGCGTCAAGATAGTTTCTGCGATTTTCGTGCCGACTCCTGCGTTTAGTCGGACTGACGACCGGACCTGGATGTATACTGGTTGTCGGTCAAAAGCCGGAACGCATATCCCGGCCTGCATCTTGCAGCACACATTTTCTTAAGGAGAGAAACACTATGAAGCCTTGGTCGAGTCGCCTGATGCTGGCCGTTGGGGTAGGAACGATGCTGTTGCTGGTTGGTATCCCCTGGGCGGGACCGGCGGCCGCGCAAGCCCCGGCGTCGACGCCTCCTTCCGGGCAGAATGCAGGAGTGGCTTTCAAAAACGTCACCACCAGCACGCTCAAGGGTCTCACCGTGAGCGATTTCCTGGGGAGCATGGGAGTGATGGCAGCCGCCCTCGGCTACGATTGCGCCGACTGCCACTTTGCAGCCGGCACCGACAAGGTGAATTGGGAATTCGATACTCCGAAGAAGAAGACCGCGCGCAGAATGGTGGAAATGGTAGCAGGCATCAATCGCACCAACTTTGGCGGAGTTCAGATGGTAACGTGCTGGACGTGCCATCACGGCCGCACCATGCCCTCTACCACCATCGCTCTCGATACTCTCTACGGCACTCCCAACGACGAGAAGAACGACATTGTCGTGCCAGCAGAAGGACAGCCGCCAGCGACCGAGATTCTCGACAAATATATCCAGGCGGTGGGCGGAGCTGAGCGGCTGGCAGGCCTTACCAGCTTTATCGCCACCGGGAGCAGTCTCGGGTACGAGGGGCTTGGGGGCGGAGGATCCTTCCAGATTTTCGCGAAATCACCGGATCAGCGCACCACCCAGATCTCCTTCAAAGACCACCCGGAACGCGGGGACAGCACCAGGGCCTACAATGGCCGCGCCGGCTGGATCAAATCGCCGCGCGGACTTTTCGCCGAGTTTGAACTGACCGGCAGCGAGCTCGACGGAGCCAGACTCGACGCCCAAATGTCCTTCCCGGGACAGATTAAACAAAATCTCAACAACTGGCGCGTAGGTGCGCCGGATAGCATCGGCGATCGCGAGGTTCGGGTGGTACAGGGCAGCGGGCCCAGGGGATTTATCGCGACTCTGTACTTCGACTCACAGTCGGGACTGCTGCTGCGGCTGGTGCGCTACAGCGCTTCGCCCATCGGCCGCGTTCCTACGCAGATTGACTACTCCGATTACCGAGACGTCGGCGGAATCAAATTCCCGTTCAAATACACGTTCTCGTGGCTGGATGGGAGGGACGTTTTTCAGCTCACCGATGTAAAGACCAATGTCCCGATTGACGCCGCGAAGTTCGGCAAGCCGTAAGACGTGAACGCTCCGGCGCGCTAGGTCCAGTAAAGCGAAAACCTTGAGAATTGCGTCCGTGATGGCGCAGATCTGCCATTCGGCTCTGCAAATCGGCCCATTAGCATGCAACTATATATAAACTAGCTAAGGCTGAAATAGGGGGTTGTATGAGGACATCGCGCTTCCGGCATTTTCTCCTTGGATGCTTCCTGATTGCGCCTGGGCTCCTGCGCGCTCAGGTATCGGCCGCTATCTCCGGCAGGGTGGAGGACGCAACAGGCTCCCCTGTGAGTGGTGTCAGCGTAACCGTGAAAAGCGTCGAGACCGGCGCGACGCGGTCTGTCACCACCGATGCGGATGGCAACTTTCGTTTACTTTCCCTGCCAATAGGGCAGCAGGAACTGAAAGCGGAGAAACCCGGATTTAAGGCGATATCCCGCACTGGTATCAATCTGGCTGTAGGCCAGGAAGCGGTTCTGAACCTGCAACTCGAAGTAGGCGACTTGGTGCAGCAGGTAACGGTGGTGGCGGAGGCCCCGGTGGTGAATACCACCACGTCCTCCGTTTCCGGGTTCGTCAGCGAGCGTGAAGTAAAGGATCTGCCGCTCAACGGCCGCAGCTTCGACAATCTGATCGCACTCAATCCGGGCGCGATCAGCTATGGATTGAAAAGCCCGAATACCGTCACCAGCATGGGAAACACCTTCACGGTTGCAGGACGAAGGCCCTTGGACAATCTGTTCCTGCTCAATGGCGTTGAGTACACCGGCTCCAGCCAGCTCTCTGTAACTCCAGGCGGCGTGAGCGGAGAGTTGCTCGGAATAGATGCGGTGCGCGAATTCAACGTGCTGACGGAGACTTACTCCGCCGAATACGGCAAGCGCGCAGGCGCACAGGTCACGGTGGTAACGCAATCCGGCACCAATCGACTGCACGGATCGCTATTTGAATTTCTCCGCAACAATGCGCTCGATACCCGCAACACATTCGATCAGAACTTCGTCCCCGCATTTCGCAGAAACCAGTTCGGAGCCGCGCTGGGCGGCCCTGTAAAGAAAGACCGCGTATTTCTATTCGGCAACTATGAAGGGTTCCAGCAGCGCCTGGCCGTTACCAACTTAAGCGTTGTCCCAGACGACCAGACGCGCCGTGGCTTCCTTCCGAATCCCGCAACTGGTGCGCCTGTACTTGTTCCCAGACTTAATCAGAACATGTTGCAATACATGTCTTTCTGGCCGGTGGCCAATGGTCCTGAGTTACTGGTGCCCTCCACCACCAACTCGGCAATATTGGTCAACAGCGGAACCGCGAAGGCCTTTTACAATCCCAAGCAGAGCATCCACGAAAACTTTGGAACGCTGCGCTCGGACTACATTCTCAACAATAACGACTCTATATCGGGTTCCTACACGATCGATGACGGCAATAGCATCATTCCGCAGTCCGATCCGTTGTTTGGATCGGCCGTGGCATTGCGCAGCCAGGTAGCGAGTCTGCATGAAACCCACATTTTTTCGCCCAGCGTCGTAAACAGTTTCACGTTTGGATTCTCCCGCGCCGCATTCAATTTCGGTTCGGCTCCGTTCGCATCGTTTCCATCCAGCTTGGATTTCGTCACCGGGCAAGGCCCGGGCGGAATCGTTGTCAGCGGCGGCACCACCACCACCGGGATTTCGGGGATCACCGCCGCCGGTCCCAATAACGCCGCAGGCGTTTCCAACCGGCGCAATCTCTTTACCCTCACCGACAGCGTCCAATGGGTGAAAGGCAACCATCAGATCAGTTTCGGAGTGTGGTTCCAGCGCCTGCGCGATAACGAAGATACCGGTTCGCGCCGGATTGGTCTCGCGAATTTCGCGAGCCTGACCACCTTTTTGCAAGGCACCGTCACCACGTTTCAGGTGCTCCCCAATCCCTCGCCGCTCGGCTGGCGAAGCTGGTTGGGCGCATGGTATGTCGAAGACACCATCAAGCTGCGCCCCAATCTGACGCTGCGCGCAGGCATCCGCCATGAGTTCACGGACGGCTGGAACGAGGCCTCGGGCCGCGCCGCCAACTATGTGACCGATGCCAATGGAGTCCTCGTGACCAACCCGGTAGTCGGCAATTCCGTCTTCAGTAAGAACAATGCTAAAAAGCTTTTTGGGCCCCGGGTGGCTCTCGCGTGGGACCCGTTTGGCAATGGCAACACCGCCGTCCGCGCCGGTTTCGGAACCTATTATTCGCTAATCGACAACCTCGCCTTCCTGGTGAATGCCTTGCCACCTTATAACGGCTCAGCCTCGTTTACCGGGGCGCTTTCGCAGATTACCCCGATCACCCCGGGCGTGCAGCCTCCTGCCTCCTGCACCGGGGGGTCCGGTGTGCCGCCGGGCTGTACGGTCTTCTCGCCGCAGGGCGTCCAGGCGGACGCGAAGACTCCCACGGTTCAAGAGTGGAACTTCACCGTCGAACAGCATTTAAGCGCCAATACCGTTCTGCGCGTGGCTTACGTAGGTTCGTTTGGTTACCACGGCCTGCTCAGCCTAGATCCCAACACCATTCCTGCGGCAATCTGCGCGAGCGCGGCCGGATGCACGGCCGGTGGAGTCGCCGCCAGCGGCGCACCGGCAACAGCCGCCAATCAGAGCCACGTCCTGCAGGGTGCGCAATATTTTCCCGTGGGAACGCGCCCGAATCCTTCGGTGGGCGCAGGGTTCTTTTGGTATACGGAGGGCAATAGCAGCTACAATGCTCTGCAGACCGATATCGTACGGCGCTTAAGCCAGGGCTTGCAATTCCGCGTGAATTATACCTGGTCGAAGAGTTTGGATTTGAACTCCGGGTTGACCGGAGCTCAGTCCAACAATCAATCGCAGATGACTCTTGATCGCAACAATGTGCGGAGAGATTGGGGCCCATCCGCATTGAACGCGACTCATCAGGCCAGCATCTCCGCGCATTATGAGTTGCCGTTTGGTAAGGGCAAGCGTTGGATGACCGGCTCTGGCGCAGTCGGGCACGTGGTGGGCGGCTGGCAACTGAATACAATTACCACGTTGTTGAGCGGATTCCCGTTCACGCCCACGGTCGGTTCCAATCGCTCGGGCGATGGCGACACTCGCAATCCTGACCGCCCCTCGCTCAATCCGGCATTCACCGGACCCGTCGTCACAGGCAACCCGAATCAGTGGTTCAATCCGGCCGCATTCCTGCTTCCGGCTGCCGGCACCTGGGGAAGTTTGGGCCGGGGAGTATACCAAGGACCCGGTTTGGCAACGGTGGATCTTTCCCTGATGAAATCCACCGCCATTCGCGAGAAAGCCAGCTTGCAGTTCCGCGCCGAGGCTTTCAATCTGCTGAATCACGCAAACTATGGCACTCCCAACGCCGCTGTATTCTCAGCAAGCGGCGTGAATCCATCGGCGGGATTGATCACCGCGACGGCGACGTCGTCACGGCAGATCCAATTGGGATTGAAACTGATTTTCTGATTACTGCGCGGCGGGGCGCCGCGGGCCGAGCAAGGCAGTGAGCATCACCGATACGATGCTTACGATCAGCGCACCCAAAAAGGCCGGCACGAAGCCATCCACGTAAAAGCCCACGTGAAAAACCCGCACCGCAATGGCTGCCGCCAGCCACAAGGTGATTCCGTTAATCACCAAAACAAAAAGCCCGAGTGTGAGGACGATCAGCGGGCAGGACATGAACGCCAGCAGCGGCTTCACGAAAGCGTTTACTAAACCTAATATGATGGCCATCCCGGCAAACACAGTCCACGCCTCACGCTCGACGCGGATACCGGGGACGAGCCAGGCGGCGACCACCAGCGCAACGGTAGTAATGAACCAGTGGATCAGAATTCTCATCTGACTGATTAGAGCTTCGGTGCGTAATAACCGTGGCGGGCGCGAACCATCAGATCCTTGCGGCCCTTCACGTGAATGTCCACGGCGTGATACAGCCCGTCGGCCTTGAGCGGTTCCGGGCGGTAAAACACGTTGTACTGGTGACGCAGCTCGTTGGCGATGTTTTCGAAAGATTGCTCCAGGTCCTGCGACTTGAACGGGAAGAACGGCAGGCCGCCGGTTTCCTCCGCAAAATAGCGCAGGATCTTGTCGCCGTCCGTCGGAATACGCGAAATATTGGTAGAGATGGTGTAAATGACCACATCGGCCTTATGAGCCATTTCGAGCGCCTGTGCACGCGAATACCGGCTGTCGTTGTCTTCGCCGTCGCTCAGGATAACGATCGCGCGGCGGAACTTGTCGCGCGGCTGATCGCCCATCAGCTTTTCCTTGCAGGTAAAATACACTGCATCGTAGAGCGATGTGCCGCCGCCCGGGCGCAAACTGTGGATCGCCTTCGAAAGCTGTTCCGTTGAATCCGTCAAGTCGGACACCATCTCGGCATTGCTGTCGAAGCTGACCACCAGGGCTTTGTCCTGACCGGGGCGGATCACGGCGTTGATGAAATCGGTGGCCGCATCCTGCTGGAAACGAAAGCGCTCGCGGATACTGTTGCTGGTGTCGATCAGGATGCCGATGCGCAGCGGAAGATTGGTCTCGGCGGTGAATTCCAGGATGGTCTGCGGCTTCTTGGCCTCGAAAATCTCGAATTCTTCCTTATTCAGATCGGTGACGAAGCGCCCTTTTTTGTCGGACACGGTGAACAACATGTTCACGCGCGTGACGTCCAGCGTAATGCGCGCAGCCGGATCTTCATCGGGCGAGACCTGCTTGGCCGGCTCGGGACGCCGCGGGGCTTGCGCGCCCAAAGGGAGCGCGAGGCACAACAGGGTGGCCAGAGAATACCTCATAGGAACACTATCAATTATAGACTCGCCAGCCAATCAGCGAGTTCTAGGGGCAACGGCGCTTCGACAGAGACACGTTGCTCCGTCGCGGGGCTGACGAAAGCAATGCGCCACGCGTGAAGAAACATTCTTTGGGCTTGCGGCGCGCCGTAAACCCTATCGCCCGCGACCGCATGTCCTATGCTCGCTAGGTGGACCCGGATTTGATGCGTCCGCCCGGTGCCGATGCGCACTTCCAGATACGTAAATTTCTCGAAACGCCTGACGACGCGATACTCGGTGAGTGCGGACCGGCCGGTCCCCAGTTTTGCCGTCATTCGAATGCGGCGGACTGGATCGCGCGCAATCGGCGTGGTGACCCTGCCTTGTTCGTGACGCACGTGCCCATGTACCAATGCGAGGTAAGTCTTCTCGACCGTGCGCCCAGCGAACTGCGCTGCCAAAGCGCGGTGCGCGGCATCGTTCCGGGCGACCAGCAGGACTCCGCTGGTGCCCTTGTCCAATCGATGCACGATGCCCGGACGAAGGTCGCCGCCAACCTGAGAGAGCGTCGAAAAATGATGCACCAGGCGATTCACCAAGGTCCCCGAGCTCGCACCCGCCCCCGCATGAACCACTAAGCCAGCCGGCTTGTTAATGGCCATCATCGAAGCGTCTTCATACAGGACTTCGAGCGGCAGATCTTCCGGCGCGGCCTGCAGCGGCACTGGGCCGGCAGGCGAGACCTCCACTCGCTCACCGCCGCGCAGCAGGACCGAAGGCTTGGTACCGGCGCCATTCACCAAAACGCGGCCCTCTTTGATCCAGGTCTGCAGCCGCGACCGGCTGAACTGCGGCATGTGTTCTTGCAGAAAGTGATCCAGCCGCTTGCCGGCATCTCCGCTGAAAGTCATGGCGACGCCGAGAACAGAAACACCGCCACTTCCGCCATCATGTTTGGAAATGTCTTCACCTGGCTGCCACCGGCGAGAAACATGCTGCGTTCAATTTTCCAATGCTGTTTATGGGCCAACGCTGCGAAATCAAACACGGTGAGGAAATGAATATTGGGCGAATCGTACCAGTCATGCGGAAACAGCTCGGTCTTGGGAGCGCGCCCGGTCCACAAATGCGCCCAGCGCACGCTCCAGTGTCCGAAGTTGGGGAACGCCACAATAGCATAGCGCCCGATGCGCAACATGCTCTCGAGAACCTTCAGCGGGTGGCGCGTCTCCTGCAGCGTCTGACTGAGAATCACATAATCGAAGGCGCCGTCGGGATAATCTTCGAGAGCCGTTTCGAGATCGCCCTGATACACGGAAACCCCGCGCGCGATGGCCTTCTGCACGCTCGCGCCGACCATCTCGACGCCGCGTGCGTTGACCTGCTTGTTTTCCTTGAGCCAGGCCAGCAGAAGCCCTTCGCCGCAACCGAGATCGAGCACGCGCGTGCCGGGCTCGATCAGCTCGCCGATGATGGCGTAATCGCTGCGCCCGTAGATTTCACGAACCCCCACGAGCGCCCTCCCGGAAAGTGCTCCCCAGGAAACCGCGCACGATCTCGGTTTGCTCCTTCACCTCCACCAGAAAGGAGTCGTGGCCGTACACCGCCGCCAGGTTCACATACGCCACGTCGCAGTTGCGGCTGCGCAGCGCGCTGACGATTTCGAGCGACTGGTAGCTGGGATACAGCCAGTCCGATGTGAAACTGATCACCAGAAAGCGCGTCGCGATGTTTTCAAACAGAGTTTGCAGCGACCCGCGCTGCGTTAAGTCGTAACTATCCATGGCGCGCGTGATGTACAAATACGAATTGGCATCGAAGCGGTCGACAAACTTGTAGCCGCGATACTTCAGGTAGCTTTCCACCTCAAACTCGTCCGAGGAGCGCAGTCGCCGGCCGAACTTTTCGCGCATGCTCTCATCGCTCATGTAGGTGATGTGACCCACCATCCGCGCCACGGCCAAGCCACGCGCCGGCGGACGGCGATCGTAGTAATTTCCACTGTTCCAATCGGGGTCCGCCATAATCGCTTGGCGCCCGACTTCATTGAAGGCTATTTGTTGCGCGCTGTGGCGCGTGGTAGTGGCGATCGGCAGCGCCGCCAGTACGCGGTCCGGATAAGCCACGGCCCATTCGAGCGCCTGCATCCCGCCCATCGATCCGCCCGCCACCGCCAGCAGCCGTGGGATGCCCAAATGATCAATCAGCTTCTTCTGCAAGCGCACCATGTCGGCAATGGTGACCGCCGGGAACGCCATGCCCCACGGGCAACCGGTAACCGGATTGATCGACCCAGGTCCAGTGGTGCCTCGACATCCCCCCAGCACATTCGCGCAGATGACGAAATACAGATCAGTGTCAAATCCCTTGCCGGGGCCCACCATGTTGGACCACCAGCCCCCTTCACCGGCGGCGTGCGCATCGCCGGAAAATGCGTGCGCGACCAGGATGGCATTGCTTTTGGCGGTGTTCAGAGTCCCGTAAGTCTCATAAGCGCAATCGACCGGCGCGAGCGTGACTCCGCATTCGAGTTCCAACTCATCGAATGCGACTGTGGCGGTCTCGATATTCATCGGACGGGGATGTTATTAGTGTACAAGGTGGACGTAACACCACCACTATGGTCAAATAGAAGTTACCCCCGAATCTGGAGGAACAAGCCCCATTGAACCCAGCAGTCCTCGCCCTGGAAGACGGTACGGTCTTCGAGGGAAGTAGTTTTGGTGCGCCCGTAGAACGCACAGGCGAAGTGGTGTTCAATACCGCTATCACGGGCTATCAGGAAGTCTTCACCGATCCGTCTTATTCGGGCCAGATCGTGGTCCTTACTTATCCGCAAATCGGCAATTACGGCTCGAATGAGGGTGACAATGAAGCCGCCAAGCCGCACATCGAAGGCTTGGTGGTGCGCGAGTTCTCGCCACTTTCAAGCAACTGGCGCGCGGATGAGACGGCCCAGCAATTTCTGAGTAACAGCGGCGTGCCGGTGATTTCGGGAATCGACACACGCCGCCTGGTGCGGCATTTGCGCTCGCGCGGCGTGATGCGCGGAGTGTTGTGGGCGGCGTCCTCCAGCGATCAAAGGACGGACCCTCAAGCCTTAGTCGAGCGTGCCCGCCGCTCCCCTTCCATGTCTGGGCTGGATCTCGCCACGCGCGTGAGTACCGCGCATAGATACGACTGGAACCAGGGCGTGGTCCACTGTTCGCCTTCGGACCGGGAGAGCGCCGCCGCCGAGATCCGCCACCACGTCGTCGCTTATGATTTCGGCATCAAGCGTAATATACTGCGCCGCCTGGTCCACTCCGGCTGCCGCGTGACGGTAGTTCCCGCGGGCACCACCGCAGAGGATGTCATCGCGCTCAAGCCCGATGGCGTGTTTCTATCCAATGGACCGGGCGATCCGGAACCGCTCACGTATCCAGCGCAGCAGATCGGCAAACTGATCGGCAAGGTGCCCATCTTCGGCATCTGCCTGGGTCATCAGATTCTGGGACTCGCGCTGGGCGGCAAAACATACAAGCTTAAATTCGGCCACCGCGGCGCGAATCATCCGGTGCTCAATCAAGTCACCGGCCGCGTCGAAATCACATCCCACAACCATGGATTCGCCGTAGACGCCGATTCGTTGAATTTGAATGAGCTTGAAATCACCCACACGAATTTGAATGACGAAACGCTCGAAGGCTTCCGGCACCGCAACCACCCGGTGTTCTGCGTGCAATATCATCCGGAAGCCGCACCCGGCCCGCACGATTCCCATTATCTGTTCGACGACTTCGTGAAGTTGATGGACCAACCCGCCTGATGCCGCGCCGCAACGACATTCATCGCATCCTGATCATAGGCAGCGGACCCATCATCATCGGCCAAGCGTGCGAATTCGACTACTCCGGCGCGCAGGCGTGCAAAGCTCTCAAGGCCGACGGTTACGAAGTAGTGCTGATCAATTCAAACCCGGCCACTATCATGACGGACCCCGACTTGGCCGACCGCACGTATGTGGAACCTCTCAGCGTCGAATACGCCGAAGAGGTGATCCGGCGCGAGCGTCCCGACGCCCTGCTTTCGACCGTAGGGGGCCAGACCGGCCTGAATCTGGCGGTGGCTTTATCCGAGGCCGGCGTGCTCGACAAATACGGCGTGGAACTGATCGGCGCCAAGATCGATTCCATCAAAAAGGCGGAAGACCGGCTGCTCTTCAAAGACGCCATGAAGAAGATCGGCCTGGATCTGCCGCAGTCGCAGCTCGTCAATTCGATTGATAAAGGCTTGGAATTCGCCGCACGGATCGGCTATCCGGTTATCCTGCGGCCCAGTTTCACCATGGGTGGCGCGGGCGGCGGTATCGTCTATAACCGCGAAGAGGCCGAAGAGATTTTGGAGCGCGGCATCGACCTGTCGCCGGTGCATGAGGTCCTGGTCGAAGAGAGCGTCCTCGGCTGGAAAGAATTCGAGCTCGAAGTGATGCGCGACCTGGCGGATAACGCCATCATCGTCTGCTCGATTGAAAACTTCGACCCTATGGGCGTGCACACCGGTGATTCCATCACGGTAGCGCCCGCACAGACACTCACCGACCGCGAGTATCAGATGATGCGCGACGGCGCTCTCGCATGTCTGCGCGAAATTGGCGTCGATACCGGCGGATCGAACGTGCAATTCGCTATCGATCCCAAGACCGGCCGCATGGTGATTGTCGAAATGAACCCGCGCGTCTCTCGCAGCTCGGCGCTCGCTTCGAAAGCCACCGGCTTCCCCATCGCGAAAATCGCCGCCAAACTAGCGGTCGGCTACCGCCTCGATGAGATTAAGAATGACATCACGCGTCTGACGCCCGCCTGCTTCGAGCCCACCATCGACTACGTAGTGGTGAAGATCCCGCGCTGGCAATTCGAGAAATTCCCCGGCGCCGAGCCGGTGCTGGGCACACAGATGAAGAGCGTCGGCGAAGTGATGGCCATCGGGCGCACCTTCAAGCAGGCGCTGGGCAAAGGCATGCGGAGTCTCGAGACCGGCAAAGCCGATGGCGCCACCAAGTATCAGCCGGAACTGATTGAAGCGCGCCTCATTACGCCCAATCCGGACCGGTTGGGTTACATCCGCTTCGCCTTCGAGCGCGGTTACACCGAGGCCCAAGTGCACGAACTGACCGCCATCGATCCCTGGTTTTTGCGTCAGGTGCGCGAGATGGTGGATCTCGAAACCGGCCTGGCCAAAGGAAACTTCGCGGCTGCCACACGCGAGCAGTTTTTAGCCGCTAAACGCGACGGTATCTCCGATAGTTATCTGGCGCGGGCCTGGAACGTTCCGATGCTGGATGTCCGTGAGCGGCGAAAAGAATTGGGTGTGGTCGCGGTCTTTAATCGCGTGGATACCTGCGCCGCGGAGTTCGAGAGCTTCACTCCGTATCTCTATTCAAGCTACGAATCTGAGTGCGAGGCGAATGTCTCCTCGCGCAAGAAGGTGATGATTCTCGGTAGCGGGCCGAATCGCATCGGTCAAGGCATCGAATTCGATTACTGCTGTTGCCACGCGTCGTTCGCTTTGCAGGAATTCGGTGTCGAGTCGATCATGGTAAATTGCAACCCTGAAACCGTCTCCACCGACTATGACACCAGCGATCGTCTCTACTTCGAACCGCTCACACTCGAAGAGGTCTTAAATATTTGCGACACGGAGAAGCCGGATGGCGTGATCGTCCAGTTCGGCGGCCAGACACCGCTCACTCTGGCTCTCCCGCTGAAAGCCGCTGGAATCTCCATCATCGGCACCGACCCCAGCAACATCGATCTGGCCGAAGACCGCAAGCTCTTCGGCAAACTTCTCGACGACTTGAAAATTCCGTCCCCGGCCAACGGCTCCGCAACGAACGTCGACGAAGCCTGCGCGGTAGCCCGCTCCATCGGCTTTCCGGTGCTGGTGCGCCCGAGTTATGTGCTGGGCGGACGCGCCATGGTTATTGCCTACGATGAGGACACGGTGCGCCGTTACATGCAGGAAGCCGTCAGCTTCTCGCAAAGCCGCCCAGTGCTGATCGACCGTTTCCTTGAAGACGCCACCGAAGTCGACGTCGACGCCATTGCAGATGCAACCGGCGCAGTGTTGATCGCCGGGATCATGGAGCATATTGAAGAAGCCGGCGTGCACTCCGGCGATTCCAGTTGCGTGCTGCCCCCGACCTCGCTCGCGCCGGAAACCCTCGCGACCATCAAAGCTTATACCGAGCGACTCGCTCGCGCGCTCACTGTCATCGGACTGATGAACGTGCAGTACGCCGTGAAGGACGGGAAAGTGTATGTCCTCGAAGTGAACCCGCGCGCGTCCCGCACCGTGCCCTATGTGAGCAAAGCTACCGGCGTGGCCGTGCCCAGGATCGCAGTCGGCGTGATGCTGGGCAAGACCATCGCGGATTTCACCAACGCCACCGGAGTACTCAGTGTCCCGCAATATTTCGTGAAATCCCCGGTGTTTCCGTTCAATAAATTTCCCGGCGTCGACCCCACCCTGGGTCCGGAGATGCGTTCCACCGGCGAAGTGATGGGCGTGGGAGAGAACTTCGGAGAAGCGTTCGCAAAAGCCCAGCTGAGCGCGGGAACCCCACTGCCCGATAAAGGACGCGTGTTCATCAGCGTGAATGATCGCGAT